>CAZHBN010000233.1:0-6687 GCA_964530405.1 uncultured Ectothiorhodospiraceae bacterium
TTCCCGTTCTGGAATATCTGGATCACCCCGGCCTCATTCAGCGATCGGTAAAAGTCGAGATTCTCGGTGACGAAGGGCTTCACCGGGAGCGTTTCCATGTCCAGCAACCGTGTCGCGTACCGGCTCACCGCCGCCTGAAGCGTTGCGTGGTAGTCCGTGAGCGAGTGGACGGCTAGATAGAGTCGCCCGCCCGGTGCCAGGTAGGCCGGGGCGGCGTCGAGAAGCGCGAGCAGGTGTTCGTTACCGGCCTGCCCGCCGGCGAAGACACGTGCATCCTCGGGCGGGAGGTGGCGAACATGCGCCGGTGCGACGATCTCGTTGGGCAGATTGGCCAGTATTACATCGAAGTGCCCCGAATAATCCGCGAAAAGCTCGCCCTGGCGCACGTCGACAGACACCCCGTTAAGTGCGGCATTGCGTGCTGTCGCGGCGACAGCGCGCGCATCGACATCCGTGGCGGAGACCTGCGCACCGCATCTCGCCGCGGCCACGGCCAGGACACCCGAGCCAGTGCCGATGTCGATGACGCGCTCCCCCGGGGCAACGCAGACAGGCCGCGCGTAGAACAAGCCGTTGGTGGACGGCATGAACACACCGTTGGCCGATTGCAGGACTACTTCTGTGCCGAACACCCTGAACGTCGTAGACGCCATGGACCACATGCTCCCTTTAAAGGCGACACATCGGAAGAGTCAGGCCCAGCATGATAGCGACCTCCCTCTGCCTCCGTGAGAGATACGCAGATTCCGCCGAATTCTGAGACGGTGAGACAAATGCCATCGCGACCGAGGCGTCAGTCCTGCACCGCCGGTCATAGCATCGCCCCCCCTACGCTATCCACCAGCGTCCGCAGGACGCAGGTACTGCCGGTAGAAGCGGTTCTGAAATCGGTGCTCCGGGTCGAACGTATCCTTCAGTTCCAGAAGGCGATCGGCGTCTGGATACGCACGCTGAAACTGCCCACGTGCGGCGAAACCCAGATAGGGGAGGTAATAGTTCCCACCGTTATCCAGCACGGCCTGTATCAGCGCGCGCGTCCAAAGGCGTGCCTCAGCCAGGGAGCGTGCGTCGGCCCGTACGTTCAGGTACAGAACGACCGCCACCGAATTCCGCGTTGCGTAGGGAAGCGCCGTCGCCTCGAATCCTGGCAAATAGCGCAGCGTAACGTTGAGCAGGTTGACGTCGTGCTCCGCGAGGATGGTTCTCATGGCGTCGATGAACGGCTCGAACCGTTCGAGCGGCACGAAGTATTCCTGGAGCACGTCGGCATCCTCATCGCTGTCCCGCTCGAGAAAACGGACGGGGGGCCGCATGGCCTCATTGCGGGTGGCAACGCTTCGCTCGCCGACAGGGTCCACCACGCGTTGCTGCAGTTCCCAGCGCACCGACTTCCCCAGATCTGATGCCCGCGAGAGATCGAAAACCAGCCGATTGCGGAATCGATGCGCTTCCGGCTTCAACTCCGGTGGCGACTCGGGGCCCGGCCCCACACGGACATGGTCCACCACGTACCCGTCCCGGAGAAAATCATCCCCTGGCGCGATCGAAAGCCGCCCGAAATGCAGCTCCACGTCATCACGCCCAACTATTCGATCACGCAGGTAATCCGGATAGTCTCGGTAGTCGACCGACTCTACCCGCTTCTCCAGGGTGGCATTGTCGACGAGCCGGAGCTCCGCCTCCAGGATGACGCCGATGAGGCCGTATGACCCAACCATCGCCTCGAAGAGCTTCGGTTGCCGGCGGCGGCTTACTTCTACCACCTCGCCCGAGGCGAGCATCACCCGGATTTCCGTTACGGTATCGAGGACCGGTCCATACCGGGGATCACGGCCGTGGGCATTGACCGCAATGGATCCGCCGACGGTGAAGATATTCGACGATTGCATGACAGCGACCGCCAGCCCCAGGGGGTTCACCGCCGCCTGAACGTCCGCCCATGTGGCGCCAGCCTGCACCCGCACCACACGCCGCTCGGCATCGACGGCGAGAACGCGGTCGTAAGCCGACATGTCGAGCACGAGCCCGTCACGCGCACCGGTGTGACCGCCCTGACTGTGCCGGGCACCGGCCATGGACACAGGCAGTTCGCGCTCGTCCGCATACCGCAGCGCGCGGCGCACCTTTTCCTCGGACGTGACGCGAACCACGCGTGTTACATCGATGGGGTTCAGGCCGGTGACGTCGTTGACGGTCTCGGCGACGCCGACCGTCGGGCCGGCCATCAATGCCGCGAGTGCGATCAGCCAAAAGACCAATAACCCAATTCGAATACGGTTCGGCAATGACAACGTTATTTCGAACTTCCAGCGTACAGGGACGCTCACGCAATATCCCCAAAAAGCAAAGCATCAGCACGCGCTAGCGTGTCTGCCGAGACGCGTTGTCATGGCGAACGCATCAAACGCTTGATCATGAGGATCGCACCCATTTCGGAGCCATCAGCGAGCGCCTGTGTGGTGTCTCGAACCTTCTGATAGCCGTTTTTTCGATAGAAACTCTCTGCGTTGTAAGACGCATTGAGCGCCAGTTCATCGACACCGTTGGACAGGCAGCACGCTTCCACGTTGCGGAGCAAGCCTGAACCGATGCCGTGGTCGGTAAACTCCGGGTGAACGTACAGGGCCTTGAGCTGGGATTGCGCAGGTAGCGCAATGCAAAACCCCGCCACAATACCGGAAGTTGCAACGGCGACTTCGCAGAGCGTGGAATCGTTCGCGATGACGTTAGCGAGCCATTCCCGACGAGCCTCGTCCGGCGCGGGTGACCACGCACGGAGGATATCGGCAGGGTAGTAATCGCTTGCCATGGCGTGCACGGAGGCATAATGGGCCAACACCATACCGGACGCATCGTCGATAACGGCAGGGCGATATATCAATCGCGAAGCACGCATTTGGACGCCTTACTACTAGGTAATGCCACGTGTCAGCGAGTTTGTCGGGCGCTCTCTCAGCGTTGCTTGTCGTTCATGTAGAACTTTGGTTACTCCACGTTCCTCGCGTCTTGCCAGAGCGCCCGACAGGCTCACGCATCACCAGTGGCAGGTTTCCCGGAGTGGCTTGATCGCATTATCCAGACCTGCCGTATCGAATACAGCCGTGATCGGGCTTTCGTTGTAGGGCGTCACTTGTGCCACGAGCTTATCGGCCTTCATCATCTCCTTGATAAAGCTGATCTCCCCTATCGGATGAAACGTTGCTTGACTATTGGTAGATAGACTCCATTCCTTCGTGACCGCATCCTGTGAACCAATTCGTGTGAGCACCCGTGCGGTATCTCCCAGATAGTCATTCCAGTTGATATAAACATCTGTCGCGTTGCTCTTACATCTGGCGATCAAAACTACCGGTTTGCCCCATCTCGACTTTCCGGAATCGGCAACAAGCGCCAACACGACAGTCTTGGAATCGTCTATGGGGTTCGTCTTTTCGGAAACCTGCCATTTTCCTTCACCGTCAACATCAGCAGGCTCATTTTGCGCCTTTGACACCCCATTCTTCTCAGCCACTGCATCATAACAAGACAGACGATCCAAATCGCCCTCTTTCTCAGCGCACCGCGCGATTTCTTGCGCCATGTCCGCCTGCGCCACCACAGGCAAAATCAACAAAAACAGGGAAATTATTATTTTCTTCATGGTTTCCTTTCCACAAGATCCACAACAAAGGTGGGTCAACACGAAATCGTCCAGCGACTTCGCAATCAGCCACGATGGCTTGCTGGGCTCGCTGACCTTTTCGAAAGCGTGCCTATCGCATCTCGGGGATGAACGTCAGAGTGTCACGGAAGCGCCCTCCCTTGCTCAATCGTGTCCTTTCGGTGATCCGATATATACCCTCTCCCCCGGCCCCTCTCCCGTCAAGGGAGAGGGGGGGTGTCCCGACTATGTCGGCGAGGGGAGAAGGATCCTCTGTGGGACTATTCCCTGTGGTGGTGTCGCCTTACAGCAGCACCTTCTCGATGCCGCCGGCCTGGGCCTGCTTGATGAAGCCTTCCTGCCAGCCTTCGCCGAGGAGGTGGTTGGCCATCTCGATGACGATGTAGTCCGCCTCCACACCGGTATCGTCCTCGTAGCGGGAGAGGCCCTGGAGGCAGGCTGGGCAGGAGGTGAGCATCTTGACCTTGCCCTTCTCCGCGGTGGGCTGGCCGGTGAGCTCTTCGAGGCCCTTGTTGTATTCCTCTTCCTTGCGGAAGCGCACCTGGCTAGCGATATCCGGGCGACTGACGGCAAACGTGCCGGCCTCGCCGCAGCAGCGGTCGTTGAGCGGCACTTCCTTGCCCATGAGGGTGCTGGCGGTCTTCTGGGCGTCGTGGGTCTTCATGGGGGTGTGGCAGGGGTCGTGGTACATGTACTGCACCCCGTCCACGCCGTCGAGCTTGTAGCCCTTCTCCAGCAGGTACTCGTGGATGTCGAGCAGGCGGCAGCCCGGGAAGATCTGCTCGAACTCGTATTTCAGCAACTGATCCATGCAGGTGCCGCAGGAGACGATCACCGTCTTGATGTCCATGTAGTTCAGCGTGTTGGCCACGCGGTGGAACAGCACGCGGTTCTCGTTGGTGATCTGCTGGCCCTTGTCGATATCGCCGTTGGAGGTCTGCGGGTAGCCGCAGCAGAGATACCCCGGCGGCAGCACGGTCTGGGCGCCGGCGTCGTAAAGCATCGCCATGGTGGCGAGGCCGATCTGGCTGAACAGCCGTTCCGAGCCGCAGCCGGGGAAATAGAACACGGCATCCGACTCGTCGGTGACCTTCTCCGGGTTGCGGATGATGGGCACCACCTTGTCGTCCTCCAGCCCGAGCATGGCGCGGGTGGTCTTGGACGGCAGGTTGCCGGGCATGGGCTTCTTGACGAAATGGACGACCTGCGCCGGGACGTTGGAGAGATCCCGGGTATGGCGCGGGCGTTTCTTGGGCTGGGCGTCCGGCCGCTTGCCGCCGCTGCCGGCGAGGCCCACCTTCTTCGCCATGTTGAAGCCCAGGCGCTGGGCGCCGTAGCCCCACTCGATCATGCCCTTGCGCATGATGTTGATGGTCTGTGCGTCCTTCACGTTCAGGAACGCCATGGACGCCGCGGTCTGGGGGCTGGACCGTCGGTGGCCCTTCTTCTTGAGGATGCCGCGCATCTTCACGGTGACGTCGCCGAAGTCGATGTTCACCGGGCACGGGGTGACGCAGCGATGGCAGACCGTGCAGTGGTCGGCGACGTCGTTCATCTCCTCCCAGTGCTGCAGGGAGATGCCGCGGCGGGTTTGCTCCTCGTAGAGCACCGCCTCGATCATCAGCCCCGTGGCGAGGATCTTGTTGCGCGGGTTGTAGAGCAGGTTCGCCCGCGGGATGTGCGTGGTGCACACGGGCTTGCACTTGCCGCAGCGCAGACAGTCCTTGATGTCGTCGTTGAGCTCGCCGAGCTCGCTAGCCTCCAGGATCAGCGCCTCCTGCTGGAGCAGGCGCAGCGACGGCGTGTAGGCGTCGGCGAGGCCGGAGCCCTTGAGCAGCTTGCCGCGGTTGAACCAACCGTCCGGGTCCACCTGGTGCTTGTAGGTGGCAAAGCGCTCGGAGACGGCAGAATCCAGGTACTGCATCTTGGTGATGCCGATGCCGTGCTCGCCGGAGATCACGCCGTTCAACTCGCCGGCGAACGCCATGACCTGATCCACGATGCGGTCAGCCTCGCGCATCATCTCGTAGTCGTTGGAGTTCACCGGGATGTTGGTGTGCACGTTGCCGTCGCCGGCGTGCATGTGCAGCGCCACGAACAGGCGGCTGGAGAGCACCTCCTGGTGGATGGCGTCGATCTTCTTGCGCACCGGCTCCAGGTCGCGGCCGTCGAAGATCTCCTTCAGCCGCGTTTCCACTTCGCGGCGATAGGAGATGCGCAGGCTGCGGCGCAACAGCAGGTTGGCGATGGTGTCGCCCTCGCGCCGGTCGGCACGGGCGGTGTCGTCCAGCAGCGCGTCCAGCGCTACCGGGTCGCCGTCCATGTTGTCGAGGATGGCCTGCCAGCGGTCGGAGACCGCGGTCAGATGCTCCACGGCGGACATGCACTTGCGATGCAGAATCGAGCCGCCCTCTTCCGACGCCTCGTAGTGCTCGCGGTCCAGGTAGTCCGGGCGCTGCTTGAGCTCCGGCAGCCGGCCGCTCAGGTGCTCGCGCAGGGCATCGAGCAGGCGCAGCTTGTTCTTCAGGGACTGGACGATGTTGATCCGCTCTATGCCCTCGCTGTACTCGGCGAGCTTGTCGAGGGGGATGACCACGTCCTCGTTGATCTTGAACGCGTTGGTGTGCGAGGCGATGGCCGCGGTGCGCGAGCGGTCCGCCCAGAAGGTCTTGCGTGCCTCGGCGGAGACGGCGATGAAGCCGTCGGCGTTGCGCTTGTTGGCCAGGCGCACCATGCGCGAGGCGGCCTCGGCGCAGGCGTTCTCGTCGTCGGCGGCGAGATCGGCGACGAGCACCATCTTGGGCTTCTCGCCGCGGGCGCCCTTGGGCGCGTAGCCCACCGCGCGCACGTAGCGCTCGTCGAGGTGCTCCAGGCCGGCGAGCTTGACGCTGTCGTCGCCCTGCAGGTCGTCGACGATTTCCACGATCGCCGGCACGGCCTCGTGCAGGTCGTAGCCGTAGAATTCCAGGCACACCGTGCGCATGTGCGCCGGCATGGTGTGGAGCACGAACCGGGCCGAGGTGATG
>CAZHBN010000234.1:0-6646 GCA_964530405.1 uncultured Ectothiorhodospiraceae bacterium
TCTGACAGCGGCACCCGGCGTGCTGACCGTGCAGGGGCACCCGGAGTTCGACCGGGCCTTCTTCAACGCACTGTTGCCGCGTGTGGTCGAGAAGACCGGCCAGACCTGCGTGGACCGCGCGCGGGAAAGCCTGCTAAGCGCGGACGATCACGACGCATTCCGCGGATATGCCCGAGCGTTTCTCGCGGGCGAAGCGGCCTGAAGCGTGGACGCATCGATGGCATAATACGCTGCCATGCGGTGGCCGCCTCGCCAACGAGCCGCACGCCACGGGGTCGGAACCCGTGGACGCCAACACACTGCCACATGCCTGCCGCGAACGGGTCATTCCGGGTGGTGCGGCGAGACGGGCAGACCAGCCAGCCGGAGTCCATGTCGAAGCTGAGTACTCACGCCGTGGCGCGTCAAGTCTATGCCCGTTACCACGCCATCGTTCCGGACTGGGACGCCTTTCTCGAGAGCCTGAGTCGTCCGCTCGCGACCACCGTCTGGGCGCATTCCTGGCGGATCGGGCGAGAGCGACTGCGCCCCTTGCTCGCTGAGGCGGGTATCGAGACGACGCCGGTGCCGTGGCATCCCCAAGCCCTGCGCATGCCCGAGGGCGTGGGGGCGGGGGCGCACTGGGGGCACGCCGCCGGCCTCTACCAGCCCCAGGAAGAGGTGGCGATGGTGCCGGTAATGTTGCTGGACCCCCAGCCGGGTGAACGGGTCCTGGACATGTGTGCGGCACCCGGCAACAAGACTGCCCAGATCGCCGTGGCCATGAACAATACCGGCACGGTGCACGCGAATGAGGTCCAGAAGGGGCGACTCGCGGCACTGCGTCGGACCGTCAAGCGGCTGGGACTGGCGAACGTCACCGTTACACTGGCACCGGGCCAGGATCTTTCCTTGCGCAATGGTCCGTTCGATCGCGTGCTCGTGGACGCGCCCTGCAGCGGCGAGGGAATCTGGCGCAAGGGCCGGGGAGAGCGCGGGCAACGGGCGTTGCAGATCGCCGACGACGCCATGCGCGAACGCCTCGCCCACCGGCAACGCCAGCTGCTTACGCGTGCCGTGCGTCTCGCCGCGGTGGGGGCGCGTATCGTCTACTCCACGTGCACCATTGCGCCCGAGGAAAACGAAGCGGTGGTGGACGCGGTCCTGCGCGCCTTTCCCGGGAGGCTTCGCGTCCGGGTGGCACGACTGCCCGGCGTCGATGCCTCGCCGGGCGTGACCGAATGGGCAGGGATGGCGTATGACGATGCGGTGGCCGATACCGCCCGTGTGTGGCCCCACCAGAACGATACCGGTGGGTTCTATGTGGCCGTTCTCGAAAAGGTCGACGGCGCGGAAACTCACGGTGATCACGCGCCGCCGCCCGTAGCCGATTCCTCGGAGCTCGCTGCGCTTGCCGAGCGTTTCGGCCTGCCCGAGGCGGCCACTCAGGGGTTGACTGCGGTGGCCGGCAGCGGCCGGTACTTGCAACTCGCCAGTGCCGACCATCGTCTGCCGGCGGAGCTGGAGGTGCAATCGACGGGGTTGCCGGTGGTGGGGCTGCAGGCGCGGCCCCCGAAACCCACGACGGCCGCGGCGATGGCCCTGGGGGCGCAGGCGACCAGGAACTGCTTGGACCTGGATACGGATGAGCTTGCCGCATTCATGCGTCGCGAGCCGTTAACCCGCACGCCTGGGGCACTGGGCCGCATTGGCTCGCGCGGCTACGTCCTGGTGCGTCACCGCGGCTTCGGTATCGGCGTCGCCTGCACCCGCGGCGCACTGGATCGCCCAGAGGTAGCCCTCGCGAGCCTCTACCCCAAGGCCTGGGGCGTCTGAGACCCGGAGGCGGGGGCGTGTCAGTCGCGCTGGCGCTCCTGCTCGGTGATGGTCGCGGCACGTTCACGCAGGTAGCGCAGCACGCGGAGCGTTGTGCGCATATCCTCCTCGTCGAGCCCTTCCACCATCTCCTCGCGAAGCTCCGCGGCAACCGCCATGATACGGTCGAGCATGCGGTGGGCGCGTTCGGTGAGGTAGATACGGTTGCGTCGGCGATCTTCCTGGCAGGCGCGGCGTTCGATCCAGCCGTCGGCGGCGAGGCGGTCGAGCAGGCGAACCACGGTCGGGGGCTCGATTCCAGTGCGAGCGGCCAGCTCACGTTGCGTCAGCCCTTCGCCGCCACGAGAGATGTTGAGCAGGGTACGCCATTTCGCCTGACTGAGCCCCAGCGGGCGCAAACGCACATCGAGCGCCTGACGCCATTGCTGAGCGGTCTCGTTGAGCATGAGGGCGAGGCCGTCGACCAGGGCGGCATCAGGGCGGTTCGTTTCAGTCATGATAGGGGTCCGCTTTGCATTTACGGCACGGCGCACCCGAGCCACGTTCGGTCAAGCCAGAGCGGTGCGAGTCCAGTGTGGCCCCATTACACGAGCAAACGCCATCGCATGGCCCGACTATGACTCCCGCCCATACGAGAGCACCTGACATGCGCCTTGGCGTCGTTACTCGTCGCTTATTCGGAACCACCGGATATCACTCCCCACGCCTAGCCTGGGCGATCGGCCGCCTGGGGCGGCGCGCTGTCGATACGACAACAGGCCCTATGGGCCTGCAACGATTCGGTTACGAATCATGATACCAGCGTGCTGCGCCCATCCAAGCGCTGCATACCGCCGTTCAGCGGGCGAGGCGTTTTTCGCGGAGGCGACCCTTGGTGCGCTCGAGCTTGCTGAGAAGCTCCGGGCCCCGGCGCAGGGCGACGCCGACGGATAGCACATCGACGATCGCCAGATGCGCCATGCGGGAGGTCATGGGAGTGTAGACATCGGTGTCCTCGCGCACGTCGGCGAACAGCGTCAGATCGGCGTGCTCGGCGAGCGGCGAGCCGGCCGCGGTGATCGCGATGACCCGTGCGCCGGCGTCCCGCGCGAGATCGGCACTGTCGAGCAGCTCCGCGCTGCGGCCGGTGTGTGAGATGGCGACCACCACGGCGTCGGCCGGCAGAATGGAGGCGGACATGCCGTGTACGTGTGCGTCGGTGTAAGCGACCGTGGGGATGCCCAGCCGGAAGAACTTGTGCTGGGCATCCATGGCCACCATGCCCGAAGCGCCGTGGCCGTAGAACTCTATGCGGCTCGCCGCCGCGAGGTGGTCGATGGCCTGATCCAGCTGGTTCGGGTTGAGGTGATTGCGCACCTGCACCAGCGTGGCGATCGAGCGATCGATGACCTTCGCGGTGAGGTCGGCAGTGGTCTCGTCCGGGCGTACGCCCTCGAACACGAATGGCACGCCGGCGGCCAGGCTGCGCGTGAGCTCCAGCTTGAACTGCTGAAACCCGTCGTAGCCCATCGTCCGGCAGAAGCGGATCACGGTGGGCTCGCTTACCCCGGCGTGGGCGGCGACCTGGGCGATGGGCGCGGAGGCGACGTCGTGGGGATGCTCCACCACCAGCTCCGCCACCCGACGCTCCGCCTGGCGCAGACCGTCGAGCATGGCGCGGATACGTGCGACCAGGGTGCTACCGCCGCGCTCGCCCGTCTCGGGGGTGCCGATCATGGGACCTCCTGCACGGCGTGGGCCAGCCCCGCCAGTGCCGGGTCCGCCGCGTGAACCTGCCAGATCGGGATACGGCGGAGATACTCACACGCGCGACCCTTCGCCTCGAAGCGCTCGCGGAAACGCTCGCCATCGAACAGCGCACCGAGTTTCGGGAGGATGCCGCCACAGAGATAGACGCCTCCGCGCGCGCCGGTGGCCAGAGCGACGTTGCCGGCCATGGTGGCCAGCGCATCACAGAACAGCACCACCGCCTCGTGGGCCAGCGGCTGCCCTTCGGCGGCGGCCCGCGTAATCGCCGAGGCGGGGAGATGGTCGAGGCACTCTTCGCCTTCGAGCTCGCACAGCGCTGCATACACGGCTGTCAGACCGATTCCCGAGGCCACGCGCTCGATGCTGCAATGGCCGTAGCGTGCACGGATGCGGGCGGCTACCTGGCCCTCCCGGTCGCTGTTGGGGGCGAAAGTCGTGTGCCCCCCCTCCGTCTCCAGGGCGTGCCAGCCGGTCGCGCACGGAACCAGCACGGAAACCCCGAGCCCCGTCCCCGGACCGAGCACGCCAATGGGCCGGTCGGCCTCCGGCGTGCCGGCGCCGATGCGCGTGCATTCCTCGGGCTGCAGGTGGGGTACGGCGAGTGCTTGCGCGGCGAAGTCGTTGATGAAGGTCAGCCGTTCCAACCCCAGGCGGTCGCGATTGTCACTCACCGAGAAAGCCCAGGGGGAGTTCGTCATGGCCAGCCAGTCCCCGAGCACCGGGGTGGCGATGGCGCACAGCCCGTGGGTCGGGTGCGCCGGCGGCGCTACCGCCTCCAGGTAGGCCTGGGCTGCCGAGGCGAAGTCGCGAAAGTCCGCGGTGGGTAGTCGGCGGATGTCCCGCGGCTCGGGCCGATCCGGGAAGACCAGGGCGAAGCGGGCATTGGTGCCGCCCACGTCCGCAATCAGCCGGGGCGTAGCATCAGGGTGACCAGAAGACATCGACCGGGGTCCGCTGCTGGTGAAGGAATAAACGGATGGGCAGGGCTCGCGCGGGGCCTGGCTCGCAGGCTTGCTCGAGAACGCCCCATTTCTCCGGCCCGGTAATGTGCAGGATGATCCGGCGGCTGTCGAGCAGGCGTGACGGTGTCAGGCTGATGCGCGCTCGTGGCTCGCTCGGGGCCGTGCCCACGCAGCAGGGCGCTGGATCGTCCACGTCCGGGAAGTCGGTATCAGGGAAGAGCGAGGCGGTGTGTCCATCGCCGCCCATGCCGAGAATCACCACGTCCAGCGGCGAGGGCAACCCCGCGAGCGCCTCGCGGCAGCTGGCCAGACCACTCTGAGGATCCGCGCTGCCGTCGTATAGCGGCACGAACGTGGCCGCGGCCGCCGGTCCCCGCAACAGGTGCTCGCGCACCAGCGCGGTGTTGCTCGCCGCGTCGTCCTCCGCCACCCAGCGCTCGTCGGCGAGCGTGATGCTCACCCGTGACCAGTCAAGTGTGCAGGCCGCCAGGGCCTCGAAGAAGGGCACCGGTGTGCGGCCGCCGGAGACGACCAGGCTTGCCGCGCCCCGCTCGGCAACGGCCCGGGTCAGGTCGGCCGCCACCGACTCGGCAAGCTGCGCGGACAGGGAGGCACCGTCGTCGAAGCGTCGCGCGTGTGTCATGCGATCCCGTGCGCTCAATTCAGCTCTCCTCGTGCCAGGCGGCACCGTCGCGGCCGAGTAGGGCGCTGGAGGCGGCGGGTCCCCAGGTGCCAGCGGTGTAGGATTTGGGCGCGTCGCCGATGTTCTCCCACGCTTCCAGGATGGGCTCGACCCATTCCCAGGCCGCGTAGAGCTCGTCGCGCCGCATGAACAGCGTCAGCCTCCCGCGCAGGACGTCGGTTAGCAGGCGCTCGTAGGCGTCTGCCTGGCGTTGCTTGAATGTCTCGGCGAAGTCCAGGTCGAGGGAAACCGGGCGCAGCCGCATCTCGTCGCCGGGCGCCTTGGCCATGACGTAGAGCTTCATGCCCTCGTCGGGCTGCAGGCGGATGACCAGACGGTTGGGCTGGCTCGCCCCGTAGACGCCATCGAAGATGGAGTGGGGGACCTGCCGGAAATTGATCACGATCTCGGCAAGGCGCTCCTGCAGGCGCTTGCCGGTGCGCAGGTAGAAGGGCACGCCCGACCAGCGCCAGGTGCCGAGCTCCGCCTTGAGCGCCACGAACGTTTCCGTGCGGCTCTCGGCGGTGACGTCGTTCTCCTCCAGGTAGCCGGGCACCGGCTGCCCGTTCACGGCCCCGGCGCGGTATTGGCCGCGCACGGTGTTGTGAATGGCGTCGCGGCCACGTAGTGGCAGCAGCGCCCGCAGCACCTTGAGCTTTTCGTCACGCACCGCGTTCTGGTCGATGCTCGTGGGCGGCTCCATGGCGGTGATGGCGAGCAGCTGCAGGAGGTGGTTCTGCACCATGTCGCGCAACGCGCCGGTATTGTCATAGAAGCCCGCACGGCTTTCCACGCCCACCTGCTCGGCGACGGTGATCTGCACGTCGCGCACCCATTCGCGCCGCCACAGTGGCTCGAACAGTGCGTTGCCGAAACGCAGCGCAATCAGGTTCTGGACGGTTTCCTTACCGAGATAGTGATCGATCCGGTAGATCTGGTCCTCGGCGAATATCTCGCCGATCTGCTCGCTGATAGCCTGGGCGGAGGCGAGGTCGTGCCCCAGCGGCTTCTCCAGCACCACGCGGCTGGCCCGGTTGGTCAGGCCCGCGTGCTGGAGATAGCGGCAGATATCCACGAACAGCTTCGGGCTGGTGGCGAGGTAGAACACGCGACTGCGGTAACCGGGTTCGCCGAGGCAGTCGCTCAGGTTGGTATAACTGTCCGCGTCGGTGGCGTCGACCCGGGCGAAGTCCAGGCGTTCGGCGAAGCTGGCCCAGGCTTCGGGTTCGAACTCGTCGGCCGGCAGGTAGCGGCGACAGCTCTTTTCCACTTCCGCGATGTAGCGCTCGCGATCCATGGCACTGCGCGCCGTACCCACGATGCGCCCGTCGTCGGGCAGCTGTCCTGCGCGGTGGCGGCGGTAGAGAGCGGGCAGAAGCTTGCGCATGGCCAGGTCGCCGCTGCCGCCGAAGATCACGATCTCGAACGGGCTGATCTC
>CAZHBN010000235.1:0-6621 GCA_964530405.1 uncultured Ectothiorhodospiraceae bacterium
ATCGTCCGGTTCAGGCATCACCGTCGACCAGCCCATAGCGTATCACCAGACGGGTAAGCTCGACGTCATTGGAGACGCCGAGCTTCTCGTAGAGGCGGTAGCGATAGGTGCTCACCGTCTTCGGACTCAGGCACAGGCGATCGGAAATCTCCTGGAGGCGATAGCCTTCGGTGACCATCATCATGACCTGCATCTCCCGCTGGGAGAGCTTGTCGAAGGGCCGGTCGCCGCCCTCGAGTCCGGCGATCGCCATCTGCTGGGCAATATCCGCACCGATGTAGCGCCGGCCCGCCGCCACAGTGCGAATCGCGCGAATGATCTCGCGTTCGTCGCAGCCCTTGGTGAGGTACCCCATGGCCCCGGCTTCGAGGAGGCTGCTGGGGTACGGCTCACGCACATGTACGGTCAGCGCGATGACCCGCAGGCCCGGATCCACACGCAACAGTTTGCGTGTGGCCTCCAGGCCGCCGATGCCGGGCATGTGCACGTCCATGAGTACCACGTCCGGACACTCGGCGCGCACCAGCCGCAAGGCCTCCTCACCGGACTCGGCCTCACCGACCACGTGGATATCGTCGGCCTCGTCGAGGATCCGATGAATCCCGGCACGCACCAATTGATGATCGTCCACCAACAGAACCTTGGTCATCCCGACCGTGGCCTCCCTCATTCGTCCAGTGCCCGTCAACCGCCGGGCGCCGCCACCCGGCAAAAGCGAATGGTTGCTATTCTATCATTCGCCCCCCGTCCCCGAGGCCAGCATATGCTCCGCTTCGGGCATGGCGAGCGCGGCAAACGCCGCCAGAACCCCCATCGCACCAAGCACCGCTATGACCCAGGCAACGCCCGCCGCCTGTGCCAACACGCCGAGCAGTCCGCCCGCCAGCGCCAGCAAGCCGACCGATGTATTGGAAAACGCAACGTAAAGCGGACGCTCGTCCGAAGGCGCGGCATCCACCAGGTAGGTCTTGCGCCCGAGGCGCACCCCCTGTTCCGCGATACCGAGCAGCACGAACACCACCGCATAGAGCCAGGGCGAGCGCACGGCCTCCGGCAGAGCGCCCACGGCCAGCGCCATTAGGGCAATGGCCATCGCCAGCCAGCCGCTGGCAATCATTACCGAGCGGCTGGAACGGTCGGAGAAGCTGCCCCACACCGGGCTGCTCAATACGTTGCCCAGACCGACGGTGATGACGAAGAGGCCCAGCGCCGCAACGCCGTTCGTGAAGAGGTCCTGCGCGTAGAGCGCATAGAACGGCATCGCGAGCTCAACACTCAGCAGCAGCGCCCGAACCCCCAGAAAGCGGCGATATCCGGGTACTTTAGCCACCAACCCGACGCCTGCCCGCAACTCGTCGGCGAGCCTGCGGCCACCCTGGGTCGCCCCCGCACGCTCGGTGATGGCGGCGAAAAGCACCGCCGCCAGGGCCCACAAACCGGCCGCCACCAGCACCGGCACGACGTAGGCGGACGCCGGCGCATCCGCCCCCAGCCAGTACTGGAGCAGCCCACCGGCGATCATCGTGAGCACGCCGCCGATCATCGCGCGATTGGAAAGCATCATACCGCGCCGGCCCTTGGGCACGGTCTTGCCCGTGACGTCCTGGAACGCCACGGAACCGGTACCGCTGGCCACGCTGAATGCAGCGAAAAGCGACAGCGTGGCGATACCCGCCGCCAGTGGCGGCAATGCCACCGCCGCCAGCGCGATCAGCACGAGTGCCGCGGCCTGGGCCACGCCGGCTCCCGCCCAGACCGTCTTGCGCCGCGCCACGGCGCGGATCCGCCCGGCCACGAAGAGCTGGGGCAACAGCGACCCCACCTGCTTGATCGGCATGAGCAGGCCGACAACCACCGCGGGTGCGCCCAGCGCCCCCAACAGCCAGGGCAACACGAGGTTGGGTCCGGCGATCTGCTCGGCGAGCTTGGTGCATGCCCCGTTGGCCACGTTGAGCGTGTAGTTGCGGGGCAGATCAGTACAGGCGGAATCGGGTATCGCCTCGCAGGCACGTTCGTCGGAGTCGTCACCACTTAGAATTCTGTACGCCTGATCCAGGCGCTGAGCCATGATGCTCAAGCTGACCAACCTCCCGTCACCAACAATTGCCCCCAAACGGCGGCGGCGCCGGCAATGGGCACCGCGAGCAACAGCAACGCCGCCCGCAACGCCAGCCTCGGACTGCCCGCCGCGGCGATAAGCCCGACCTTGACCACCACCGAGCTCGCCGCCGCGATCACCAGGGCGAGAACCGCCGCGCTCACCCCGAGATCGCCGCCGTATAGCTGCGCAACGGATAACGTGATGGCGTTGACGTCGGCGATGGCCGTCACTGCGGCGACCGCGTACAGCGCCCCCGTGCCCAGAAAACGGTAGCCGGCTTCGGCAATGGCGGTCACCCCCACCAACAAGACGCCGAACCGCAGCGTCTCACGGAGCCGGAATGGCGAGCCGGTCGCCAGTGCCTCGCCCACGTCCTGACCGCGCACCCTCAGCCACAGAACCACCGCCACCAGCACGCTCACCAGGGCCATCACGGCCAGCGACGGCGCGGCGGCAAGCGCGAGCGACGGCGAGACCACGACCGCCACCACCAGCATACGCGGGAAGACCACCGCCTGCGCGAGCACTATGCCGACGAGCAGGAGGGCGTCTCGGCCGCCGTTGCTCTTCGCGAGGCGCGCGAAGCTCAGCGTCAGCGCCGATGACGAGGCCATGCCGCCGAACACGCCGGTGAGCAGAATGCCGCGTGTCTCACCCAGCAACCGTACGGCGAAGTGCCCGGTGAATGCGATGGCGGCGATCAATACCACCAGCCACCACAGGCGGCTGGGGTTGAACGCCTCCCAGGGTCCCATGCCGGTATCGGGCAGCAGCGGCAATACCACCACCGATAGCATGAGGAGCTTGAGCGCAGCGAGCAGCTCCTCTCGGTCCAGCCGCTCCAGCCAGTCATGAAGCTCCGGCTTGAGCCCGAGCAGCACCGTCACCACGACCGCGCCGGCCCCCGCCACCGCGGGCTCTCCCATGGTCGCGAGCGCGCCCAGCGTGAACGCGATGAACGAGGCCATCTCGCTGGTGATGCCGTATTCCCGGCGCTCCCAGGTGGAGACGAGGTGCGCGGAGACGAGAATGACGGCCATGGCGAACAGCGCCACAGCCATGACCACAGCGCCGAGCAACGCCGCGAGCAGGCCGGAGGCGCCGCCGGCGAGGCCGATGAGCGCGAACGTGCGCAGCCCCGCGACGCGTTGCCCCTCACCCGCCTCGCGTTGCTGCCAACCCCGCTCCAGGCCGATCAACAGACCGATGCCCAGGGCAACCGCCAGATTGGCGAACAGCTCGATGTTGGCTGCCTGTTCGATCTGCATGATTTGATACGTTACCAGTCAGCGCGGCGCGGCGGCACCGCGTGATACCGCAGGCGGCCCATGGAGAACGCGATGGCGCAACGGATCACCCCCCTCCTCCCCACCCCAGGCGAGCCGTGCAACCTGGAAGGCACCTACCTCACCGCACCGCTGGCACCGGAGGAACACCCGGGGCTGTTCGTCTACGCCAACTTCGTCACCAGCCTCGACGGGCGCATCGCCGAACACGGCGCCGACGGCGTGGATGCCGTGCCCGATGACATCGCCAACCCGCGGGACTGGCGCCTTTTTCAGGAGCTCGCCGCGCGTGCCGACGTGCTGATCTCTTCCGGGCGTTACTTTCGCGATCTGGAGGCCGGACGTGCACAGGACGTACTGCCCGTGGGCACGACTGCGGCGTTCGCCGACCTGCGTGCCTGGCGGCGGGAGCAGGGGCAGCCCGAACAACCCGACGTCGCCATTCTCAGCGCCACGCTGGATTTCACCATTCCGGAGCTTTTGCGCCGCCAGGGCCGGCGCATCCTCGTGCTCACCGGCGGCGACGCAGACGCGGAACGCCGCCGGGCCCGCGAGGCAGAAGGCGCGGAAGTAGTGGTCGTCTCGCCCGGCGCACGCGTGCGCGGCGCGGATACCACGCGTGCGCTCGCCGAGCGCGGTTACCGGCGTGCCTACTCGGTCACCGGTCCGTGGGTGCTTCAGACCCTGGTGGCGGACGGCTGTCTGGATACGCTCTTTCTCACCACCGTGCCACGTCTCATCGGCGGGCGGGGGTACACCAGCATCTTCGAAGGCGAGCGTCTGTCACCCGCCGCGGACTGGCGCCTGCGCTGGCTCTACCACGACCCCCATGCCCCGGGCTCCGGCGGGCAATTCTTCGCCCGCTACGACCGGCCCTGAACAACCGTCCGCTCATCCCTTGCCCGGCAGGCCACCGCGGGTGAGCGCCTGCGGGTCGAGCAGGCGTTGCAGCTCTGCCTCTGAGAGGTCGGTCATCTCGGCGGCGACCTCTCGGACGGGTCTGCCCTCCTGATAGGCCCGCTTGGCGATGGCCGCGCCCTTCTCGTAGCCGATGACGGCATTGAGCGCGGTCACGAGAATGGGATTGCGCGACAGGGCGTCATCGAGCCTGTCCTCGTTCACGGTGAAGCCGGCAATGGCGTCGTCGGCGAGAACCCGGGACGCATTCGCCAGCAACGTCACGCTCTGCAGCACGTTGTGGGCAATCACCGGGAGCATCACGTTCAACTGGAAGTTACCGGACTGCCCGGCGATGCCCACGGTCGCATCATTGCCCATCACCTGCGCGGCGACCATTGCCACGGACTCCGGAATGACGGGATTGACCTTGCCCGGCATGATGCTGCTACCCGGCTGCAGCGCCGGCAGCGCGATCTCGCCGAGGCCGGCGAGCGGGCCGCTGTTCATCCACCGCAGGTCATTGGCGATCTTCATCAGGCTCACTGCCATAGTGCGAAGCTGGCCGGAGAGCTCCACGGCCGCGTCCTGGGCGCTCAACGCCTCGAAGTAGTCGTCTGCCGCCCGGAACGGCACCTTGGTCTCGTCGGCGAGTCGCTTGGCGACCCCCGCGCCGAAGTCCGGATGGGCGTTGATACCCGTGCCCACGGCAGTGCCGCCCTGGGCCAGCGCGTACACGCGCGCGAGCGTATCCCGCAGCCGGGCCGCACCGCTTCGCACCTGTGCAGCCCAGCCCCCCAGCTCCTGGCCGAGAGAGACCGGCATCGCATCCATGAGATGCGTGCGCCCGGTGGTGGTCACGCCTGCGAGCTTCTTCGCGCGAGCTTCGATGGTGCCCGCTAGGTGGTCCAGCGCCGGCAGCAGGGTCTCGTGACAGGCAAGCGCCGCGCTCACGTGGATGGCGGTGGGGATCACGTCATTACTGCTCTGGCCCATGTTGACATGATCGTTGGGGTGCACGGCGGAGGCGAGCTCTTCACTGGCGAGGTGGGCGATCACCTCGTTGGCGTTCATGTTGCTGCTGGTGCCCGAACCCGTCTGGAAGACATCCACGGGGAAGTGCTCGTCGTACTCGCCGCTCGCCACGGCGCGGGCGGCGACGGCGATCGCGGCGGCGATGTCGTGATCGAGCAAGCCGAGCTCGGCATTGGTTTCCGCGGCCGTGGCCTTGATCAGACCGAGGGCGCGCATAAATTCGCGTGGCATCGTCAACCCACTGATGGGAAAATTCTCCACCGCACGCTGGGTCTGGGCCCCGTAGAGCGCCTGCGCGGGTACCCGCAGCTCGCCCATGCTGTCATGCTCGATGCGATAGTCCTGGTCGCTCATCAGCTGTCTCCCTTACCGTGGATGCGACGCCCCCTCGCCGGGGGTAAAATCACTGGCTTTCTCTTCTCGCCGTTAGCAACCTGGAGACCCTCGACCTCATGGAGCTCACGCGACTCACCGCCATCTCGCCCGTGGACGGCCGCTATGGCAGCAAGGCCAGCGCTCTGCAGCCGCTGGTCAGCGAGTACGGTCTCATCCGCCAGCGCGTCACCGTCGAGGTACGATGGCTGCAGGCGCTCGCCGCCGAGCCGGCGATCGCCGAGGTACCGGCGCTCTCCGCGGACGCCAGCGCCGCACTGGATGGGATCGTCGAGCATTTCGATCTCGCCGCCGCCGAGCGCGTGAAAGCCATCGAGGGCACCACCAACCACGATGTAAAGGCGGTGGAGTACTTCCTCAAGGAACGCTTCGCCGACCACCCGGAGCTCGCGCGTATCAGCGAGTTCACGCACTTCGCCTGCACCTCCGAGGACATCAACAACCTCGCCTACGCCCTGATGCTCCGCGCAGCGCGTAACGAGGTGCTGCTGCCCTCTATAGACGCCATTATCGAACAGCTCCGCGGGCTCGCACACGCCTTCGCCGAGCTGCCCATGCTTTCGCGTACCCACGGCCAGCCCGCCTCCCCCACCACCCTGGGCAAAGAGATCGCCAACGTCGTGGTACGGCTGCGCCGCCAGCGCGAGCAGCTCGCCGGTGTCGCCATCCTGGGCAAGATCAACGGCGCCGTGGGCAACTACAACGCCCACACCGCCGCCTACCCGGAAGTGGACTGGCCAGCGTTCGCCAGGCGTTATGTCGAGGGCCTGGATCTCGACTGGAACGCCTACACCACCCAGATCGAGCCCCATGACTACATCGCCGAGCTCTTCGACGCGCTCGCGCGATGGAACACCGTGGCCATCGACCTCGCCCGCGACGTCTGGGGCTACATCAGCCTGGGCTACT
>CAZHBN010000236.1:0-6605 GCA_964530405.1 uncultured Ectothiorhodospiraceae bacterium
CTGGGTGATGACCTGGTAATCGCACCTTACGCCAGCGCACTCGCGCTGACGGTATTGCCCCGGGAGGCCTGTCAGTATCTGCAGTCGTTGGCCGAGCAGGGGTTCCTCGCGGCCTATGGTTTTTATGAAGCCATCGACTACACGCCTACGCGCGTACCACGGGGCAAATCGCACGCGATTGTGCAGAACTTCATGGCGCACCACCAGGGCATGAGCCTTTTGGCCTTTGCCCATGTATTGTTCGATCAGCCCATGCAACGCCGCTTCATGTCCGACCCGCTCGCGCGGGCGACCGAACTGCTGTTGCAGGAGCGGGTGCCGAAGAGGGGGGATACCCTCCATCCGCATGCGGCTGAAGTCACTGCTGCCGCCCGCCCACCCCTTGCGGACAGTGGCGCCATCATGCGCGTGTTTACCGATCCCAACACGCTACTCCCCGAAGTTCATCTGCTCTCGAACGGGCGCTATCATGTCATGGCGACCCATGCCGGTGGCAGTTCCAGCCGCTGGGGCGATCTGGCCGTCACCCGCTGGCGCGAGGATGCCACCTCCGACAGCTGGGGCACCTTCATTTACCTGCGCGACCGCGACAACGGAAAATACTGGTCGACCGCGCATCAGCCGACCCGGCGTCCGGCCGACTATTACGAAGCGATTTTCGTGCAGGCGCGGGCGGAATACCGCCGGTGTGATCACGCGATCGAAGCCCATACCGAGATCAGCGTGTCCCCGGAAGACGATGTTGAAATTCGCCGTGTGACGCTCACCAACCAGTCCGCGCGCACCCGTCATATCGAAGTGACGAGCTTTGCGGAAGTGGTGCTGGCGCCGCTCAACGCCGACCTGGCACACCGCTCGTTCAGTAATCTGTTCGTACAGACCGAAATCCTGCCCGGACAGCGGGCGATTCTCTGCACCCGACGCCCCCGCACACCGGGCGAGGCAACACCCTGGATGTTTCACCTGTTGGCTGCACCGGGCTCGGTGATCGACGAGCCGTCCTATGAAACCGACCGTGCCCGCTTTATCGGCCGCGGCCGTACGGCGACCAACCCGGTGATGCTGGGTAGCGGAAGCCGCCCGGCGAGCCTGTCGAATACCCAGGGAGCGGTGCTCGACCCCTGCGTGGCGATCCGAAGCACGCTGACGCTGCCGCCCGATGAGTCGGCGAGTGTACAAATCATTTCCGGGGTGGCGGATACACGCGAGGCCGCACTGGCGCTGCTTGAGAAATACTGCGACCGACACTTCGTCGAGCGCGCGTTTGAGATGGCCTGGTTTCAGAGTCAGGAGGTGTTGCGGCATCTCAACACCACCGAAGCCGACGCCCAGGTTTTTGGCCGCCTGGCCAACTCTGTTGTTTACGGCAATGCCCTGCGCCGGGCGGCGCCCGGTGTCATCGTCCGCAACCAGCTCAGACAATCCGGATTGTGGCGCTTTGCCATCTCGGGTGACCTGCCCATTGTCCTGCTCCTGATCGGTGATGTTAACCGCATCGATCTGGTCAAGCAGGTGGTGCAGGCGCATGCCTATTGGCGTATGAAGGGCCTGGCCGCCGACCTGGTGATCGTCAACGAGGGGTTCTCGGGCTATCGGGCGGTGCTGCAGGATCTGATCATGGGGCTGATCAACGCGGGACCCGAAGCGCAGGTGATCGATAAACCGGGCGGAATCTTCGTGCGTCGGGCCGAAGAGCTCTCCGAGGACGAACGCGTGCTGTTGCAAAGTGTTTCCCGCATCGTTTTCAGTGACACGGCCGAGACCCTGATCGAACAGGTGGATCGCCGCGTGTCGCCAAAACGAGTCTCGGATCTGCTGGAGCCTTCGCAGCCGGTCGGCACCGAACCGGTTTATCCGCTCGCGCCGCGCGAGCGCATTTTCTGCAATGGGCTGGGCGGCTTCACCCCCGATGGCCACGAATACGTCGTCACCCTCGAACCCGGACAGACGACGCCCATGCCCTGGGCCAATGTGATCGCCAGCCCGCACATCGGCACCGTGGTCACCGAGAGCGGCAGCGCCTATACCTGGGTGGGAAACGCCCATGAATTCCGTCTCACCCCCTGGCACAACGACCCGATCTCCGACAGCAGCGGCGAAGCGCTCTACCTCCGCGACGAAGAAACCGGCGCCTTCTGGTCGCCCACACCGTTGCCCGCTCGCGGGCGCTCCGGCTACGTGTGCCGGCACGGTTTTGGCTACAGCGTGTTCGAGCATCTTGAGGCTGATATTGCCTCGGAATTGTTCACCTATGTCGCCATGGACGCACCGGTCAAATTCGCCGTGGTCAAGCTGCACAACGCCTCCAAACGTACGCGCCGTCTATCATTTACCGGGTACTGGGAACTGGTGCTAGGCGAGTTGCGCCACGCCAACCTGATGCACATCGTCACCGAAGTCGATTTGCACACGGGCGCACTGTTCGCCCGCAACGCCTACGGTCGCGAATGTGCCAACCGGGTGGTGTTCGCACAGACCAGCGAACGTGAGCGCTCGGTGAGTGGCAACCGTACCGAGTTTATCGGCCGCAACGGTGCACTGACCAGCCCCGCGGCCATGCGCCGCAAGGTGCTCTCGGGAAGGACCGGGGCGGGTTTCGATCCGTGCGCCGCGATCCAGACCCGGATTGAGCTCGAGGCAGGGGAGGAGCGCGAGATCGTGTTCGTCTTCGGGGCGGCCGACAACGCCGATGAGGCACGCCGCCTCGTCCAACAATTCGGCGGACAGGCGGGCGCGCGGCAGGCACTGGAAGCGGTATGGGAGCACTGGAACCGCACTCTGGGCGCGGTCAACGTCGACACCCCGGACATGGCGTTAAACGTGTTGGCCAATGGCTGGCTGGTTTACCAGACGCTGTCGTGCCGGTTGTGGGGGCGTAGCGGCTACTACCAGTCCGGCGGTGCCTATGGTTTCCGCGATCAACTGCAAGACACCATGGCGCTGATTCACGCGACGCCGTGGCTCGCCCGCGAGCAGTTGCTCCGGCACGCCGGTCGACAGTTCCTCAAGGGTGACGTGCAGCACTGGTGGCATCCGCCCAACGGGCAGGGCGTGCGCACTCACTTTTCCGACGATTATCTCTGGCTGCCTTATGCCACCTGCCGCTATGTGCGGGCAACCGGCGATACCGGCGTGCTCGACGAGTCCATCCATTTCCTGGAAGGACGGGAGTTGTATGTGGAGGAGGAAGCCTACTACGACCAACCGCAACGCTCACCCGAATCGGCCAGTCTGTACGAGCACTGCGTACGTGCCCTCAAACACGGCCTGCGCTTCGGCCCCCATAATTTGCCGCTGATGGGCTGCGGCGACTGGAACGATGGCATGAATCTCGTCGGCAAGGACGGTCGTGGCGAAAGTGTCTGGCTGGCCTGGTTCCTGGTGGAAAATCTCGAGCTGTTTGCCGGTCTGGCACGCGATCGCGATGATCAGGGATTTGCCGAGTTATGCAACGCCCAGGCGGCGCAATTGCGTAGCAATATCGAGGCGCAGGCCTGGGATGGCGATTGGTACCGGCGCGCCTATTTCGACGACGGTACCCCGCTGGGTTCGACCGGTAACGACGAATGCCAGATCGATTCGATCAGTCAAAGCTGGTCGGTTATCTCGAGCGGTGGCGACGCGCGCAGAGCCCGCCAGGCGATGACGGCGGTGGACCAACGCCTGGTGCGGCGCGACACGCAGATTATCCAACTGCTCGACCCGCCCTTCGACAAATCGGCCCTGGAGCCCGGCTACATCAAGGGCTACATACCCGGCGTGCGGGAGAACGGCGGCCAATACACCCATGCCGCGATCTGGACCACAATGGCGTTTGCCATGCTGGGCGATACCGAACGCGCCTGGGAACTTTTCGCCATGCTCAATCCGGTGAATCACGGCGACACACGGGATGCCATCGACCTCTACAAGGTCGAACCCTACGTCATGTGTGCGGACATCTATGGCGTCTCTCCGCATATCGGCCGTGGCGGTTGGACCTGGTACACCGGGGCGGCAGGCTGGATGTACCGGTTGACCGTGGAAACCCTGCTGGGGCTGCAACTGGAGGTGGACCATTTGCGCATTGCCCCCTGTGTGCCGGCCGATTGGGATGCCTACACGATCCACTATCGCTTTCGCGATACGGTCTACCACATCACCGTCAAGCGCATCGGCGAACCGGGGGGGCAGGTAACCCGCGTGGTGGCCGACGGTACTGAGCGTCCTGACAAACGCATTCCGCTGAACGATGATCGCCAGGAGCACTTTGTCGAGGTGGAGCTGGGCGGGCCTTAGTGGCAGCGCCGTAGCGGCAGCTGCGCGTCTCGCCGCCCAGGCCCGCTTGTAAATAAATTGACTTCTCCCCTGATTGCCGGTAGCGTCTAAGACCGACTAGGGATCAGTTCGTGAGCCAAAGGAGCGCCCGCTCTGAGTTTGGGCATATACGAACACCTTGTCGGTGCGCTGTCGCACCCATCCGTTTTTCGTTGTTCCTAGCCCGTTGTTAATAGTCCCATACTGGAGTCCCCTCGCGCCGTTAAAGCGCTCAGGCAGGGGCAGGCATTTCCTATGTTCCGGTATTCATGTTAGGAGACTGCGGTGCGATCAGCCACGCATGCACATCTTTCCCAGGCAGCATTCATAGTGGCCTGTCTTCTGACCACGGCGTTCGCAATGCTTGCCCACGCCAGCGAAGACGGGTATCGGCTGCTTGAGCTGGACGGATACAAAGTGAAGTGGGGAGACCGGCGCCTGGGAATGGGGGCGAGTGTCAGCTATGCCTTTGCCCGCGAGCCGCTAAGGTTCGAAGGCGCGCAAAACTGCCGTGACCTGGTGCCGTTTGAAGCGCTGTCGGGGGAGCATCTGGCCATGGAAATGTTGGCGCGGGAGACGGCGGCGGCGTTTCGGGTGTGGGAACGTGCTGCCGGGTTGTTGTTTCACGAAGTGGAGAATGTGCGGGAGGCGGATATCGTCCTCGGTGCTCAACGCTACCCGCGGGGGCGGGCCTTTGCCAATGTCTCCTATGCGCCGGAGTCGGAAGAGGGCGTGCGTACCATCGAACAGGCACTGGTATGCCTCAATCCGAACCATAAATGGAAGGTGGGGTTCGACGGTGATGAGAACACCTACGACATTCGCTATACGTTGATTCACGAGATCGGGCACGCCATCGGCCTGGACCATCCCGGGGCATCCGGGCAGGTAATGGCCTTTCGCTATACCGAGGCTTTCGATGATCTGCAGCCCGGTGATCTGCGCGGGGTACGGCTGCTCTATGGACACGCCGCCGAATAGGGCATCTGGTAAAGGGTGATTTGTGCCGAGCGAAAGCAGAAACGGCCGGGG
Source organism: uncultured Ectothiorhodospiraceae bacterium (assembly GCA_964530405.1). Taxonomy (GTDB): domain Bacteria; phylum Pseudomonadota; class Gammaproteobacteria; order Nitrococcales; family Nitrococcaceae; genus Arhodomonas. The sequence goes on from CAZHBN010000236.1 coordinate 5,329, forward strand.
CTTTCGCCCCAGCCGTCTGTTCATTGCTGCTGAACGGGTGTTACCGAAATTCAATCCTGCGTTTCAAACTCTGGCGCAGAGCGCAGGCTTTCAGTGGTCACGTCAATCCGCAGTTCCAGGTTGTCAGAAGTGCCTGATTTGGTGATGTCATCCCAACCAATGGCCACGTCTCTCTCCCCCAGGCCCAGGAACCCGCCGACACTGACGGCGACTGCCACGACTTGGCCGTTCTCGTCAATAATCAGATCAGTCACCGCGCCCACATTCTCATTCGCAGAGGTTGTGACCTCGGCACCGATCAGCTCACTCGCTTGCATTCCATTGGCCGGAGCGGCGCTCAGATAGCCCCGATTCTGCATGTCAGACTTGCCCCCCATGCTTCTGTGATCTGAATCCGTCCGCGAGCCATACTGCCCGTCACGTTGCTTCTTGTGCTTGTCACCTTGGGAGGCTTTGGGAGTGGTTTGCGTGGCGTCCTGATCACGCGGAGTGCTTTGTTGCGCACGATCCACATCCGGGTCGGTCGATTGCTGGGCAAGTAGAGCCCCTGAACTTAACGTTATCACCGGTGTGACCAATGCATAAAACGCCAATGAATGTAGCTTGTTCATATGAATATCCTTCGAATCGTCTACGTTAGTGGGACAAATGTCCTGCTTTACCGCTTCTTAGCGGTTCTCCTTCTCCGGCATCATTGCCGGGTGAGGCTGAATTGCCACGAAATATGGAATTCAGGATGACGTTTTATAGTACGTCGGGGAAGTGTCTCTGTCGGTGCGGCGACGCACTTAAGCGGGTTGTTTCGTGTTTATTCTTTAGTGCGCTTGCGTACAGACAGCCGAGCGGTCAGGCGCCGATCATGAAGGCATGTGAGTGCTCTGGCGGAATGTCTTGGTATTCGCATTGAAAGGTGTGCGCAAAGCACCCTTAGCGCAAATCGGAAATTCAATCTGTGGAATACACGCAAGGAACTCCCCATGAACAGAACCAACACCGCGGCAATCACTCTCTGTCTTCTCGGTGCATTGCCCGTGGCAGTATCAGCACAACCCTCAGAGCTCGGCCCAAGTCAGGGCGAGCGGGAATTCTCTATTTCCGGAACTGGCAGTAGCGACCGGAACTTCGATAGCGGCAGCTTCGGCGTGACGGGTGACCTGGGCTGGTATCTACAAAGCCATATGGTGGCTGGTGTCAGGCAAAGCATCAATTACGCCAGCATTGAAGGCGAAAACATCACGGATGATTTCTGGAACGGCTCAACTCGCGGCTACCTGAAC
>CAZHBN010000237.1:0-1483 GCA_964530405.1 uncultured Ectothiorhodospiraceae bacterium
TAGAGCAGGTCGAGACCGTCCCACACCATCCAGTGGCGCAGTGAACGTGTCACGCTGCCGGGTGCGCCGCGGTCGCCGATCACGGTGCCCTCGCCGTCATGAATCCACACGCGTCGGGGTTCGAACACGCCGGTTCGCCCCTCGCCCGTGAACGGCGTGACGCTCACGCGGAAACTCTGGGGTTCGAGCACCACCTCCGCATCGCGCAGGGGGCGTGGCTGCATGTGCGCCAGAAACAGGCTCCCCCCCATGGACACACGCGCGCCGACCCGCCGGAGCCGTCGCCAGCCCGCTTCGCCGCCGTGGGCGCGAAGAATGCGTTCGCGCAGGTCACTCATCGGCTCACCCTCGCGTACTCTCTCGCCCTGAGTGTAGTGCGCCGGCGCCCCCGTCAGTCGGGCTGGGGCGCCACGACTGGTTCTGTACAATAGCAGCCTGTTCACGCATGCGCGCGGCAACCGGAGAGCAACATGGCCCGCAAGCCGGAGACCCTCAACGCCACCATCGTCGCACGGTCAAGACTGTTCCGCGTCGAGCAGCTCGATCTGCGATTCGCCAATGGCACCGAGGTGGTGTTCGAGCGCCTGGCCCCCGGACGCGGCGGTGGTGCGGTTCTCGTGGTACCGGTCACCGGGAACCGCGAGCTGGTGCTCATCCGGGAATACGCCGCCGGCACCGGTCGCTACGAGCTCGGCCTGCCCAAGGGACTGGTGGAGGTCGGCGAAGACCCCATAGCCGCCGCCAACCGCGAACTGCGCGAAGAGACCGGATTCGGCGCCGAGCGCCTGGAGACACTTCATCATCTGACGCTGGCACCCGGCTACATGGCGCACAGCACCCAGATCGTGCTCGCCCGCGGGCTCTACGAGGCCCCGTTGCCGGGCGATGAGCCCGAGCCCATCGAGGTAGTACCCTGGCCGCTCGCCGAGCTGACGACGCTGCTTGCCCGCCCCGATTTCACCGAGGCGCGAAGTATTGCCGCCATCTTTCTCGCGCTCGAACGACTACGCACCGAAACCGAGGAGACCCCGTAGTGAGCCTGGACGATGCGACCCGACGCGAACTCGCCGAACGCCTGTTGCCCCTGGTCCAAGAGGCCGGCAACCGCATTCTCGACGTCTACCGCCGCGACTTCGACGTAGAGACCAAGGACGACGACTCCCCCCTCACCGAGGCCGACCGCGCCGCTCACGACTGTCTGATCAAAGGCCTCGCCGCGCTCGAGCCCCGGCTTCCCGTGCTCTCCGAAGAAGGTGCCCAGACCCCCTTTGCGCAGCGCCGCGAGTGGTCTGCCTACTGGCTCGTGGATCCGCTGGATGGCACCAAGGAATTCGTGAAGAAAAACGGCGAGTTCACGGTCAACGTCGCCCTGGTGGAAAACGGGCGTCCGACCATTGGCGTCGTCCACGCACCGGTACTCGGACGCACCTGGACAGGCGTCGCCGGAACCGGCGCCTGGCTGGAAGCCGATGGTGAGCGCACC
>CAZHBN010000237.1:1583-6598 GCA_964530405.1 uncultured Ectothiorhodospiraceae bacterium
CGCGTGCTGCGCACCGACGCCACACCGTTGACTTACAACACCAAGGAATCGGTCCTCAACCCCGATTTCATTGCGGTGGGCGACCCGTCGGTGGACTGGACCCGGTATCTGGAAGGATTTCCCGTGGAGGAGCGGTAAGGCGCGACCAGGTGACAGGTTGAACGTTTCAGGTTGCGAGTCCGCAGCGGCGCACACAACCACCTGCAGAGCGCCACTGCAGCGTTGCGCTCGCTTGACGTGAGCCTGGCCACGCCGGCGCTCCCGCGCCTAACCGAGCCACCGCGCAGTGGCGCTGAAACCTGACAATACGTCCTGCAAGGCAAGTAGGCCTCGGATGCCTCCGCGGAACTTTCGACTCGAAACGTGCAACGAGCCACTAAAGTGCGGCGAAGCCGCACTTTAGTGGCCCGGGAGCCTCAGAACCGCGGCGATCAGTCCCCGAGCACTGAGCCCGTCGGCGAGGTCGAGCGTTCCGTCGCTTCCCAGCAGGGTACCGGCACGGTGCTGCGCCAGCATCACCTGGGCCCAAACCGGGGCCCGGCCGCCGCGCTCCATATCCTCGAGGGCCAACACCAGGCTCTCGGCCCCGACCTCGTCGAGCCATTCCTGATCAGCGTCGGGGGATGGCGCTGTGACCCGGTGCAGACAGGGATGGTCGACTCCCGGCCAGCGGAACGGCGCGATACGCGCGCCGAGTCCTTGCAACGCACTGCGCAATGTCGGGGTCAGGCGACTATCCGGAATCAGGGCACGCAGCGACTGCGCGCTACCGCAGCTCGCGGTGTGGGAACTGTCGAATCGATCGTTCAGTGGCTGGTCATGTGTCTGCATGGGCTCCTCCCGCTGGTCACAGGGGTAAGGAGCCAGCGCGGGTGCCCGGGTGGCTGAGATCAGCACCGGAAACCTTGGCGCGAGGCTCCCGTCGTCGTCTTCAGCGGTACTCGGGCTCGGCGATGATATCGCCACACCGTTGCGCGACAGCCCCGGATTCTCACCGGTGTTCCCCGCCAAGCGCCCACTTGTTGGGCGCCCAATGAAGACATGGCCCAATATATAGGGTTCGCGCTATATTCTCAAAGTGGTTCTGGTGACTCGCCGAGCGGCGACGCCGCGCCTGAGCAGAACGTTCGAAGGGTCAAGTTGAAAGTCGCGCGCCGGAACCCGCGATATCGGGTAGTGCTGCGGCAACGCGCCCCTGTTAGCTACACGACAGGGCGCCGCCGCATGGCGGGGCGAAGGCTTTCGACGGCGTCAATCAGCCCCCTCACGCAGCAGCCGCATGGGCGAGACTCGATAATAGCGGCGGGCGGCCAGGCCGCCGGCGAGCCATACAGTCACCACCCCCACCACCGCACCGCCCAGTAGCGCGAGCGGGCGCACCGGGTAGTCCAGGTCAAACAGTCCTTCGGCGACGAACACACCGGCGGCCGTGGCCATACCGCCGGCGATGAGACCGGCGACGCCCCCCAGCAACCAGAGCTCGTAGCGGGCGAGTCGACGCACATGACGCCCTGTGGCACCGAGCGCGCGCAACAGCGCGCCCTCGAAACGGCGCTGTTCGCCGGTGATCTGGAGGGCGGCAAGCAGCACCAGCACTCCCGCGACCAAAGTCAGCAGGGACATGAGCTCCACCACCCGGCTGCCCTGGTCCATGATGCTGCGTACGGTGCGAAGAATCGCTCCCACGTCGATGGCGGTGACACTGGGGAACGCCCGGACCAGGCGCACGATGAGGTCATCCTCGCCGTCGTGCAGATAGAAGCTTGTCAACCACGTCCGGGGTAACGTCTCCAGGGTGCCCGGCGAAGCGACCACGAAGAAATTCACGTTGAAACTGTCCCAGTCCACCTTTCGCAGACTGGTGACCGTGGCACTCACGCGCTGCCCTGCCACCTCGAAGGTGAGTGCGTCGCCGAGTGCGATACCGTAGCGCTCGGCAAAGCGCTCCTCCACGGACAACTCACCCGCCGGCGACGCGCCATCCTCCCGCGGCCACCACGATCCTGCCACGATCTCGTTACCCGGCCTCGGCATCCTCGCCCAGGTGAGATTGAACTCCCGCTGTCCCCGCCGGCGCCCGGCTTCACCTCGCGCGTCGTCGGACGCCCCCGTGGGGACGGCGACGGGTTCGCCGTTCATGGCAACCAGGCGCCCCCTGACCATGGGCGAGAACTCGGCCTGCACCCCGGCCTCCCGCAAAAGCTCGCGCACCCCCGGAAGCTCATCCGGCTGAATATTGATCAGGAACTGGTTGGGCGCATCGTCGGGAATACGGTCCCGCCAGGCGTCGAGAAGATCGTTGCGCACCACGGCAAGGAGAAACAGGGCCATCAGGCCGGTTCCGACGCCCACGATCTGCACCACCGCAGTCCACGGCCGGCGACTGAAACCGGTGAGCCACATGAGCCGGCCACCGCGCCGGCGCGCCAGCCTGCGCACCGACAGGACCGTCACCGCGGCCGCCGCGGAGAGCGCCGCCAGCGTTGCCGCCAGCGCCCCGAATACATACAGCGTCAACCGCCACTCGCCAGCCTGCCATCCCATGAGGGCAAGAATCACGATGGCCGCGACCGCCACCGGCAACCCGACACGCAACACGCCACCGGCGGCCTCGCGGCGGAGCACGCGCATCGGGGAGACATCACGCAGTCGCAGCAAGGTCGGCAACGCGAACCCGAACAACGCCGCGAACGCAGTGAGCCAGCCGACGGCCAGGGGGCGCCAACCCGGCGGTGGCACATCGCGCCCGATAAGGTCGGCGACGAAAGCGAGCATGGCAGCATGCACTGCGAAACCGAGCACCGCCCCCAGCGCGCCGGCGATCAGCCCCAGCCAGAACAGCCGCGCCACGAAGAGCGTCGTGAGTTGGCGGCGGGTGGTGCCGACGGCCCGCATGACTGCCACCGAGAGCACCTGGCGTTCGGCGTAGTGGCGTACCGTGAGCAAGACGGCGACACCGGCGACGATCACGGTCAACAGCGCGCCCAGCCCCAGGAAGCGGCGCGCCTTGGTGACCACCTCGGAAACGCCGCGACGACCGTCCGTCGGGGTCTCGATCTCCACGGCATTGCCGTGGCTGGCGACGAGCCCATCCGTGAACGACACCAGCGCGTCATCCGGGCCGGCCAGCAGCAATTTGTAACGCACTCGGCTTCCGCGCCCCACGAGCCCGGTGTCGGCCAGCGCTTCATAGGGCATGAGCACGCGCGGAGCGAGACTGTTGAAGAAGCTGCCGCGGTCGGGCTCCAGGGTGAGCAGACGATCGATCCGGAAACTGCGCTCGCCGAGCTGGAGCTCGTCCCCCACGGAGAGCTCCAGCAGTCGCAGCAGCCGCGGCGCCACCCACACGGTCCCCGACTGTGGCGTCTGCCGCGTCACCTGCTCCGGGGCATCCGGTCTCGCACGCACCCGCAGGTCGCCGCGAAGGGGGTAAGCCGGCGTAACCGCCTTGATCGAGACAAGCTGGTTGCGGCCTCCCGAGATCACGACACTCGGGAATTCCGCAGTCAGCGCTGTCGACAGCCCCCGGCTCTCTGCGCGTTGCCGCCACGCATCGGGGATCGGCTCGGGCAGCTCGACCGCCCGCTCGGCGGCCAGCAGGTCAGAGGCACGGGCGGCGGTGGCCGCGCCCACACGCTCGGCCAGCCATGCCACGGATGTAACCGCCGCGACCGCCACTACGATGGCGAGTGTCAGCAGTCGCAGCTCGCCCCCACGCCAGTCGCGCCAGAGCAGGCGCAGGCCGAGCTTCATGCCGCCGCTCCCGCTTCCTCACGCAGCCCTTCGCTGGTGACGTGAATGATCCGCCGACAACGCGCCGCGAGGTCCGGATCGTGGGTAACCAACACCAGGGTCGTCCCCGCCTCGCGGTTGAGCTCGAACAGCGCGTCGATAATGCGCTCGCCGGTATGCCGGTCCAGGTTGCCTGTCGGCTCATCGGCGAAGAGGACATGTGGGCGGCCGACGAACGCTCGCGCAAGCGCAACGCGCTGTTGCTCACCGCCGGAGAGTTGAGCCGGATAATGTGCCTCACGCTCACCGAGGCCAACACGTTCAAGCGCCGCGCGGGCTCGCCCGGCGACGTTCTCATCCCCCGCGAGCTCGCCCGGAAGCATGACGTTCTCGAGCGCCGTCATCCCCGGCAGAAGATGGAACGCCTGAAAGACGAAACCGACGCGACCGGCCCGCAGCACGGCACGCTCGTCTTCGTCCAGGCTCGACAGATCGTGTCCATCCAGCAGAACGCGGCCGGCACTGGGCTGGTCGAGCCCTGCAAGCAACCCCAGCAGCGTTGACTTACCCGACCCCGACGCGCCGAGAACCGCAACGGCGTCACCGTAGGGAATGCTAAGATCGACGTCCTCGAACAGCGTAATAGTGCCCTCGGGCGCGGTGAAGCGCATCGTAAGCCCTTCGGCCACCAGAACACCGCCATCGGGGTTGACCGTCATGCTCCGCATCCTCCTGTTCATCGGGAGCCTGATCCTGACACTGCCCGCCCTCGCCGGCGCGCCGTCCACGATCCTGATCGTGGGCGACAGTTTGAGTGCCGGTTACGGACTGGCACAAGACGAAACGTGGGTGGCCCGGCTGCGCCAGCAGCTGACCGCCAATGGCGCGGACGCGACCGTCATCAACGCCAGCATCAGCGGAGACACGACCCGCGGCGGCCGTGCCCGTCTGCCAGCAGCTCTCGAGGAGCACGAGCCGGATGTCGTGATCATCGAACTCGGCGGCAACGATGGCCTGCGGGGCCTGCCCCTGGCCGAAACACGGCGAAACCTGGACGCCATGGTGGACGCTGCCCACGCTGCCGGCGCCCGGGTCCTGCTCATAGGCGTGCGCCTGCCCTCCAACTATGGCACGGCCTTCGTGGAGCGCTTCCAGCAGGTTTTCCGCGATGTCGCCTCAAAGCAGGACATCCCTCTGGTGCCGAAGTTCCTGGCCGGCGTGGCGGAGAAGCCATCGCTGATGCAGGACGACGGCATTCATCCCAACGCCGCCGCCCAGTCGAC
>CAZHBN010000238.1:0-2101 GCA_964530405.1 uncultured Ectothiorhodospiraceae bacterium
CCGGCGGTGGACATGGCCGTGATCATGTCCGGCTGTGCGGCGGTGAGCTTCACCGCGAGCCGATATCTGCCACAAGCGCAAACCGTCGCCGAACCCGCCTGCATGCGGTCGACCTGAACCAATCCCCCGTCTCCGCCGCCGGCGCCGGTGGCGGTTTCCCGGTTGCCTCGAGGGGATCGCAATGCGTCGGCGGATCCGGCCTCTGACGCATCGCTCCCCATTTGAAGATTAGCAACCGCCGCATTCGTCGCCACGCAACGACATGAGCCGAAAACGGCTCCCCCCGGCACGCCGGCGAAGCATGATCGTGCGGACTATGCCCCGCATCCGACCACTCCTAGCATGTATCGTTCATTTGTCTGCTGTGCGCTACGGACATTTACCGAGCGCCGGCCGACCCGCGGAACAACGATTGAGAGGAGGATCGCATGCGGCGCACGATCTCACAGCCGGGCCACGCCGCCCTGGCTGCGCTCCTGGGGCTGTCACTGACTGCCTGCGGAGGCGGCGGCGGCAGCGACGATGGCGATACCGGCGGGGGGTCCACCGAGACCGCCTCCACCACGGGCAACGTGGCCGTTCTCATGACGGACGCCCCCACCGATGTCTACGAACAGATCAACCTGACCGTCACGGGAATCACGCTGCTGCCTGAAGACGAGGCCACCGATGTCGAGCCGGTGACGTTGTTCGAGGGCGAGCGCACGGTGGACCTGTTGCAGCTGCGCGACTACACGGAGCTGTTCTCGCTCGCCGAGGACGTCCCCGTCGCCGACTACGAGAAGGTCCGGCTCGCCGCCTCCCGCGTGGAGCTCGTCGATACGGACACGGATCCCGAGACCCGGGTCGAGGCAGAACTGCCCAGCGGCAAGGTCGACCTCGTTCCGGAGGACGGTCTCGAGGTCACCGCGGATCGCACCCTCTACCTGGAGCTGGACGTGGACGCGGCCAACTCGCTGCTCGTGAACCAGACTGGCGCGGACACGGTACTGTTCCGCCCGGTCGTGATGGTCGAGACGTTCGAGGAGGATGAGGCGAGCGGGGACCCCGACGACGACTCGGATGACTCGACGTCTCCGACCGAGCCCGGTGACGATGCCTCGACGCCGGAGGGCGAGGACGATGCCCCCCTGCTGAGCGTCACCGGCGAGCTTCGCAGCTTCACCGACGAGCAACTGCTCGTCTGCCCCTCTGCCCAGGCAGCCGCCCCGGCGTGCGTGCGAGTGGCTCTCCACGACGAGGCCGCTGTCTTCGACACCACCGGCGCCGCGATCGATGCCACCACCCTGGTGGAGGGAGACAGCCTGGTGGCTATGGGACTGCTCGAACGTGACCCCGAGGACGGACGCCGCGAGCTCGATACCCTGAGCGTCACGCTGGGAACCCGGCCCACGGTGGGCACCCGCGGCGGCGTCGCGACGGGTGACGTGGATGCTGAAGGCGAGTTCACGCTGGAGGGCAGCGGCAACGGCCGGGCCGTGATGCTCGCCCCGGAAACGCCGATCGTTGACGGACACGGTAACGTGCTGGACCGGGATGCCATCACCGCCGGCCAGGGAATGACCGTCAAAGGCATTGTCGACACCAGCCCGCTCCGCGCGACCCTCGTGATCGTCCGCGGCGATGAGGACGGCGATGACGGCGACGTGGACGACGGTTCCGATGACGCCACCGACGATGACGGCGACGCCACGACGGTGAAGGGCGAGCTGGTGTCCGTGGACACGGCCGACACGCTGCAGCTCTCAGTGGATGGCGAAGCCCGGGCAGTGCGCCTCGCCACCGACGGCAAGCTCATCGTCAGCGGCCGTGGCCTGGTGCGTTCCGGAGACCTGGGCATACTCGCAAGCATGACGAGGGTGCACCTCATCGTCCACGGCGAACCCGGCACCAGCTACTTCGAAGCCGACAAGATCGTTGCCATCGCACTCGACCGCGGCGATGAGGTCATCGACGAGGAAGAAGACGATCCTGCGGAGGACGACTCCGGTTCGGACGATACGGACGACGGCTCCGACGATGACGAAGACGAAGGCGGGCGCCCCGATGGCGCAGGTCCGCCGGACGACGCCGGCCCGCCTGAGAGCGAGGGCTGAGCGCC
>CAZHBN010000238.1:2201-6592 GCA_964530405.1 uncultured Ectothiorhodospiraceae bacterium
CCGTGCTCTGACACACGACACGCCCCGAGACGATCCGTAACGCCCGGGTGGCCCGACCGACGTAGCGGTGGCATGATCCCGCCATGATGCTTCCCTCACCGATCCGTACCCTTGCTCTTGCCGTACTGCTCGCCATTGCGGGCACCGCCACGGCCACCGAATCGCCGGTGGCGATGGTCCGCGACGTCATGCGCGAAGGGCTCGCCGCGATCGTCGCCCAACGCGAGGCGATAGACCGGGATCCGGCCATCGCACGTGATCTGATCGAACAGCACCTGCTGCCGCATACCGACAGTCGGCGCATCGCGCGCTTCGTCGCAGGCGCCTACTGGCGCAATGGCGCCGACAGCGAGCGCCGGCGATTTACCCGGGCATTCACGAACTACCTGATCCACAGCTACGCCGCAGGCATCAGCGAATACGTCGATCGAATCGCGGAATTCGCCCGCAACGGGCGCATTGACTATCGTCGGCTGGACGACGACCACAAGCGCACCAGCATCCGCGCCACGCTCCACCCCGACGGCGGACCGTCGGTCAACGTGGACCTCTACCTTCACCACCTGGGCGCCCGCTGGCAGGTCTATGACGTCCGCGCCGTCGGAGTGAGCCTGCTGCTCGCCTACCGGGAGAGCCTGCGGCCGCGATTCGAATCCGACGGGATCGCCGGGGTCAGCGCCTACCTGGAGCAACGCATCGACGCCGGCGCCTTCACAGGGCATACGGCCCGCAACGGATGATTCACGGGATCGGCGCATGCATACCTTGTCCCTACCAGCGGCGCAAAACAGTCCAATATGGGACAATTTGATAACTGAACTATCGCCCCTATGATTCCCATAGGGTGGCCGGCATGAGCGCCACCCGTGGAGGTGCGACATGACCCTTCGATTGTCCCCGTTGCTGGCGGCCCTCGCCGCCGCCACCCTGCTGGCCGGCTGCGCCAGCAACGGCATGAACGATGGCGGCGGCAGCTATCTGACGGATCAGGCAATGGAGCAGCGCATCCATACCGCTCTGGACGAGCTCCCGACGCTGCCCATGGACCGTATCCGGGTGAGCGCCCGGGGCGGTGATGTCTGGCTCCACGGCACGGTCTTCGACGTCACCGAGCAGGACCGTGTCGTCCGCGCCGTCGCTGCGCTCGAGGGCGTGGATCGCGTGCACGACCGCCTGTACGCGCCTCAACAGGGCCGTGGCGGCATCAGCACTGGCATGTGATCATTCCCGCAAAAGGCCGCCCGCCGGCTCCCGGCGGGCGAGCGCCCAGGCCGGCCAGGCCGCTGCAAGCAGCGCGGCGGATACGGCCAGTACCATGCCCTGGGCCAGCGCGGCGGGCTGCAGCGCGAACTCCAGCGTCCAGCCGAACGCCCGCCGGTTGATCACCGCCACGAGCAGCCATGCCAGACCGATGCCCAGAGGCATCGCCCATAGCCCCGCCGCCGCACCGAGAAAGCCGCTCTGGCCGAAGACCTGCCCGGCCACGCCGGCACGAGTCAGCCCAAGGGCGCGCAGCACCGCGATCTCCCGGCGGCGCTCGAGCTGCAGCGCCATGAGGGCACCCAGCACACCCACGAACGCCACCACCGCTGCCAACAGCCGCAGCACGCCGGTGATGCGAAAGGTCTGGTCGAACACGGCGAGCGATCGGCGGAACACGGCACGATTGTCCGTGATCCCGATGCGTGCCGGCCAGCGGGCCCGAATCCGGCGCGCCAGTGTCGCCGCATCTGCGCCCTCGGCGAGGTGGATGCCCAGGCCGGTCAGCCGGTTGTCATGCCATAGGCGACGGTATAACGGCAGGCGCATGAGCACGGTTCCGCGGACATTGGCGTAGTCGCGGTATATCCCCGCGACGCGCAGGCTCACCGGCCCATCGGGGGTGGTGAATGACAGACGCTCGCCCACATCGAGCCTCCGCCGCGCGGCGAATGGCTCACTGACGAGCACCGCCCGGGCATTGGCAAATGCCTGCCACGCCGCGTCGCCGCCGGTGACCAAGGGATAGGCGGCGCGATCTTCCTCGGCAAGGGCGACGGCCCGCAGGTCCAGGTACCCGTCCTCGACGGACAGACGCACATGGCGGCTGCGGGTCACGTGATCCACGCCCGGGAGCGCGGCCACTGCCCCAGCCACGCCGTCCGGAAGCGCGCCATCGGCGCTTACATAGAAATCGGCGCGCAGACTCGCCTCGAGCCAGGCCACCACGCTTCCGCGAAAGCTGCTGATCATCGTGGCCACGCCGATAACCGTCGCCACTGCCACGGCGAGCGCGGCCACCGCGATCCCCGTGCGGCTGAGCGACGCCCCGGCCCCGCGCACGGCAAGGCGCCAGCCAAGCCGCCGGCCGAGCCTTCCGCCGGCGGTGAGGGATGCGAGCACGCGCACCCACAGCGGCGCGAGCAGCGCCGCGCCGAGTATCAGGGCGAACAGCCCCACGAACCCCGCCGTCAACCCCTCGCTGGCCGCCACCACCGCCATGCCGCCGGCGGCCGAGGCGCCCCCGGCGACCGCCATTCGCCTGGCGCTGCGCAGCGCCCGCTGCTCCAGGCTCGTGCGTTGCAGGCCCACGCGCGGGGCCACCCCGGCGGCCTCCAGCGCCGCCGGCACGGCCGCGGCGAGCGGCCCGGCGAGCCCCAGAGCGCCCCCTACCGCCAGCGCCAGTGGCTGCCACCCGTGCACCTCGGGAATCGCGAGATAGAGCTGATCCACCGTCGCCGCCACCAGACCGGTCAACCCCGTCCCGAGGGCCACCCCGGCCGGGAGCCCCAGGAGGGTTCCGCCGGCGGCGAGCATTCCCGCGTCGGCGAGCACCTGGATTACCACCTGACCGCGAGTGGCCCCCAATGCACGCAGGCTCGCCAGCATGCCGCGCCGACGCACCACCAGGAAGCTCATCGTGTTGAAAACCAGGAACACCCCCACAACCAGTGCCAGTAACGAGAGCGCGCGCAGGTTGACGTGAAACGCATCGGTCATCGCCACGAGCGCGTCCCTGCGCCGCCCCGCCGGAAGCAGCTCCGCTCCGGGCGGCAACGCGGCACGCACCTTCGCCACTGTTGCCGGCTGCAGAATCAGGTCGATGCGGTCCAGCCGCCCGAACCGGTGGAGGAGCGCCTGTGCAACAGCGATGTCCGCAACGAGGACATCCGCGAACACACCGCGACGGTCCGCGAACACGGCTGCCACCCGGACATTGACCGAACCGGCGCCCCCATCCAGCGAAAACCTCCCCCCCGCGCGGACGCCGAGCTGCTGTGCGGTCTCGCGGCTCACCGCCACGGCCTCACGGTGCGTGAGCATTCGCAGCGAGAGCTCGCCACCGGTATCCGCTGCCAGCGGGGTCATGAACGGTTGTGCGACCAGGGGATCCACCCCGAGTAGCTCCAAACGCCGCCCGTGCACGGTCACCGCGCCGCTGACCACCGGCAGGGCACGCTGCACGCCGAGCTCCACGCGCAGGCGGCGGTAGAATGCCTCGGGAATGCCCGCCGGACCGGCCACGACCTGGTGGGTGGCGGCACCGGCGACCCGCTCGACGGCATCGTCCAGCGCAGACCGTGCCGCCCGGTTGGCGATATCCACCGCAACCACCACGGCCACGCCCAGGGCGATCCCCACCAGCGCCAGCAACCACTGCATGGGCTCGCGATAGAGCGCCCGCCGGCCGGCGAGCAGCAACCACCTCACGGGTCGGTCTCCAGAGCGGCGAGGCGTGCGTCGCGAATGGTGAGCAGACGGTCCGCCCGGCCTGCAACCTCGCGACTGTGGGTGACCATCACCAGCGTGCGTCCGTACCGGCGGCAAAGCTCGTCGAGCAGCTCGACCACCGCGCGGGCATTGTCCAGGTCCAGGTTGCCCGTAGGCTCGTCGGCCAGGATGAGATCCGGGCCATGGATGAGTGCCCGCGCCACCGCCACGCGCTGCTGCTCGCCGCCGGAGAGCCGGTCCGGCCAGGCATCCTCGTAACCGCCCAGCCCCACCTGCGAGAGCCACTGCCCGACCAGCCCCGCCTCCGGCAACCCGTTGAGGGCCAGCGGCAGGCGCAGATTCTCGGCAACGGTGAGCGTGTCGATGAGGTTGTACGACTGGAAGATCACGCCCATGCGACGGCGGCGCAGGCGGGTCATGGCGGCATCGGGGAGCTCGAATAGCGATTCCCCGGCGAAACGCACCGTGCCGGCGGTGGGCCGGTCGAGTCCACCGAGGAGATTGAGCAGCGTCGACTTGCCGGAACCACTGCGTCCGAGCACCACCACGAACTCGCCAGCGGCGATCTGGCCACCGGCATTCGCCAGCACGGATCGCCCACCAGGGCCACCATAGCGTTTGGTCAGCCCGTCAAACCGGACCAGCGGCTCTGTTTCGTGGCAACGCGGCATTCGTTCTTA
>CAZHBN010000239.1:0-6570 GCA_964530405.1 uncultured Ectothiorhodospiraceae bacterium
TCGAAGCGGTTGTCGTGCGCGATGATCTCGGACGGGCAGACGAAGGTGAAGTCCAGCGGCCAGAAGAACAGCACGGTGTATTTACCGCGCAGGTCGGAGAGCTTGAAGTCTTCCTTGATGGTGCCGTCGGGCATCACGGCCGGAGCGGTGAATTCCGGGGCTTCCTTCGCTACGAGTACGCTCATGCTTAAACACTCCCCTGTTGGGTTGCTCTGACTGGACGTCGGCAGTCTATGAGAGCAGGCGCCAATCGGTAAAATTGATTTCCGGCATCGGTATGATAGATGAGGTCTATCAGTTGCCGTTGCTACATGTCGCCGACGGATGTCGGGATGGGGAGCTTCGTTTTCAACGCGGGCCGATCGCCATGCGGCGCCGGCCCGCTGGCAATCGGGGTCAGAATCCGTGCATGCCCATGCCGCCGCCGATCATCATCCCGCCGACGCCGAACACCATCGCTAGCAGCCACAGCGCCAGCATAACCAGCACCATCACGCCGCTGATGGTGAAGAACGTGCGCAGGCGCTGCTGGGCCCGGATCATCGCGGCCTCGTCGCCGCCAGCATGGGCTTCGTCGATGGCGTTGCTGCTCTGAAACAGCACCACCCCCATCCAGATCGGCAGCCACGCAATCAGCAAACCGACGATGGACAGCGCCGTGAGGACGCCGTTGGCGATGAGCAGTACGGCGACCAGTTTTAGCCAGATACGGCCCTCGGCCAGGGGCGTTGCCAGGCGGCGAACGATTTCTCCGGAATCATGAGGGACGGTGCTCATGGGGTTGGCTCCCTTTGTGCAGTTGTTGTTCTCGCTCGGTTGCGTCCGCCGGCAGGCGGCGGCGCATGAGCCAGAGTATGAGCGCAATGGCCGGCAGGCCAAGCGCTGCAGTCACCAGGAAGAACGTCGAGTAGCCGCGCGCGTCCACCAGTATGCCGCCCCAGCCGCTGAGGAACTTGCCGGGTAGAGTCATCAACGAGCTGAACAGCGCGTACTGCGTGGCCGTGTACTGCTCCGAGGTGAGGCTCGACATCCAGGCGATGAAGGCCGTGCCGGCGAGGCCACTGGCAAGGTTCTCCGCGCCGATGACGGCCGTGAACAGTGTGACGTTGTCGCCGCTGACGGCGAGCAGGGCGAAGAGCAGATTGGTCACCGCGGCCAGGACCGCGCCGGCGAGCAGGGGGGGGAGCAGCCCGTACCGGCGCACCACGACGCCCCCGCCGATGGCGCCGAGCATGGTCATGACCGTCCCGTAGAGGCCGCTGACTGTGCCGATCTGCGACTTGGTGAAGCCGAGATCGAGATAGAGCGGGTTGGCCATGCTCGCCATGGCGAGGTCGGTGATCCGGAACACGCCCACCAGGGCGAGTATGCCGATGGCTGCGGGTCCGAATCGGCGCAGGAAGTCTCCCAGCGGCGCGACCACCGCGCCGGCGATGTGGGCGCTCATATGTGCCAACGCCCGGGGCAGCCGCGGGTGGCGGCGGCTGTACGCCTCCACGGCACGCTCCTCGGCGCTCGTCGCGCTCACCCGGTGTGCCGGCTCCACGCTCAGCAGCACCGTGGCCATGCCGACGCCGGTCAGGCACGCCATCACCAGATAAGTGACCTGCCAGCCCGCTCCGGCAGCCAGGTACAGCGCGCCAGCGTAAGAGACGATGATCGCGGTTCGGTAGCCGAGCTGGTAGGTGGCCGCCATGGCGCCCTGGTCGGTGACCGGTGCGGATTCGATGCGGAAGGCGTCGATGGCGATGTCCTGGGTTGCCGATGAGAAAGCCACCAGCAGCCCCAGCAGGGCCATGGTCGTGAGCGCTTCCGTCGGATCGGTCACGGCCATGGTGGCCAGGCCGGTGGCAATGCCCAGCTGCCCGGCGAGCATCCAGCCCCGCCGGCGGCCGAGGCGTGTGGTGAGACCGGGCAGCGGTACTCGGTCTACGACGGGCGCCCACAGGATCTTTATTGAGTACGTAATGCCGATCCAGCTGAAGAAGCCGATGGCGGTGCGCGTGACCCCAGCCTCGGTGAGCCAGGCGGTGAGCGTGGAGAAGACGAGCATGAAGGGCAGCCCGGCGGAGAAGCCCAGAAAGAGCATGGTGACCACGGGCCGCCGCGTATAAATCGCGAGCGCTTCGCGCCAGCGCTGGCCCTGCTCGGTCACCGTGTCACCGTTATAGCGCTCGGGATGTCACGACTCGTGGCTGGCGGGAAGCCGGTGGTGGCGTCCGGGCAGTGCGTCGATTGGTGCATGGCGGGTGGCTCGTTGCTCGCGGCTTCGGACCAGGCAGCATGGTCATCCATGGTTTCTGCCGCTGCAAGGGGCGGGTGTCGCGGGGCGGCAGCTCCACGTGCCCGGGTGCCCATCCGTGTCACAGAAAAACCACATGGGGGTGGCGTGCGTGCATCACTGTGATCCGCTGGAGCCCCGTGTAATCCTCGTCTTACGTCGTCGATCGACGACAAGTAAGAATGTGGCACGCACCATGCATTGAATCAGGGCGCGAACGCAGACCGGAATCCATGAGGGGGTTTTAAGGGCAATGGTCTCGCAGCTTGAACGAGCGTGGAACGATTACCTGTGCGGCCGACGTCTCGAAACGGGGGACGGTTGCACGGTGGACCTGGTAGAGGCGGCCCGCCAATACCGTCGTGCTGCGCTCCGTGGGCTTGCCGAGGCTCAGCATGCCCTTGCGTTCCTGTACGCCACCGGCCAGGGCGTGCGTCGTGACGACGCGCTGTCACTGCGGTGGTTCGAGGCAGCCGCGCGGCAAGGACACGTCGCCGCGCAACACAATCTGGGGGTGATGTTCGCGGAAGGTCGCGGCACCTCGCCCGACGAGCAGACGGCGGTACGCTGGTTCTACCGCGCGGCACTGGGGGGCAGTGCCGAAAGCCGCCGTTGGCTCGACGGGCGTAGCGGAGACCGCGAGGCGGCGGAGCGTTAGGGGAGGGGCTTTCCCTGACGGGGGCCGCCGGCTGCCATTTCTCAGGGCCGGGTCGCTTGGCGATCCGGCCTTTTCTTTTGCGTGATTCCCACGGTAACAGGGCTTGTCAGCGCGGTGGAAAGCGCAGGATGCGCGCTTTGCGCGGTCGCGGTGGCGGCTCGTCGGCGGCCACGGCCCGGAGGTGGTCGGCAAGTCCGCCCGCGCCGGCGAAGCGGTCCCACATCATGTTCGACAGGCGGACGCACGCGGCCATGGCGTTCGGGCTGCGTTCGCGCTCGCGGTCGATGCGCCACTGCAGGCGGCGCAGGCGCTCCCGACGGGCCCCGGCCTGGGCGCTGATGAAGGCTTCCACCTCGGCCCGTCGACGGCGTTCGAAGGTATCCGGTTCGGTACGGGCGAGGCGTGCCCATTCGTCGAAATCGAACTTGCCCATTTTGTATATCCCCGGGAGCGCTCACTTACACCATAGCAGCTGGTGGTTGGCACGCGCGTCACGTCAACGGGGCGAATTCTGTGCGAGACTCCGCGTTACCGATGCGTAAGGGTGGCCGGGCGGCTGGCTGCTCTGCTAATAAGGGGGCGGCCATGGCGTCGATGCCGATGAAGGCGACCTGAGGGGGCGCCCAGGCGACCGGCGCCCGCAACGCGTGACTGGCACTCAGGGCACGAGCCAGGGAGCCCGAGAATGAATGACAATATCAGCAAGGCCCTCGTCGTCGACGATTCGCGGCTCGCGCGGATTGCGCTGAGCAAGCTGCTGCGCCGGCGCGACGTCGAGGTGGACGTGGTGGGCACCGGCGGTGAAGCGCTTGCCTACGTGCGTGACAACAGGCCCGACGTCGTCTTCATGGATTACATGATGCCGGACATGGACGGCTTCGAGGCAACGCGGCAGCTTCGCGAGCAGCCGCACACTGCCGACCTGCCGGTGGTCATGTACACCTCCCAGGACACGCCGGAGGATCGGGAGCGGGGCCATGAGCTCGGGGTGGTGGATTTCCTGATCAAGCCGAGCGGGGAGGACAGCCTGGAGCGGGTGCTCACCGCGGTGCGGGAGCACAACGCCGCGAACATGCCGGCTCCGGAGCCGGAACCCGATGCCGGGCTCGAACCCGCTCCCGAGCCAGAGCCCGAGCCGGCCCCCGAGCCGGTATTGCCACCCGAGCCCGACATCGACTTCGAGCCCGTGGCGCGGGAACCGCAACCTGAGCGGGAACCGGTCACCGTTGCCGCGCCGCCTGCCGGCGAGCCGGCCGAGCTACCCGAGTTCGAGCCACCGCCCGCGGAACAGCCTTCGACACCGGAACCGGCTCCTGCTTCGACGGCAGGGCCTGCCGAGCCGGAGCCCGCCATATCCGGCGCTGTCGAGGTGGAAGCGGCCCCGGCACCGTCGACTTCGCCGGAGCCATATCGGCCGGCGGCGGCGAGTGCGCCTGCGCCAGCACCGGCGCCGGAGGTGGATGACGGCGTCTGGCGTCGTGAGGCCGAAGAGATCGCCGCCCGGGTTGCCGGCGACGCGGTTGGCGACCGGCTGGACGCGGAGCTCGAGGCGCGCGTGCACGCGCTGGTGGCGCCCGTGGTGGAGCAGGCGGAAGCGGGCGCCCGGGAGGCTGCGCGAGAGACCGCCCGCGAGATCGCCGCCGAGGTGGCCCGGGAGAGTGCCCCGCAGGTCCCGGACGCCGCCAACGCTGCGGACAATCTGGATACCGAGGCGCTCGCCGAGCGCCTGGCTCGCGAGACCACCGCCCGGGTTGTCGGCGATATCGGTCCCGAGGCGGCTCAGCGCATTCTCGACGAGGCCGCACCGGCGATCGAGCGCCAGATCCAGGAGTGGATGCGCAGCGAAGCGTTTACCGCCCAGGTGCTGCCGCAGTTCCTCGAGCGTGCCCTGCCGCCGCTTCAGGATCGGCTCACCGGGGCGTTACGTGGCCCGTTGCGTGAAGCACTCGCCGAGGAGCTCACCGCGGCGGCGAGCCGTGCCGGTGAGAAAGCGGCCGAGGAGCGCGCCGCCGTGCAGGCCGAGTCCGTGGACAACCAGGTACGCGAGCGGGTCTCCGGTGAGCTTGCCGAAGTCCGCCGCCTAGTCTACATCGTGGCAGGTATCGGCGGTGCGGCGATCGTCGCGGTGGCGGCGCTGGCCATGCTGTAGGCCGCCGGGACCGTGTCGGGCCGCTTGCCGTAGCGCTACCATGATGCGTTACCGGCCTGCGAGGGGGCGTCCGGAAAAACAACGACTTCGGGTGCCAGTAGGCTAGCGATTGGAGGCAAGGCGGTCCGCTGCACGGATCGGCTCGGGCAGGCGGTAGTGTCGGCAGCAGGCGAGCACCCAGTCCGCGGCGCTCGCCATGTCCACCCGGTTGCCCGGGGAGATGTACAGCGGCCGAACGCGGGTGCGGCTGCGTAGCACGGTGCCGACGGGTTCCCCTTCGTGAAATAGCGCTGTCCGGGCGCCTTTTTCCTCCCCGGGCATGTCGTGCTCGCCGACGAGACGGGATTTTCCCACGCCGATGGTGGCGAGTCCCGTGATCACCCCCAGGTGCGCGGCGATACCCAACCGGCGCGGGTGGGCGATGCCCTGACCGTCGCAGAGCACTAGATCGGGCTCTGTGGTCAGCGATTCCAGGGCACTGAGCACCACAGGCAGCTCTCGGAACGAAAGAAGCCCCGGCACGTAGGGCATACGTGTGGGCTCGCGCGCGATATGGCGCTCGATCACGGTCAGCGTCGGCCACTCCATAAGCACCACGGCGGCACGTGCGGTGCTGCCTCCATCCTCGAACCCGGTGTCGACGCCGGCGATAGTGGCGATATTCGGTGGTGCCGGCTCGATGTGCACCCGCGTGGCGAGCTCGGATTGAAGCGCCCGTGCGGCGCTCGGCGCCAGATTCCATTCGTGTTCGATCAGCCGTTCCATCGGCGCAGTGTGCCACGGCCAACACACCTCGTCTGCCGGGGGCAGGCGCCATTGCCGCCCCGTGTGCAGTACACGAAAAAAAGCCCCGCACGAGGCGGGGCTTTCCGAGCGACTCGGGTGTCGAGTCGGGCGGGGCTTACATCATGCCCATGCCGCCCATGCCACCCATGCCGCCCATGTCGCCGGCACCGGCGCCGCCTTCGTCCTTCTCGTCCGGATGCTCGGCCACCATGCACTCGGTGGTGATCATCAGGGCGGAGACGGAGGCCGCGTTCTGCAGCGCGGTGCGGGTGACCTTGGTCGGGTCCAGGATGCCGAACTCGACCATGTCACCGTACTCGTCGGTCTGGGCGTTGTAGCCGTAGTTGCCCTCGCCGGCACGCACGGCATTCACCACCACGGCCGCATCCTGGCCGGCGTTGGTGACGATCTGGCGCAGCGGCTCCTCGACGGCACGGCGGACCAGGGCGATGCCCATGTCCTGATCGTGGTTGTCGCCCTTGAGGTTCTCGAGCGCGGAGAGGATGCGTACCAGGGCGACACCGCCACCGGGCACGATGCCCTCTTCCACGGCCGCGCGGGTCGCGTGCAGGGCGTCCTCGACGCGGGCCTTCTTCTCCTTCATCTCGACCTCGGTGGCGGCGCCCACCTTGATGACGGCCACGCCGCCGGCGAGCTTGGCCACGCGCTCCTGGAGCTTCTCGCGGTCGTAGTCGG
>CAZHBN010000240.1:0-6482 GCA_964530405.1 uncultured Ectothiorhodospiraceae bacterium
ACCACGCCCGCGCAGTTCACCAGCCCATCGAGGGGTACGACCTCGCTCACGCGCGCTGCGGCCGCCTCGGTATCGCCAAGGTCTGCCACTATCGGCTGCGCGCCCGTTTCCCGGGCGAGGCTCTCCAGATCCCCGGCGTTGCGACTCAGCGCGAATACCGTTGCCCCGTCCCCCGCCAGGCGGTGGACGACCTCGCGACCGATGCCCTTCGCGGCGCCCGTGACCAGAATGCGGCGCTGTTCGACGCTCATGGCGGCCTCCCTTGCATTACAGCGGCCTAAACAATTGTATATTTAAACTTACAAATGTAATGGTAGTCTATCTTGAGCACAGAACTACCGTCGCAGAGAGATCCGCGCATGAACGCCGTCGCCGATCCGGCAGGTCAGGTATCCCCGGCATTCGACGCCGAAGCACTCGCCGACGCACTGCGCCAGACGATCAGTGGGGAGGTACGCTTCGAGGCCGGCAGCCGCGCCCTCTACGCCACCGATGCCTCAAACTACCGCCACGTGCCCGTGGGCGTTGTCGTGCCCCGCAGCGTGGACGACATCGTCACCGCCATCGCGCTCGCGCGCCGTTTCGACGCACCGGTGCTGATGCGCGGCGGCGGCACGAGCCTCGCGGGCCAGACCTGCAACGTCGCGGTGGTGCTGGACACCTCCAAGTACCTCGACCGGATTCACCGTATCGACCCCGACAGCCGCCGTGCGGATGTACAGCCCGGGGTGGTGTGCAACGTCCTGCGTCTCGCCGCCGCGGAGCACGGGCTCACCTTCGGCCCGGATCCTTCCACCCACGCCCGCTGCACCCTGGGCGGAATGATCGGCAACAATGCCTGCGGCGCCCACTCGGTGATGGCAGGCAAGACCGACGAGAACATCGAGACCCTGGAGGTGCTCACCTACGACGGCGTGCGCCTGACCGTCGGCCCCACCAGCGACGAAGAACTGGACGCCATCATCCGCGATGGCGGCCGCCGCGGCGAGATCTACGCGGGCCTCAAGGCGCTCCGCGACCGCTACGCCGAGACGATCCGCCAGGGCTTTCCACGGATCCGGCGCCGTGTGTCCGGCTACAACCTGGACGCCCTGCTGCCCGAGAACGGCTTCAACGTGGCCCGCGCCCTGGTGGGCACGGAAGGCACCTGTGCCATCACCCTCGGGGCGCGCACGCGTCTGGTGGAGAACCCGCGTCACCGCGTACTCGCGGTGCTCGGCTACCCGGACATCTGCGCCGCCGGTGATGCCGGCCCGGCCGTGGTCGCCACCGGCGCGCTGTGCTGCGAGGGCCTCGACGAGCAGATCATCGGCGATATGCGCAAGAAGGGCTTCGGCCTGGACGCCATTGCCGGGCTGCCAAGGGGCAACGCCTGGCTGCTGCTGGAATACGGCGGCGCCACGCCGCAAGAGGCGGAACGCAATGCCCGCGAGGCGATCACGACACTCGCCACCGATACCGTGGACCACCGCGTGATTACCGACCCCGGCGAACAACGTACAGTGTGGTCCGTGCGCGAGAGCGGCGCCGCGGCCACCAATGCCGTGCCCGGCGAAGCCGAAACCTACCCGGGCTGGGAGGACGCCGCCGTGGACCCGGCCCAGGTGGGCGACTACCTGCGGGACTACCGCGCCCTGCTCGCGCGCTACGGCTATCGCTCCTCGCTGTACGGGCACTTCGGGGACGGCTGCATTCACGGGCGGGTCGATTTCGACCTCATGAGCCGTGACGGCGTCGCCAAGTGGCGCCGTTTCACGGAGGAGGCCGCGGACCTGGTGGTGCGCTACGGCGGCTCCCTCTCCGGCGAGCACGGCGACGGCCAGGCCCGCGCCGAGCTGTGGCCGAAGATGTTCGGCCCCGAGCTCATGGCCGCGTTCCGCGAGTTCAAGCACATCTGGGACCCGGACAATCGCCTGAACCCTGGGCGGCTCATCGATCCGGAGCCCTTCGACACCAGCCTGCGCACGGGGCCGGATTACGCGCCCATCGACCCGCCCACGGAATTCGCCTTCGTGCGCGACGAGGGCAGCTTCGCCAAGGCCGCCAAGCGTTGCGTGGGGGTGGGCAAGTGCCGCCGCCACGCCGGAGGCGTTATGTGCCCGAGTTACCGCGCCACCGGCGAGGAGCGTCACTCCACCCGTGGGCGCGCGCGGCTGCTGTTCGAGATGCTCCAAGGCGATCCACTGGACAAGCCCTGGGACAGTGACTATGTGAAGGAGTCCCTGGATCTCTGTCTCGCGTGCAAGGGCTGCCGTCACGAGTGCCCGGTGCAGGTGGATATGGCCACCTACAAGGCGGAGTTCATGGCGCACTACTACCGCCATCACCGCCGCCCTCGCCAGGCCCACACCCTCGGCTGGATCCATCGCTGGGCACCGTTCGCCGGCACCGCTCCAAGGCTGGTCAACGCCCTCACCCAGACGCCGGGCCTCGCGCGTCTCGCCAAGGCGGTGGCCGGGGTGGCGCGGCAACGCGCGCTGCCGGCGTTCTCGCACCGTCCGTTCACCCGCGACTTCCGCCCTGCAGCCGACGACGGGCGCCCGACGGTGATGCTGTGGGCGGATACCTTCAACAACTACCTGCACGCCGAGACCGCGCGCGCCGCCGCCGACGTGCTGGCGCAGGCCGGTTTCCGGGTGATGCTCCCGGAGCATCGTGCCTGCTGCGGCCGCCCACTCTACGACCATGGCCGCATCGAACAGGCGAAGGCGGCGCTCGCCGATAGCATGGCGGCGCTCGCGCCGGCCATCGATGCCGGTATTCCGGTGGTGGGGCTGGAACCGTCGTGTCTCGGCAGCTTCCGCGACGAGCTGCCCAACCTCTTCCCGGACGACGAGCGTGCGCGCTGGCTCGCGGAGAACAGCTACCTGCTGCCCGACTTTCTCGCGAGCCACAAAGCGCTCGACCTGCCCCAGCTCGAAGGCCGTGCGCTGGTGCACCTCCACTGCCACCAGCGCGCCCTGTTCGGCGAGGCCGGCACCCGGCGCCTGCTGGAACGGCTGGGGCTCGAGGTGGAGATCCTTGATTCCGGCTGCTGCGGCATGGCGGGGGCGTTCGGCTTCGATCCCGACAAGGTCGAGGTGAGTCTCAAGGTGGGCGAGGAAGTACTGCTGCCCGCCGTGCGCAACGCCGACACGCAGACCCTCATCGTCAGCGACGGCTACAGCTGCCGCGAGCAGATCGCCCAGACCACCGACCGGCGTGCGCTGCACACCGCCGAGGTACTTGCCCTCGCCTTTGGGATCCGCCACGGCGCCGAAGCTTGAGCCGGACACAGCCGGGCGACGTGCGCTTTCGGCATAGTGGACTGTCCGTGAAGCTGGAGCGTTTCCGGCTCTGCCTCGACCGATTCAGCCTTGGAACGCATTCGGCCGCAACCGACGGGGTAAACGGAATACCAGGATGACGCCATCGGCGACCGACCCGCAAAACCCGGCTCCGTCATCATGTCACGCCGTCGCATCATACGCTTGGCCACGCGTCCGCTTAAGCGTACTATTTTGGTTCTACTAATGCGCGCGCTTTGGGTGATGCATAACCGAAGCCGCCAACAGTGGATGACACCATGGTGGCCGACTCGCCATTTCCCTACCGAAACATGGCGATTCAACGGTTCACGTCAGGGACGACGACGTATGACCGATCACGACCACGGCTACAAGCTGCTGTTCTCCCACCCGGTGATGGTCGCCGACCTTATCCGTGGGTTCGTCCACGAACAGTGGGTCGAACAAGTGGATTTCACGACACTGGAGCGCATCAACCAGAGCTTCGTCACGGACAACCTCCTCGACCGCGAGGACGACATCATCTGGCGGGTGCGTTGGCGCGACGGTTGGCTATACGTCTACTTACTGCTGGAGTTTCAGTCCACGAACGACCGGTTCATGGCTGTACGCATGCTCACCTACCTGGGCCTGCTCTACCAGGAACTCATCAGGGGAAGGCAGCTTACGCACAACAAACGGCTACCACCGGTATTGCCACTGGTGCTCTACAATGGGGATCAGCCGTGGCGCGCACCCACCGGCGTGGGAGAGCTGATCGAGTCGGTTCCAGGGGGACTTGACCACTATCGTCCGCAACTCAACTATCTGCTGCTCGACGAAGGCTCGCTGGACGAGCACAAATTGCCACCAGTACGCAACTTGGCGGCCGCGCTCTTTCGGCTGGAACGCAGCCGCCGACCCGCAGATCTAAGAGAGGTGGTAGCGGCGCTTGCGGACTGGCTGGCCACCCCGGAGCAAACCGGGCTGCGGCGGGCATTTACGGTATGGATCAAACGAGTGCTTCTGCCCCGGCGGGTACCGGGGGTGGCAATTCCGGAGGTCACGGATCTGGAAGAGGTGAACGCGATGCTCTCCGAACGCGAGATTGACTGGAGCCGGGACTGGCGGGAGCAGGGCCTGGCCGAAGGGCGCAAGGAAGGCGAAGCGGCGGTGCTACGGCACCTCATGGAACGTCGCTTTGGGCCGCTGGGGGAAGCGGCACGCCAACGCATCGATGCAGCGGACGCCGAGACGCTACTGCACTGGTGCGAGAATATCCTTACCGCTGACAGCGTCGACGACGTGTTTCGGTCTTAGTCCGGCACCGCACTGCCGTCGTGTCGCCTGCCGAGATCAGCCGCCCTACGGCTTCTGACACGGTTGGCACCGGTGCCGGACATACAGTGGCGCGGAAGCGCCCCTGCCGGTTGCAGCGCGTGTCGGTGAGGGCGCGACTGCATACGAGCCTGCACGGACGTACTTGCGACGTCTCCCGGCCGGCGTCCCCGCCGACACACCCGACAGTGACCGTTGCGTTACCCCCGAAGAGCGCGCCAGCGGACGATCCGTGAGCAGCAAGAGCATTGTCGGACGACCCAAGCCTCCAGTGGTACTGGCAGCCGATACCTCCGCACCCGGGATGTTGGCCCTCTTCTCGCTCGCCGACATACGGCCTTGAACCTTTCGATTGGCGCGGCTGCGGTGCACTCACCCGTGACACGGGTTACGTGCAACTTTCCACTCGCGACGCTCAGGGATCCTCCACCAGCGCCGTGGCCGTCGCCTCGTCCGTGACGAAGACGCTCGCCAGGCCGCCCCGCAGCGCCGCGCGGGTGACCTGGAAACGATGGGCGCCGCCGGCGGCGAGCACGACCCGGCGGATCCGCTTGAGATCCTCCAGGGAGACGGCGACCGTGCGGCAATTGAGCGGATGGTCCACTTCGCGGCCGTGGGCGTCGATGAAGTGCCCGATGATATCCCCCACGGCGCCTCCTTCCACGAGGCTTTCGCGATCCGCGGTGGTCTCGACGCCGTAGGTCACGATAAGCGACTCGTTCATGTCGCCGGCGGTGATGACCGCCACGTCCGCCGCCCGCGCCTTCTCGTAGGTCTCGCGGATGGCGCCCTGAGCCAGGATCACGTCGCGCGCCGCCTCATTGCTCGCGAAGATGGGAGCGGCGAAGAAGTGCTGGTCGGCACCGTAGAGATCCGCGAAGTCGGAGACGATCTCGAAGGTGTTGATCCCCGAGCAGTGAGCCAGCCCGCCCTGGAGGCAGACCACCGAGACCGCCGAGAGATTGCGGCTCGGCATGGCGCGCAGTATCGCGCGCAGCGTGCGCCCCCAGCCAATGGCGATGGTGCACCCATCCGTGACCACCGACGAGAGGTAGGTGCCCGCACCCACGCCGATGGCGTCGCGCAGGTAGGTCGCGTCATCAGGCGTGGGCACGACCACCGTCTCGTCGAGAGCATACGTCTCCAGCAAGCGGTGCTCGAGCTCGACACAAGAGGCCAGCTTGCTGTTGATGGTGATCTGCACCAGGCCGTTTTCACGGCAGGCGGCGAGCAAGCGGTTCACCCGGACCCGGCTGGTGCCGAGCCGGTCAGCGATCTGCTGCTGGGTGAGATTGCCGATGAAGTAGTGCCACGCGACCCTCGCCTGGAGCTGCTCCTCCGCATCGAGCAAAGGTGCCGGCAGGTCGTCGCCGCCGCTCGCCACTGTCGTCACTTTCCACCCCCGTGGTCCTTATCGCGCCGGACGGGCCGACCGGCCCGGCCACCTGCCCGGCGGATGCGAGGCTATTTCACGGCACCCAGGGTCAACCCGCGCGCCATGTACTTGTGCACGATGATGCCACCGACGATCACGGGCGCGCAGATCATCGTCGCGCTCGCCATCACCTTCGTCCACGGCACGATGTAGCCGCCGAGGTAGGACAGGGCGATGGTCGGCGCTGTGCGCGCCGCATCCGCCGGGGTCAGGATGTAGGCGTAGATGAGGTTGTTCCAGGCGAAGATCCCGGAGAGGATAGCCGCCACCGCGATGCCGGGTTTCACCAGTGGCAGGGTGATGCGCAGGAACACGCCGAAACGCGTGAGCCCGTCGAGCATCCCTGCCTCTTCCAGCGCGATGGGCACCGAGCGGAACTGATCCACCATCAGCCAGACGACCAACGGTACCACGAACACCTGGTAGACCAGCACGAGGATCAG
>CAZHBN010000241.1:0-6443 GCA_964530405.1 uncultured Ectothiorhodospiraceae bacterium
GTCGTGCAGGCCTCGTTCGATGCCTTCGTAGTCCGGTATCGAGTGCTCGCCCCGATCGTTCCCAGAGGACTCGATCCACGGGGCTGGCTGATACGTGGTGGGTGCCATCGGTCGCTCGGTTGTCTTTATGATTCTTACTAACCTGCAAGGTTAGTATCGATTAGTTGCGCGAGCAGCGTTGCCTCAATTTAGGGTATCCGTCGGGTGGCAACAAGATGGTTTCGGCGCAACGGTATGTCGCACTCGCTGAATGGGGGGCCGGGGTAGCCGGATGATCATCCCCGTTGGCGTTCACGGCCACAGGTCACGCACCACGGGCGATGCCGGGCGAGCGTTTCACGTGCGGGGCCTGGAAGTGGGAACCCATCTCTCCGCCCTTTTCGGGCTTTCCCGGTATAGAAACCTGTCAGTTTCGGATCGCTATTTGCGTCACTTCGTGACTTACTTCGCCATCGGCTGCCGACTATCGTCCGAGTCCGTAGGGAGCTGCGCTGCGGTGCCCCGCAGATGTGGTTGGTGGATTGCCCATGGGGACTAGGATATGCATCGCTTGGCGTTCCGGTTGCTGACGTTTGGTGTTTTCTGGCTGGTGTGCGCGGCCACTCCTGGGCTAGCGCAGTCCGGTGGCATGGGCGAGATCATGAGCGAGGTGTTCGACTCCACGCTCGATGGCGAAACCGACGCAAAGGATGTTCCGGAGGGCCGTGCATCGTTTTACGTGCCGAAGGAGGCGATCAGCAAGAAGGTCCGCGAACAGATGCTGGCGAGGATAATCGCCAAGGCGCCGCAGAAAGAAAGGCAGATTCGCGAAGCATTCGGGAAGATCGATGTCGTTGCCTATTTCAACCGGGTGGCCGTCGATTTTGGCTATGAGCCCAACGATCTCGCCGTCGCGTTATCCGCCTGGGTCACTGTCTCGTTCGGGATCCTGGAAGAACGGGAGACGACCGAGGACGAGGACAGGGCGGTCTGGCGGCAGTTCCGCCGGGTCATCAACGGCAACCCGGCGCTCGCCGACCTCTCCAACGCAGAGAAGCAGACCGTCGCGGAGATTCTGATGTGGACCGCTGCCATGTCGCAGCACGACTATGAACAGGCGAAGGCCGGTATGTCCGGATATGACCTGGGCGAGGTCAAGGCCTATGTGCGTGAGAACCTGTTGCAGTTTCGCCTGGACCCCCGGCGCTTCTCGATCACGAATCGGGGGATTACGCCTGTCGCCGCCGCCGGAACCAGGTCGAAGAAAGCTCGAGTGACGCCGTCGCCGACGCCGTCACGACACGATGCCGTATCGGTCGAAAGAATGCGGGCGATCTCCGATGCCGTCGAAGCCGTCGCTTTCATGGACGTCTATCGAGGGGGCGGTCCCGATACCGCGCCGGTGCTTCTATTCTCCAACGGCGAAGCCTGTAAGGACATGGGCGTTATTGCAGGTGACACGTCGTTGGAAGCCCACAAGGCCGCGCATCCGCAGAAGTGGACCAAGTGGCGGCGTCACGGTGACGCGCTTCAGATACTTGGCGACGACGGCTGGTCCGATTTTCCCTACCAGACTGCATACGGGCCGTTGGAAGACGGGTATCGGCTGAACCGGCGATACAAACGCTCGAACTTCATCAACTCCGGCTCGGGCAACTGGGCGGCAGCTTCGAATACCTATGTGTTCAATGACGACGGCACGTTCACGCATGGCCGTTCTGCGGTCGCGAATTCCAGTGTCAGTGACACGAGCTCGACCGTCGCCAGCGTGCCGGACGACCAGCGCGGTGAGTATCGCATCAGCGGGTATTACCTCACGCTCGCCTACGCCACTGGTAAACGCGTGGTCAGGGCCATCGTGACCGACGACCCGGAGAGCCCCGAGGTCATCTGGCTGGACGGGTACAGCTATGTCGACTATTGAGCCGGGTCGATGAGGGCGCAGCGCCCATGAGGGGCATGCGCCGACACGGGGGCCTTGTCGCTGGTGTGTTGCTGGTGCTTGCGGCGGCGATGCTGGGTGCCTGTTCCGGCCCCGTGCCATCGCTGCCGGCGCCGCCGGCAGCGATGGAGACCACCGACGAGTATGCTTTCTCCAGCGCGATCCGGTGTCTCGACGGGCAGACCTGGGGTGAGGTGTGGGACCGTGCGGTGAGTCAATTCGGGCGGCAGGACCTTCGGATCGACTCGTACGTCATGTCCCGGCGTGAATCGCTGAATGCGCTGCAGGTGTATTACGCCGAGCGTCTGGTGGGCGATGGGGGCTGGCGTGCCGACGAGACGGTCGTGTTCGGTGCGGAGGAATTCATCTGGAGGGATTTCGCGTGGTCGTTCGCGTTCCGGCGCGGTGGCTACGTGATCGCCCTGGTCGGGTTGCGTCCGCCGCACGGGGAAGGTGGACATATCCCGGTGAACGTCATTACCAATATTCCAGAATAGACCACCGTCACCGGCAACCACTGGCGATACGGTGATCTTGGCGCCGGTCGCTCGGCCCGCCCCCAAAGGATGGCGACGATACTGGCAGCGATGCGAGCGGCTATCGTGGCGGCGCGGCTTTTGGCTACCGCTCGATGACCGTTGGTTGGTAGCGCAGTCGCCGAAGGGTTGGCAGAGTTGCAATGAGTGTCTGCTCAGGAGGCGGGAAACTCCGGCGTGGGAGCGGGCATGATCCAGATCAACGTGGTTCCGTATCCGACGTCGTCGTAATCTCTCCCAGTGGCCATCATGCGTGCCGTTTCTGCGACAATGATGGTCATGATATGGGCCACGTTCGCCAAGTGGCACCAGCACACGGCGGCAACCGCACGATGCCGGGAGCCCCGGGGTATATGATTCATGGGCCAGGTCACGGGCTATGCGCGTAACGCCATGAATGAGAGCGGAAACGATCTATGCGCAGGCCGAGGGGCAGGGCATGAATGACCGGGATACCAATGCCTGGCGGAGTGGCGGCTCCGGGGGGGGCGCCGAGTTCAATCGCTCTCTCCTGGAGGCCATTCAGGAAGCGTCTCCCGACGGGCTTCTCGTGGTCGATGAGAATGCCGCTGTCGTCACCTACAATCGACGCTTCCTGGAGATATGGCGCATTCCCCATGAGCGCGTGAAGCCCGATGAGGCCATGGATGGTGCTATCCCTGACTATCCGATTCTCATGACCGTCATGCAGCGGGTAAAGGATCCGGACAGTTTCATTCGAAACGTTCGGCGCCTCTACGACAACCCCAGTGTGAGTGAGCACACCGAGATCGAGCTGAAAGACGGTCGGGTGATCGAGCGCGACTCCACAGGGCTAATCGGCGAGGACGGCGCCTATCTCGGCCGTGTCTGGTTTTTTCGGGACATTACCGAGCACAAGCGCACCGAAGCGATGCTACGGCATCTCGCCTCCCATGACCCGCTAACCGGTCTTCTGAACAGACGCAATTTCTATGACAGAGCTGCCGAGGAGCTGACGCGCGCCGCCCGCCATCAGCGTGACCTCGCGTTGCTGATGCTGGACCTGGATCATTTCAAGTCCATCAATGATCATCATGGGCATGCGGCCGGTGACCGGATACTCGAACAGATCTGCAGCCGGTGCGTTGATTCCCTGCGCACCGAGGATATCTTCGCCAGAATTGGCGGGGAGGAGTTTGCCTTGCTCATGCCGGATACGGATCGCCAATCCGCGGCAGCGGTGGCGGAGCGATTGCGGCGAATGGTTGCCGAAGACGCCGTCGATTTCGAAGGTAAGGCAATATACTGCACTGTCAGTGTCGGCGTGACCATGATCCGGCCGGATGAGTCCCGCGTGGATGATGCATTGAGCCGCGCTGACGAAGCGCTCTATCGAGCCAAGAGCCGGGGTCGTAATCGGGTCGAGTGTAGCCCGTGACCGGCTCTGCGGGTGTCGCTTTTCAGTGGGCGGTTCGTGGCACCCGGCGGTTTCCTGTAACCACCGGGTGCCGGCTTCGGGCTCTCCGGGCCCGTGTGCGTATCAGGTGGTTATCCGGAACCTGCTGTCAGCCCCCCGCCGCCACCAGGGGGCATCCACCCTGATCCATCGGCCGGAATGCTTCCTCGCCGGGGATCGTGCGCACGATTCGCAGGTAGTCCCAGGCGCCGCGGGATTGCGTCGGGGATTTGACTTCGGCCAGATACATGTCGTGCACCATGCGGCCGTCCGCGCGAAGCCGCCCGTTGCTGGCGAAGAAATCGTTGACCGGGCGTTCGCGCATGGCCTGCATCACGGTATCACTGTCGTCGCTACCGGTCTCCGCGATGGACAGCAGGTAGTGACGTACCGCGGAGTAGGCGCCTGCCTGCGCCATGCTCGGTTTGGACCCGGTGCGGGCGGTGAAACGCTCGGACCATGCGCGCGTGTCTTCGTTGCGGTCCCAGTAGAAGCCGGTGGTGAACTTCAGCCCCGCGGTGACGTAAAGGCCCAGGTGGCGGATGTCGGTGAGAAACATCAGTAGCGCCACGGGGTAACGTTCGCCGTTCTGCAGCCCCAGTTCGTACGCCTGGCGGATCGTGCGCTGCAGGTCGCCGCCGGCATTGGCGAGCGCGACGACGTTGGCGTCGGACGCCATCGCCTGCTGGAGTTGCTCTGAGAAGTCTTCCCCCTGGTAGGGCGTCAGCGCCCGCCCGACGACTTCCGCGCCGCTGGCTTCGGCCGCACCACGGGCCTGCTCCTCCATGGTGTAACCGAATTCGTAGTCGGCGACGAGGAAGAACCAGCGCTTGCCGCCTTCCTTGACGACGGCGTTTACCGTACCCGCGGACAGGGCCCACGTGTCGTAGGTCCAGTGAACACCGTAGGGCGAGCAGGCCGGTCCGGTGAGGTTGGCGGTGGCCGAGACGGTATTCATGGTTATCAGGCCCGCCTGTGCGCCGTACTCCTGGACGGCCAGGGCGGTATTAGAGCCCACCATTCCGGTGAGCATGTCGATGTTCTGCTGCTCGCGCAGGCGGGTGGCGACGTTCACCGAGTGTTCCGGGTCGAGGCGGCTATCCTCGACGACGATCTCGATCGGTTGTCCCGCGACTTCCCCCCCGACATCCTCCACGGCCATCTCCACCGCCGAGACGAGGCCCTGACCGGCGAATTCCGAATAGATGCCGGTTAGGTCCGTCACCACGCCGATCCGCACGACATCGCCGGAAACCTGGGCCTGAGCGGCGAAGGGCATACCCAGGAACAATGCCATCCCTAGACTCTGGGCGGTCTTGCGCATTTCTCCATCCCCACAGTTTTTTTGCATTCGTATTCGTTATTCGGCTTGCCGGTATCGGCCGTCCATGGCCCCGACACGGTCAGGCGTGTGCCACATTCGTATGGCAGGCGCTTCACCGAAGACCGGTCAGCCGGCTCCCACCATAGCCGGCTGCAGGGTGTCAGGAGAAGCCCTGGTGCCCAGGCAGATGGCACCAGGGCGCATTCGGACGGTTCACGCACGGTACTGGCGCAGGCGACCGCGAGCGGTCGCTGCGTTACCCTGTGAACCGTACAACGCTCCGCCTCACTGCCTGGGAAAGGAATCATCATGAACCGGAACGAGCCCGCATTCATTTTCGATCTCGACGGCACGCTGATCGATAGCGTTTATCAGCACGTCCTCGCCTGGCACGACGCGCTCAGCGAGGTGGGTATCGAGTTGTCCGTCTGGCGCATTCATCGCCGCATTGGTATGAGCGGCGGGTTGTTCACCAATATGCTGCTACGGGAAACCGGCGCCGATCTCGACGAAGCGACGGTGGCGGAGCTGCCAGGCCTGCACGCCGCCGCCTACAAAAAGCGCGCGGACAGCGTACGTGCGTTGCCCGGGGCCCGCGCGCTGATCGCACACCTGCGCGAACAGAACATTCCGTGGGCAATCGGCACCAGTGGCCGGATCGAGACCGCGGGCCCGTCACTGGGCATGCTGGACGTGGATCCGGAGCACGACGTCGTGGTTACCCGCGACCAGGTGAAGCACGCCAAGCCGGACCCCGACCTGTTCCTGGCCGCCGCCGAACGGCTCGGCACCGACATCCAGAATGCCATCGTGGTCGGCGACAGCATCTGGGACGTACTCGCGGCGCGGCGGGCTCGTGCTTTGGCGGTGGGACTGCTCTCCGGCGGCTACGGGCAGGACGAGCTCGAGCGTGCCGGCGCCTATCGCGTCTACGACGATCCCCATGACCTGCTGACCCATCTCGACGAAGTCGGTGCGCGCTGAGGCCTGACAATACTTTCGAAACGATTAGTACTCAGTAGCAGCGCCGTGGACCTCTTCACGCCGCTTTTTCGTTAAGGAAGCATGGACATGGAGTGCGTCGTCATAGCCGGTTACCGGGCCCAGTATCCGGACCCGATCGCCTTTGAACCGGGTGACGAGGTCGCGGTTGGTCCGGAGGATCCCGAGTATCCGGGCTGGATCTGGGCAAGATTAGTAAATGGCAATCAGGGTTGGGCCCCACTTTCCCACCTGAGCCGAGTG
>CAZHBN010000242.1:0-6443 GCA_964530405.1 uncultured Ectothiorhodospiraceae bacterium
GGCCGGATTGATCGTGTACTTGGCGACGTAGCGGCGCGCACGCAGGTTGTCGGCCCGGTCGCTGTCGCCCGCCAGGGGACCGAACTGCACCTTCATCTTGTGCGCGGTCTGCCAGGTACGGGTGATCACCTCACCCACGCGCCCCATGGCCTGGGAGTCCGAGGCGATCATGGAGAACGCTCCGCGATCGTGGAGGATGTCCTCGGCGGCGATGGTCTCGCGGCGGATTCGGGACTCGGCGAAGGCCACGTCCTCGGGAATGGACGGGTCGAGATGATGGCAGACCATGAGCATATCAAGATGCTCGTCCACGGTATTCTGCGTATACGGCCGCGTGGGGTTCGTGGACGAGGGCAACACGTTGGCCTCACCGCAGGCGCGGATGATGTCCGGCGCGTGGCCGCCGCCGGCGCCCTCGGTGTGGTAAGTGTGAATGGTGCGGCCCTTGAAGGCCGCGAAGGTGTCCTCGACGAAGCCGGACTCGTTGAGTGTGTCCGTATGGATGGCCACCTGGACGTCGTAGTCGTCGGCGACGGCGAGGCAGTTGTCGATGGCCGCGGGCGTCGTGCCCCAATCCTCGTGGAGCTTGAGGCCCATCACGCCGGCGCGGAGCTGCTCTTCCAGCGCGGTGGGCTCGCTGGCGTTGCCCTTGCCGAGAAAGCCGAGATTCACGGGAAACGCCTCGGCCGCCTGGAGCATGCGCTCGATGTTCCAGACGCCCGGGGTACAAGTGGTGGCGTTGGTCCCGGTGGCCGGGCCGGTACCCCCGCCGAGCATGGTGGTCACGCCGGAGGCGATGGCCTCCTCGATCTGCTGGGGACTGATGAAGTGGATGTGGGCGTCAATGCCACCGGCGGTGACGATGGCGCCCTCGGCGGCGATCACCTCGGTGCCGGGGCCGATGACGATGTCCACGTCCGGCTGGGTGTCCGGATTGCCGGCCTTGCCGATGCCGGCGACCCGCCCGTGCTTGACGCCGATATCCGCCTTCACGATTCCCCACCAGTCGAGAATGAGGGCGTTGGTGATCACCAGATCGACGGTATCGGCATCGCCGCGCTGGCTCTGACCCATGCCGTCACGGATGACCTTGCCCCCGCCGAACTTCACCTCGTCGCCGTAGACAGTGTGATCGGCCTCCACTTCGATGATCAGCTCGGTATCGCCGAGGCGCACCCGGTCGCCGGTGGTGGGGCCGTACATTTCTGCATAGGCCGAACGTTCGATGCGTGTCATTCGAGCTCCCCCATGATGTCGCCACGAAAGCCCACCACCCGGCGGCCGCCAGCGTAGGCCACGAGCTCCACGGTGCGGGTCTGGCCCGGCTCGAAGCGCACCGCTGTGCCCGCGGGGATGTTGAGTCGAAAGCCGCGGGCATGCTCGCGGTCGAAGACGAGCGCCGGATTCACTTCGGCGAAGTGGTAGTGCGAGCCCACCTGCACGGGGCGGTCACCACTGTTGGCGACCTCCACGGTGCGCATCTCGCGCCCGGCGTTGAGCTCGATTTCGCCGTCTGTGGGGAGAATCTCGCCTGGTTTCATGGAATGGCTCCTCGGGAAAAACCATCGGGACACCAGGGACGCAAAGGCCTGCAGGCATCACGGCCAATACGACGGCCAAAACCCTGGATGTAATCGCCTGCCAACGCTGTCATCGCTACGCAATCGGATCGTGGACGGTGACCAGCTTGGTGCCGTCAGGGAACGTCGCCTCAACCTGCACCTCTCGGAGCATCTCGGGGACGCCGTCCATCACCTGCTCCCGTGTGAGCAACTGAGTACCGAGGGTCATCATCTCGGCGACGGTACGCCCGTCACGGGCGCCCTCGACGATGGCGTCGGCGATATAGGCCATCGCTTCCGGGTAATTCAGGCGCACGCCGCGCTTCAGCCGTCGCTCGGCAACCATGGCCGCCGTAGCGAGCAGCAGCTTGTCCTTCTCGCGTGGAGTGAGCTCCATCAAGTCCTCCAGATACGTGGCTCGCAGGGGGGAAGGCCCAGCAGCCGCGGTCGCAGCATCCGCCACACTGGCCGCAGCGTGGCGAAAGCACGTTCCGCGCCGTGGCCGAGCCAGCGGAGCACCAATAGATCGTCCAGGCGGGTCACGCCGACGTTGGCGGCGTCACCGAGTTGCTTGCGGACCGCGCGCACCTCGGCGTCACCGGCACCGGAAGCGACCATCACCGCCACCGTATCGGCGCCACCGAGCCCCCAGGGGGCGCTGAGCAGCTCGCTGCCGCCGGCATAGCGGTTTCGCTCGTGGAGCACGGGGTGGGCCTCTCGTGAGACACTCAGGCGGGCGTCGAAGCAGCCCGTGTCGAACGCAGCGGCGGCGGCCGGACGCCCCAAACACAGCACGTCCCAGCCGATGAAGCTCGCTCCGTTCTCCAGCACCACCTCGAGTGTGCTCGATACATCTGCGCCATCGAAAACGATCTGCTCCTGCGGCAGCCACTCGAGCACACCACCCGCGGCGACACGCAGGGCCTGGCATTGCCGGGCACACGGTCCGGCGCTGCGATAGAACTTGCTCGCGCCCGGAGTAGTGAGGAGCGCGTGGGCTCTGCCGCTGACTGATACGTCTGTGTCAAGACGATCGCCGCCGACCACTCCCCCGGGGGGATGAAGGACGTAGCTGTGGCACACCGACGCCTCGGGATAGAACGCGCGTTGCACACGCAGTGGTCCGTAATGGGCTCGGTGAACCGGTACCGTGCGTTCGCCGCGACGGGCGTACTGCAGGGATAACCCGGCCCGCCACCCAGAACCGGTGTCACCGGCGACGGCACTCAAGGTGCGAGGCCGGCAGCTGGAAGCGACAGATTTACGCGGCAGGCATACGGCGCCATGACAACACTCCTTCGACGACGACATCCGCTATCGATCGAAGTAGCAAACGCTGTGCCAGCGGGCCAACCGGTGCGTTACCGGCATTACCCGAGGGCGTGCACCGACACGACGCCCCAGAATAATCGCGGCCGCACCATAATCGTGCAATCGCGCGTGACTTTCGCCACTCGTCTGGAAGGTTAGAATCGAAGGCGTGACGAAGCGCCCGATTGACGAGGGCGCTCCGCAAAACGCCGAAACCAATACTCAACGAGGAGGCGACGTTTGCCGATCTTCGAGGACATTCTCATCCTCCTGGCCAGCTCGGTCATCGTAGTAGCGGTGTTCCGCCGCATGAGCATGCCGCCCATCCTCGGCTATCTCGCGGTCGGCATCGTACTGGGTCCATCGGTGACCGGGCTGATCGGCGATGGCGAAAACGTACGATTGCTCGCCGAGTTCGGGGTCGTGTTCCTGCTGTTCACCATCGGCCTCGAATTCTCCCTGCCCCAGCTCAAAGCCATGCGGTGGACGGTATTCGGACTTGGCGGCGCCCAGGTTTTCGTCTCCCTGGGACTACTGGGCACGGCAGCATGGCTATTGGGCGTCTCTCCCGGAGGCTCGGTCGTGCTGGGCGGAGCGCTTGCGCTCTCGTCCACGGCGATCGTGGTCAAGCAACTCACGGAGCAGATCGAGATCCATTCCCGGCACGGTCGCCGGGCCGTGGGGGTGTTGCTGTTTCAGGACCTGGCTGTGGTGCCGCTGCTGATTCTGATCCCGCTGCTCGGAGAGACCACGGGCAACGGCATCGCCCAGGCACTCGTTTTCGCCATGGCGAAAGGCATCGCCGTGTTCGCCCTGATGCTGGCGATGGGGCGATGGGTACTGCGTCCGCTTTTTCACGAAGTGGCAGGCGCTCGCTCCAATGAGCTGTTCACGCTGGCCGTGCTGCTCGTGGCCCTGGTGGCCGCGTGGGCAACCCACCTGGCCGGCCTGTCGCTGGCACTCGGCGCCTTCCTCGCTGGCATCATGCTCGGCGAGTCGGAATACCGCCATCAGATCGAAGCCGATATCCGGCCGTTCCGTGACGTTCTGCTGGGGCTGTTCTTCGTCACCATCGGCATGCTGCTTGAGCTCGAGGTGCTCACGCAGTACTGGTTCGCCGTGATCGCAGTGATGGCGGGGGTGATGGCGCTCAAGACGGGCGTGATCTACCTGCTCGCACGCCTTGGCCGCAACGAACCACAGGTGGCACTACGCACGGCCGTAATTCTCGCCGAAGGCGGCGAGTTCGGCTTCGCACTGCTGTCGCTGGCGCTCACCACCAACGTCATCGACCCGGTCGCGAGTCAGGTGACACTGGCGGCCATCGTACTCAGCATGCTCCTCTCGCCACTGCTCGTACGGCACAACGAGGCCATTGCCTATACCCTGATTCACACCGGCCATTCCTCCCAGGGCACCGTGACCGAACGCGAGATAAGCGAGCACGCCAACGAATTCGCCAACCACGTCATCATCTGCGGTTACGGGCGCACGGGCCAGAACGTGGCGCGATTCCTCGAGGAAGAAGGCATTCCCTTCCTCGCGCTGGATCTGGATCCCGCGCGGGTGCGCGAAGCCCAGGCCGCGGGGGAACCGGTTCAGTTCGGCGACGCCGCACGCCAGGAAATCCTCGCGGCGGCGGGTCTGGCAAGGGCTCGCATGATCGTCATCAGTTACGACGATCCGGCTGCCACACTGAAAGTTCTGGAGCATGCACGGGCAGCGCGCGCGGACGTCCCGGTGGTCGTGCGCACGCGCGACGACCGCTGGCTGGAGCGCTTCCAGGCCGAGGGCGCGACGGCGATCGTCCCCGAGATCCTGGAGGCCAGCCTCATGCTCTCCTCCCACGCGTTGGCGCTGCTGGAGGTGCCGCTGTCGCGGGTATTCCGCTACGTGCGGGACGTGCGCTCCAACCGCTATCGGCTGCTGCGGGGCTACTTTCACGGCGAGGAGCGTGTCGACCTGGAAAAAGCCGATCGTTTTCGCGAGCAGCTGCACGCAGTCACCCTGCCCGAGGGGGCTTTCGCCGTCGGACAGCAGCTCGCCGAGCTCGCGCTGGAGGAAATCGGCGTAACGGTCACGGCCGTTCGCCGAGGCGGAATTCGCGGCCCCCAGCCTGAGCCGGACACCCAGCTCATGGGGGGCGACGTGCTAGTGCTCTACGGCACGCCGGAAAACCTGGAACGTGCCGAGGGGGTTCTGCTCGGTGGCGGGCGTTGATCCCACCAATCCCGCGCGTGGAGGGCATGCGTGCGGATAGTAGCCGTTTCGAATGTAGCACCAGGCCTCAGCGACTGTGCGGCAGGAACCACATCGCGCGGGCCGAACGCCCTCCGGGTCAGCACACTGTAGTCCGGTAAACGAAAGGCCCCGTCCGGGGCCTTTCGTTCGATCGAGCATTCCGCGCTGGTGCCGTCAGCCCTGGGGAACCTCGACGCCACTCTGATCCTCGATCATCCAGAGGATCGCGGCACGGATCTCTTCTTCCGACGCCTGCCCCTTCTGCGGCGGCATGTTATTGAAGCCGTTCGCCGAATGATCCACCAGGGTAGCGAGCCCCTTGTCGACACGGTCGGTCCAGGCAGCCTCGTCACCGATCTTCGGCGCGTTCATGACACCGCTCTGGTGGCAGGCGGCGCACACCGCAGTGGCGACTTCCTCACCGGAACGCGGCTCGCCGCCGCCACCCGCGGCCGCCTCCTCGCCGCCGCCGGTAGAGGCCGGCATGGGCTCACCGGTCAGACGCACCTGCCCCACCGGCTCGAGGTGCCGGGCCGCGCGTTCCGCTGCGAGCTCCTTGCGCGCCTCGCTCTCGCCCTCGTAAAGGCCGGTTGAGATAAGGATCAGCGCCACGGCTATAAAAACCAACACGCCGATGACGGCCATGAAGTTACGAACGAACTTTCTGTCTTCCTCGCGACTCACCGCGTCCCCCTGAGATTCGGTGCCAGACGCCGGCCGGGCCGGCCTTGCGGGTAAGGGGCGAAGACCCCTGGACGGAAACGGCCACCGAGTATAGCGATAATACCCCCGGCGGAAAACTCGCGCGAAGCAGGAAACGCGTCATCGGACTTGGACACACCCCGACAGCCGCGCTATCCTATGCCGCCTGATGGTTGCCGTTACGGTATCATCAGGCGAGCCGCACGAAGCGCCCGTAGCTCAGCTGGATAGAGCGTCGGCCTCCGGAGCCGAAGGTCAGAGGTTCGAATCCTCTCGGGCGCGCCATCTTTCTCAGGCGGTTCCCCGTCTCTCGGCCCGTCCAGGCCTTTCCATTGTGACATCGTACCCTCGGCCCGATGTTCGCGCCGCGCAACCGTTTTGGAGCGGGACGTGTATCGCGCGAGCGGCGTGAGAGCCTCAGTCTGCCGCTACGGGGATTTCCACTCGCCGTGCCATGAATACGCCGCCATCGAGGCCGAACACCCGTAACGGAATACAGCCGGCCCGCCGGCACAGTGGTTCTGGGAACGGGATTACCACCGGTGATACACCTCGCCCGGATACCACCGGCGGACCATCGTTCGCTATGCGTCAGGGCGACGTCGGCAGGCCCTGTCCTGTTCTCCA
>CAZHBN010000243.1:0-6315 GCA_964530405.1 uncultured Ectothiorhodospiraceae bacterium
CGCCTCCCGACCACGCCTGGTACAAGCTCGCCGAGGAGATCGCCCACGCCCTCTCGGACGCCGGCTTCTCGGTGGTCAGCGGCGGTGGCCCCGGGATCATGGAAGCCGCCAACAAGGGCGCGTTCGCGGGCAAATCGCCGAGCATCGGGCTCAACATCCAGCTCCCCCACGAGCAGTCCGGCAACCCCTATCAGGACATCGCGCTCAACTTCCGCCACTTCTTCTCGCGCAAGGTGATGTTCGTGAAGTACGCCTCGGCGTACGTGGTACTGCCGGGCGGCTTCGGCACGCTCGACGAGCTCGCGGAGATCCTCACGCTGGTGCAGACCGGCAAGACCCGGCGTATTCCTATCATCCTGGTGGGCGCCGGGTACTGGCAGGGGCTGATCGACTGGTTCCGGGAAAGCCTGGTGGCCGAGGGCACCATCAACGCCGAGGACATGGACCTCTTCCAGGTCATCGACGAGCCCCAGGCGGTGGTGGATGCCATCTTCGACCACTACGAGCGCCGCGGCTTCGAACCCTCGCAGGCCGAGGCCGACATTCTCGTGGACCTGTGATGAGCACGCGCGCACTCGCCCTCGTCATCGTCCTGACCGTGTGTACCGCCGCAACCGCGGCGGACGGCGGCGACGGGGAGGTCAACGTGGTCCCACCGCCGCCCCCCGACGAGCTCACCCTCGGCGAGCCCATCGAGCCAAGCGTCACTATCGTCAGCCGGCCCTGGGCGGAGATCCGCGAGTACAGCGTCGCGGGCCAGGTCTACGCAGTACGCATCGATCCGGGCTGGGGTCCCCCCTACTTCCTTTACGACGCCAACGGCGACGGCAGCTTCGAGAGCCGCTACCCGGACAGCCTGGACGCCCCCGACATCCATCAGTGGGAGCTGCTGCGTTGGTAATCGCCACCGCATCCCGCACCGCGTCTTGACGCCCGCGCACGCGCCCGCTAGCGTTCGCGGACATTGGTCCGACCACAGGACCGATCGGCCTGGAGACCGGCGCTGACGGCGTCAACCGTGCCGTAGCCGGCCGAATAACAATGGCGCGCCGCAAATCGCCGGCAACCGGCCATACCTGCGGACGCCGATAACACCATGGGGGCGGAATCCAACCGATGCCGTCCACAGGCAAGGGGAGCGGCCATGCAGGGCTTGCTGACAATCGCCCGCTACATCGACGGGCTCAACCGCTGGGTCGGCCGCCTGGTGTACTGGCTCGGCCTGCTGATGATTCTCATCGGCGTGTATAACGCCACCGTACGCTACCTCGGCGCCTATATCGGCGAGAACCTCGCCTCCAACGCCTACCTCGAGGCGCAGTGGTATCTATTCGGCATCCTCTTCCTGCTGGGGGCATCCTACACGCTCAGCAGCAACGGCCACGTCCGTGTAGACGTGCTCTACGGTCAGCTCGGCGAGCGCGGCCGCGCCATCGTGGACCTCGCCGGCACGCTGCTGTTCCTGCTGCCCTTCTGCGTGCTGCTCACGTATCTGTCGATTAAGTGGGTGTCGTTCTCCTGGCAGACACTGGAGATGTCCGGCAACCCGGGCGGCCTGCCGCGCTACCCCATCAAGACGGTGGTCCCGGTGGCATTCGTGCTCCTGGGCCTGCAGGGCGTCTCCCAGGCGATCAAGGCGGCCGCTGTGCTCACCGGTGATCGCGAGCGGCTCCAGGACGACACCCCGGCCGAGGACGACGAGCGGGTGCGCAACCTATGATGCTGGAACACTATGCGGGGCTGATGTTCCTCGCCGCACTGGTCTTCATCTTCTCCGGCTACCCCGTCGCCTTCGCCCTCGCCGGCGCGGCGCTGGCGTTCGTGCCCGTCGGCATTGCCGTGGGCGCATTCGACTTCAACCTGCTAACGGCCCTGCCCCAGGGCGTGTACTCCATCATGGAGAACTACACGCTGCTGGCGGTACCTTATTTCATCTTCATGGGCACCATGCTCGAGCGCTCCGGGCTCGCCGAAGACCTGCTCAAGACCATGGGCCAGCTCTTCGGACCCATGCGTGGCGGACTGGCCCTGTCAGTGGTCGTCGTGGGTACGCTCCTGGCCGCGGCCACCGGCGTGGTCGGGGCCACCGTGGTCGCCATGGGCCTCATCTCGCTGCCGGTGATGATGCGCTATGGCTACTCCCGCGTGCTCTCCACCGGGGTGATCGCGGCCTCGGGCACTCTCGGCCAGGTGATTCCGCCCAGCGTGGTACTCATCGTGCTCGCCGACCAGATCGGCGTCTCCGTGGGGGATCTCTTCCGCGGTTCGCTGCTGCCCGGGGTGGCACTGGCGACCATGTACGCCCTGTACGCCGGTGGCGTGGCACTGATCAAGCCGAGCGCGGCGCCGGCCCTGCCCCCGGAGGACCGCCCGGCGAACATTCCCGCGCTGCTGGCACGGGTGCTGCTGGTCATGATCCCGCCGCTGCTGCTGATCATCGTGGTGCTCGGCACCATCTTCGCCGGCATCGCCACCCCTACGGAAGCCGGTGCCTTCGGCGCCCTGGGGGCGACGGTGCTCGCCGCGGTCAACCGACGCCTCAGCCTCAAGGCGCTCACCGGCACGATGGACGCCACCGCGCGCCTCACCGCGATGGTAATGTTCATCCTCGTGGGCTCGCGCGCCTTCAGCCTGATTTTCCGTGGCTTCTACGGCGATCTGTGGATCGAGGACATGCTCACCAACCTGCCCGGCGGCGAGATCGGCTTCCTCATCGTCGCCAACCTGGTGGTCTTCGGCCTGGGCTTCTTCATCGACTTCTTCGAGATCGCCTTCATCGTGCTGCCGCTGCTGGTACCGGCAGCGCAGGTGCTCGACATCGACCTGGTGTGGTTCGGCGTGATCATCGCGATGAACCTCCAGACCTCGTTCCTGACGCCCCCGTTCGGTTTCTCGCTGTTCTACCTGCGCGGTGTCACGCCGGCGTCAGTCCAGACCCACGAGATCTACCGCGGAGTGATTCCGTTCATCGCCATCCAGATTGTCGGCCTCACCCTGGTGATCGCCTATCCGCCACTGGTGAACTGGTTGGTACCATGAGTGTCCCGCACACTGGGACCTGTCGGGCTTCGCGGGGACGCGGGGCCGGGTAAGCACAACAACCCGACGAGGAGAGAGACATGAAGCGTCGTGACTTCGTCAAAACTGCCGGCCTGGGTGCCGTCGCCGGTGCCGCCAGCGTCGGTGCCCCCTACGTCCACGCCCAGTCGCCGCGGGTGCGGTGGCGCATGGCTACGAGCTGGCCCACCAGCCTGGACACCATCTTCGGTGGCGCCGAGCACATCGCCGAGCGCGTCAAGGAGCTCACCGGCGGGCGCTTCGATATCCGCCCCTATGCCGGTGGCGAGCTCGTCGGTGGCCTGCAGGTGCTCGACGCCGTCCAGGCAGGGACGGTCCAGGCCGGCCACACGGCCTCTTACTATTACGTGGGCAAGAACCCGGCACTCGCCATCGACACCACCATCCCCTTCGGCTTCACCGCGCGCATGCAGAATGCCTGGATGTACCAGGCCGGCGGCATAGAGCTGATGAACGACGAGGTTTTCTCGGACTTCAACATCTATGCCTATCCGGCTGGTAACACCACCTGCCAGATGGGCGGCTGGTTCCGCAAGGAAGTGCCGGACCTCGCCTCGCTGAAGGGGTTGAAGATGCGCATCCCCGGCTTCGGCGGCAAGGTAATGGATTCGCTCGGCGTCAACGTGCAGACGCTGGCGGCCGCGGAGATCTTCCCGGCGCTGGAGCGCGGCGTCATCGACGCCACGGAGTGGGTGGGCCCGTACGACGACGAGAAGCTCGGCTTCTACCAGGCCGCTGAATACTACTACGCCCCCAGCTGGTGGGAGCCCAGTGCGCAGCTTTCCGTCTACTTCAACCGGGACGAGTTCGACAAGCTGCCCAAGGACTACCAGAACGCGCTCAGGGTCGCCGCCGCGGAATCCAACCAGCTCATGATCTCGCGCTACGACACTCGTAACCCGGCGGCGCTCAAACGCCTGCTCGACAAGGGCGTGAAGCTGCGCACCTACTCTGACGAGATCATGGCGGCCGCCAAGAAGAACGCCTTCGAGATGTACGAGGACCTGGCCAGCGAGAACGAAACCTGGGCCAAGGTCTATCGTCAGTGGAAGGAATTCCGGGATAGCCAGTACGCCTGGTACGGCGTCGCCGAGCACAGCTACACAAGCTTCGCCGTGCCCCAGGTGGAAACCTCCGAGCTCATCGGCACCAGCGAGTAACCCAGCCCCCTGCTTCGCCCGCCTCCGCCCCGGGGGCGGGCATCACTACTCCCGACACCCCGCAAATCGCTGTCCCCTCGACACCCTAGGCGACGATTCAGAGTCCGTGTATCGCGTCGGCATCCGCAGCACCTTCCCGTGGACGACGGTCATGTGGTCTCTGTCGCCAGCCGCTTCCGCCTATCGTGCACATTGCGCACCGTCGCCCGAAATTGTTGACTTTTTCTGTATACCAGGCCAGCTTCTGGTGTAGGCAATTTTTGGATGCAATCGCATCCGGCGGCCTTCCGTGGAAGACAACGACGGCCCCAGGCCACTGCCCACATAAAGAGCCTGCGCGACGGGCCACGAAGGAGGAGAGCCATGTACTACCATCACACTGCCGCCCCCCCTGGCACAGCC
The DNA here is from genome assembly GCA_964530405.1 of uncultured Ectothiorhodospiraceae bacterium. Taxonomy (GTDB): domain Bacteria; phylum Pseudomonadota; class Gammaproteobacteria; order Nitrococcales; family Nitrococcaceae; genus Arhodomonas. The sequence continues at coordinate 4,641 of CAZHBN010000243.1, forward strand.
CTTCTGGCCGCCGATGCCCAGACAGGCATTCGGCCTTCATGACGACAAATCGGCATGTTTTTTGCCCACAATTAACCGGCCCATTCAGTACGCACCTGCACGGCGGGACCTGAGCGGGCACACTGGTTACATACGCGTGCCAACGCTGTGCACCGGTGCATCGATTCGGTGCATAGCGGGCCGCCCGCACGCAATAGGGGAGCGAGCACCATCATGGAGCATACGGCGGCTGACGCCGGTGTCCGGCATTCCATTCCGCGCCTGGAGCTCAAGGGCGTAAGCAAGCGCTTTCCCGGCGTTCTGGCCAACGACCGGGTGGATCTGCAGGTCGCCCCGGGCGAAATCCACGCTCTGCTCGGCGAGAACGGCGCCGGCAAGAGCACGCTGGTGAAGTGCATCTACGGAGTCCACCAGCCCGACAGCGGCAGCATTCACTGGGAGGGGGATCCGGTGACCATCGCCTCGCCGGCCCAGGCGAGGCACCTGGGTATCGGCATGGTCTTCCAGCATTTCTCCCTGTTCGAGACGCTGACCATCGCCGAGAACATTGCCCTGGGGCTCGACGAGCCCGGCGAACGACGCGACCTGGAAACACGGATCGTGGAGGTCTCCGAGCTCTACGGGTTGCCGCTGGACCCGCGGCGCACGGTGCTCAACCTCTCCGTGGGCGAGCGCCAGCGCGTGGAGATCGTACGCTGCCTGCTCCAGCACCCGGGGCTGCTGATCATGGACGAACCCACCTCGGTGCTCACGCCACGCGAGGTCGACCGGCTGTTCGAGACGCTGCGCCAGCTCCGTGACGAGGGCATCAGCATCCTCTACATCAGCCACAAGCTCGGTGAAATCCAGGCCCTGTGCGAGTCGGCGACGGTGCTGCGCCAGGGCCGGGTATCCGCGCACTGCACCCCGAGCGAGGAGACGTCCAGGAGCCTCGCGGAGATGATGATCGGCACCCAGCTTCCCCAGGCCGAGCGCCCCGCGGCCACGCCGACGCCGGAGCCGGTGCTGGAGCTCAAGGGCCTGAGCCGCCCCACCCGCGACCCCTTCGGCGTGAGCCTGGTGGACATGAACCTGGCCGTTCACGGCGGCGAGATCATGGGTATCGCCGGCGTCTCGGGAAACGGCCAGGCGGAGCTCATGCGCCTGCTCTCCGGAGAGTGGCCTGCGCCAGCGGCCGGCCAGATCACCATCGACGGTAAGCCCGTGGGCACCCTGGGGCCGGACCAACGCCGGCGCCTCGGCCTCGCCTTCGTGCCCGAGGAACGCCTGGGCCGCGGCTCGGTCCCGGAGATGGCGCTGGTGGAGAACACCCTACTCACCGGCGCCCACCAGGGGCTCGTACATCGCGGAATGATCCGCTACGCCAGGGCGCGCGAGCTCGCGGAGCGAATCCGCCAGCGCTTCGACGTGCGCTGCCCGAGCGTGTCCGTACAGGCGCGCAGCCTCTCCGGCGGCAACCTGCAGAAGTTCATCGTCGGCCGCGAGATCCTGCAGTCCCCGCGAGTGCTGATCGCCGGCCAACCCACCTGGGGCGTGGACGTGGGCGCCGCCGCGGCCATCCACCAGGCGCTGGTGGACCTGCGCGCCGCCGGCTGCGCCACCATCGTTTTCTCGGAGGATCTCGACGAGCTCTTCGAGATCTCCGACCGGGTCGCGGTGATCTTCAACGGCCACC
>CAZHBN010000244.1:0-6305 GCA_964530405.1 uncultured Ectothiorhodospiraceae bacterium
GGTAGTGCGGGGTCACGCCGAAGCGGCCCGAGGCCACCTGCTTGATCTTGGACATGCGCTCGGTGCCGTAGCGCGCCGGGTCCTCACCGCCCTCGCCGGAGTTGGAACGTCCACCGAGGCGGTTCATGGCGATGGCGAGGGCTTCGTGTGCTTCCGGCGAGAGCGCGCCAAGGGACATGCCGGCGGAGTCGAATCGCTTGAGAATCTCGGTCTCGGGTTCGACGTCGTCCAGCGGAATCGCCTGCTGACCGTCTTTCAGCTGCAGCATATCGCGGAAAGTGGCGACAGGGCGCTGGTTCACGGTCTCGGAGAACTCCCGGTAGCGCTCGTACTCCCCCGTGTAGACCGCTTCCTGGAGCGTGCGCACCACATCCGGGTTGAAGGCGTGGTACTCGCCGCCATGAACGAACTTGAGCAGTCCGCCCTGATCAAGGGGCACGCTCGCGCGCCAGGCGCGCTCGTGGAGCTCGCGCTGGTCGCTTTCGAGATCGGCGAAATTCGCGCCCTGGATGCGGCTCACACTGCCCGGGAAGCACCGCTCCACGACCTCGTCGGCGAAGCCCACGATCTCGAAGAGTTGAGCACCACGATAGCTGGTGACGGTGGAGATCCCCATTTTGGAGAGGATCTTGTATAGGCCCTTGTTGACGCCTTTGCGATAGTTGCGCAGTAGCTCGGACAGGGGCGCGCCTTTGATCTGGCCGCTGCTCGACAGGTCCTGGATGACCTCGTAGGCCATGTACGGGTACACCGCGGTGGCGCCGTAGCCGATCAGCACAGCGCATTCATGCGAGTTGCGCGCGGTCCCGGTCTCGACGACCAGGTTTGCGTCGCAGCGCAATCCGCGGTGGACCAGGTGGTGATGCACTGCGCCGGTGGCAAGCAGCGCGTGCACGGGAATACGGTCGTTGCCGAGCTGGCGATCGGAGAGCACCAGTACGACGTAGCCGTCCCGCACCGCCGCCTCGGCCTCGGCACAGATGCGCTCCAGGGAGGATGCCAGGTCGCCGTCCACGTCGTGGTTGAGCTCGATGACCGCGTGGCGGTATTCCTCGTCGGTCTGCGCGAGCAATGCCGAGAACTTCTCGTCCGAGAGTACCGGTGAGTCCACGACCAGCCGCCGGGCATGTGCCTCGGATTCCTCGAAGAGGTTCTTCTCACGGCCGAAACAGGTCTCCAGCGACATCACGATCTGCTCGCGCAGCGGGTCGATGGCTGGATTGGTGACCTGGGCGAACTGCTGACGGAAATTGTCGTAGAGCGCGCGTACCTTCTTGGAGAGCACGGGCATGGGCGTGTCATCGCCCATCGAGCCCACGGCTTCCTGGCCGCCCTCTGCGAGGGTGCGCAGGACCATGTCCCGTTCCTCGAAGGACACGTTGAACTGCTTCTGGTAGACGTCGAGGCTCCGCGCGGACAGCCCCTGGCGTTCGCCGTTGCCGTTCAGGCGCGATTCCAAGTTGCGCGCGTGCTGTTGCAGCCACTTCTTGTAGGGCTTGCGCGACTTGAGGCGGTTGTCGATGTCCTCGGGCAGCAGCAGGTCGCCGGTTTCGGTGTCGGCAGCGAGCATCTCGCCGGGGCGGAGGCGGCCCTTGGCGACAACGTCCTCGGGGCTGTAATCCCAGACGCCGACTTCCGACGCCAGCGTAATGTGGCGATCGTTGGTAACCACCCAGCGTGCCGGGCGCAGCCCGTTTCGGTCGAGCGCGCAGGCGGCATGGCGGCCGTCGGTGAGCACGATACCGGCGGGCCCGTCCCACGGCTCGATGTGTTGGGAGTGGTACTCATAGAACGCGCGCAGATCGGCGTCCATGGTATCCACGTTCTGCCAGGCCGGCGGCATGAGCAGGCGCAGCGCGCGGAAGATGTCCATGCCGCCGGTGATGAGCACGTCCAGCATGTTGTCGAGGCTGGAGGAGTCGGAGCCTTCCAGGTTGACCAGTGGCTGGATGGCTTCGACGTCCGGCAGTAACGGCGTCTCGAACTTGTAGGCGCGTGCCATTGCCCAGTTCCGGTTGCCCTGGATCGTATTGATCTCGCCGTTGTGGGCGAGGTACCGGAAGGGTTGCGCGAGACGCCACTGCGGCAGCGTGTTGGTGGAGAAACGCTGGTGGAAGACCGCCATGGCCGTTTCGAGGCGCGGGTCTTCCAGATCCCGGTAGAATGTCGACAGATACGCCGGCATTACCAGTCCTTTGTAGGAGAGCACCCGGCCCGAGAGGCTCGGGACGTAGAAGTCCTCGTCGTCGGTGAGCGCTTTCTCGGCGGCGCGGCGCGCGAAGAACAGCCGGCGCTCGAATTCGAGTTCGTCGATATCCGCCGGTGCGTTCACGAACAGCTGCTCGATGCGCGGCAGCGTTGCCAGGGCCTGTTCGCCACAGGCCGAGGGGTCCGTGGGGACGTCGCGCCAGCCGGCGACGGTGAGGTCGTGCTCGGCGAGCGCGCGCGTCAGCGCGTCACGGGCGTGCGCGGCGCGGGTGTCGTCTTCGGGCGCCAGGAAAACGCAGCCGGCGGCAAAGCGCTCGGCGAGCTCGATACCCGCCTCCTGCGCGACCGCGCGCAGGAATGCTTCGGGGAGCTTCATCAGCAAGCCGCAGCCGTCACCGCTCTTGCCGTCCGCGGCCACGGCGCCACGGTGTGTCAGCCGGGCGAGCGCGCCGATCGCGGTCTCCACCAGCCAGTGGCTGGGGTCGCCATCCATGTGGGCGATCAGCCCGAAACCGCAGTTGTCTTTTTCGAATTCCGGGCGATACAGGGTCGCCTTCGTAAAGTCGTGATAGCTCACGGGAGATTGCCTCTGCGTGTTGGGGACGAGGGGGGACGCCGACCCGGCGTGCCCGTGCCTGTTTTTGGCGGGCTCGATGGGGGGCGCGCCCCGCGTTGTCTCCGCGCCGGCGATTGTGCTTGTGGCGACGCCGGCGCCCGTCCGCGATCATCTCAACTCGAGGATCGCTCTCCCAGGCGGGGAACCTCAGAAAATGCTTTGTTCATCAGTGCTTTCCAGCACCTTGTCCGGGCTCCCTGCCCATGCCCGATCTATGGGCAAATGGCTGGGCATGATAGCCGGGGTAAGGGGGTGAGGTAAAGAGGGGGACGTTGCGTCAACGTACCGAGGCTCGGGGAGTTGCCAAAGCGGTGCTGTCACGCGAGCCGTGTCGGATCGTGGAGGCGTTCGTGCTCGGCAATGGCGTAGCGGTCGGTCATGCCGGCGATGTAGTCGGCGACGGCACGTGCTCGCCCGCGTTCGCCGCGAGCGTCTTCCTGGGCTTTCGTCCGCGCATGAGCCTGCGGGGGCAGCAACCTCGGGTCGCTGAACAGGATTTCGAAGAGCTCGACGATGACGCGTTTGGCCTTCGTTGTCATGCGATGGACGCGGTAGTGGCGGTAGAGATTATGGAAGAGATAGTGCTTGAGCCCGCGGTGAGCCTGGGCCATGTCGTCGCTGAATATGATCAGCGGGGCGCTTCGGGCGCGCACGGCACGGACGCCTTCCGGTTGCTCGACACTCAGGCCTTCACGGCTGGTACGTATCAGGTCGTCGACCTGCGCGCTGATAAGCCGACGGACTGTCTGGTAGATCGTGCGCCGGGGCTCCAGTCGCGGATGTGCGTTGCGGACTTCCGTGAGAAGCTCGCCGATGATCGGTACGTTGACGAGGGCGTCGAGTTCGAGTAGGCCCGCACGCAGCCCGTCATCCACGTCGTGACTGTTGTAGGCGATTTCGTCGGCGAGATTCGTTAGTTGTGCCTCCAGCGACGGTTGCGTGCCGTCGATGAAGCGTTGGCCCACTTCTCCGAGGCGGTGGGCATGCCGCGGTGCGCAGCGCTTGAGGATGCCTTCGCGGGCCTCGAAAGTCAGGTTCAGGCCGTCGAACTCCGCGTAGCGCTGTTCCAGCGTGTCCACGACGCGCAGAGACTGCAGGTTGTGTTCGAATCCCCCGTGTTCGCGCAGACAGTCGTTGAGCGCTTCCTGGCCCGCGTGCCCGAAGGGCGTGTGGCCGAGATCGTGAGCAAGAGCCAGGGCCTCGACGAGATCCTCGTTGAGTTGAAGGGCGCGCGCCATGGTGCGGGCAATCTGGGCGACTTCCAGGGAGTGGGTGAGACGCGTGCGAAAAAGGTCGCCCTCGTGGTTGAGAAACACCTGGGTCTTGTATTCGAGGCGCCGGAACGCACCGGAGTGAATGATCCGGTCACGGTCGCGCTGGAATTCGCTGCGCCATGAAGGTGGTGCTTCGGGCACCCGGCGTCCCCGTGTCTCTCGCACGGCCCAGGGGGCGAGGTGCTGCCAGCGCAGATCGTCGGCCATGGTGGGGCGCGCCTCCTTCATCCTCCCATTGTGATGCGGTTGCCTCGGCCGTTTCCGCCGGCGGCGCAGCGTGCCCCGACGGCGGGAATGCGGGGTCCGGCGCTTAAGCGGCGTCCAGGTAGTGCGAGAGGGTGGTTTCCAAGCTGTCTTCCGCGAAGTCGTCCGTCACCACGGCGTTACCGATGCCTTCGAGAAGCACCAGGCGTAACCGCCCCCGTCTCGCTTTCTTGTCGATGGCCATCAGGTTTCGGAAACGTTCCGGTGGGATAGCGGGTGGCTTCGTTGGCAGGCCGGTGGCCTCTAGCAGCCCGTGGATCCTTTCGAACGCCGAATGTGACATCCAGCCCTGCTGTACGGACATCCACGCGGCCATGCACATGCCCGCGGCGACGGCTTCACCGTGCAGCCACTCGCTGTAGCCGGTGGCGGTTTCGATCGCGTGGCCGAACGTGTGGCCAAGGTTGAGCAGCGCGCGCTGACCCGATTCGCGCTCGTCGGCGGCGACCACGCGGGCCTTGTCCCGGCAGGACTGCTCGATAACGTGGGCGAGGGCTTCGGGATCGCGTGCGAGGACGCCGTCGAGGTGGCGCTCCAGCCACTGAAAGAACGCGTAGTCCTGAATGACGCCGTACTTCACGACTTCTGCCAGTCCCGCGCGAAACTCACGATCGGGCAGGGTGTTCAGGGTGCGCGTGTCCGCCAGTACCAGCCGGGGTTGGTGGAAGGCGCCGATCATGTTCTTGCCCTGCGGGTGGTTCACGCCGGTCTTGCCGCCCACCGAGGAATCCACCATCGCCAGCAGTGTCGTAGGTGCCTGGATGTAGCTTACGCCGCGCTGATAAGTGGCCGCTGCGAACCCGGTGATGTCGCCGACCACGCCGCCGCCCAGTGCGATCAGGGTACAGCCGCGATCGAAGCGAGCTTCGATCAGGTGGTCATAGATGCGCTCGAGGGTCGCCAGGTTCTTGTAGCGTTCACCGTCCGGCAGAGTCAGTGTTTCGACGTGCCGCTCGCCAAGGGCTTGGAGGAGTTTGTCCAGGTGAAGTGGCGCGATGGTCTCGTTGGTGACCACCAGGACCTGATCCCCCGAGAGGTGGCGCGAGAGGAGGTCGGAGCCCAGTACGTCTGCACCAATGGTGATGGGGTAACTTCGTTCCGAGAGGTCGACCTGGACGGTTCGGGAGACAGGGCTTTCGGTCACGGCGCGATCTCTTCCAGCTTGCGTAGGATCTCGTCAATGACAGCATCCATGGTGCCGTCATCGGTGTCCACTATCAGGTCCGCAGTCGCTTCGTACAGGGCTGCGCGCTCATCCATGAGGGCTCGTAGCCGCCCCCTCGGATCGTCTGTGCGTAGCAGTGGTCGATCGCTATCGCGTACCCGGGCGAACTGGGTATCGAGAGTGACTCGCAGATAGACCACTTCGCCCCGACTGCACAGTAGTCGGCGGTTGGCTTCGGAAACGACGGCGCCGCCACCGGTTGCCAGCACGATGCCCGGACGTTGCGAGAGCTCCGCGAGCAGCTTCGCTTCTCGCTCGCGAAAGCCTGACTCGCCCTCGACGTCGAAGATCCGCGGGATATCGACGCCGGTGCGCGCCTCGAGCTCGGCGTCGCAATCCACGAATTCCCGGCCGAGCCGCCGAGCCAGACGCCGGCCGATCGTGCTCTTGCCGGCGCCCATGGGCCCGATGAGAAAGATGGGTGCGTCTTGCCTGTGCATGGGCGCCAAGGATGTGGTTTGTGGAGCGCGGCTGCAACTATTGCGGCAGTGCCGTCTGGTAGTTCGCGGTATGGCTGGCTTACGAAAAAAAGGGGCGCTATGCGCCCCCTCATGATCGCGAGCATGCCATCTCGGCTAACGCAGCGAGAGCGACTCCTCGAGGATCTTCGGGGTAACGAAGATCAGCAGTTCACGGTTGTTGTCGACGGTGGTGCGCTTGCGGAACAGGTGACCCAGTACCGGCAGTTCACCGAAGAACGGAACCCGTGTGACGTCAT
>CAZHBN010000245.1:0-6296 GCA_964530405.1 uncultured Ectothiorhodospiraceae bacterium
ATGTCCCGACCCGCGGAGGAGATGACCGCCGAGCCGGTGCTCTCGGTGAACAACATCGAAGTCGTCTACGACGACGTGATCCTGGTGCTGCGCGGCGTGAGCCTGGAGGTGCATCAGGGCCGTATCGTCGCTTTGCTCGGCGCCAACGGCGCCGGCAAATCGACCACGCTCAAGGCGATCTCGGGGCTGCTCAAGACCGAGGACGGCGAGGTCACTCGGGGTAATGTCACCTTCGAGGGGGAGACGGTGAGCAACCGTCCCGCCGAGGAGATCGTACGGCGCGGTATCTTCCAGGTGATGGAGGGGCGGCGCATCGTAGAGGACATGACCGTGGCCGAGAATCTACGTCTGGGCGCTTTTACGCGCCGGGACAAGGAGGCCGTGCGTGCGGATATCGACATGGTCTTCGATTACTTCCCGCGGCTGCGGGAGCGCGCGAACGGCCTGGCCGGCTACCTGTCCGGCGGCGAGCAGCAGATGCTCGCCATCGGCCGGGCGCTGATGGCGCGGCCGAAGATGCTGCTGCTTGACGAGCCGTCCATGGGCCTCTCGCCGCTGCTGGTCAAGGAGGTGTTCTCCATCATCGGCAAGATCAACCGCGAGCAGGGGCTGACCATGCTGCTCGTGGAGCAGAACGCCAACTACGCACTTCGCATGGCCGACTACGGCTACATCATGGAAAGCGGCAAGATCGTGCTCGACGGCACCCGCGAGGAGCTGATGAACAACGAGGACGTCAAGGAGTCCTACCTGGGCGGCGGCGAGGAACGGCGCTCGTTCAAGAACCTCAAAAGCTACAAGCGGCGCAAGCGCTGGCTTTAAGAGAATTCAAAGAGGAAAGTTCAAAGTGGAAAGCAGCGGGCGCGGTGCTTGTGGCGCTCCCCGGCTCTTTTGGCTTGCCGCTTTCAACTTTCAACTCCGCATGTGAAAACGGTGGCACTGCGATACAGCTCACCCCAGTCGTCAGGTAAGTGAGAGAGACCATGGAGCACCACTACGACGACCTCGAAACCCGCACGCCGGATGAACGGATGCAGGCTCTGCGGGAGGCGTTGCCGCGGCAGATTGCCCACGCCAAGGCAAAGTCTCCGTATTTCGCCGAGCGCTTGGCGGCGGTCTCGCCGCAGGAGATCGTGGACGCCGGGGCGCTTGCCGGATTGCCGGTGCTGCGTAAGTCCGAGCTCATCGATCGCCAACAGATGGATCCGCCCTTCGGCGGGCTTGCGGCGGTTGCTTTCGAGGCCATGCAGCGGGTGTTTCAGTCGCCGGGTCCCATTTACGAGCCGCAGACGCGGCGTCCGGATTTCTGGCGCTTCGCGCGGGCGATGGTCGCTGCGGGATTCCGGCGGGGCGGTGGCCTCGTCCACAATACCTTCGCCTACCATTTCACGCCGGCAGGGGCGATGTTCGACAATGCCGCCGAGGCGCTGGAGTGCCCGGTCTTCCCGGCGGGTACCGGTCAGACGGAGCTCCAGGTTCGGGCGATCGCACAGCTGCGTCCGCGCTATTTCACCGGCACGCCGTCGTTTCTCAACATTCTCCTGGAGAAAGCGGACGAGCTCGGTGAGGACGTCGGCTCGCTGACTCACGGCCTGGTAACCGCCGAGCCGTTGCCGCCGTCGCTGGTGGAGCGGTTCCGCGGGCGTGGCATTGAGGTGCATCAATGCTACGGCACTGCCGACCTGGGTCTGATTGCCTACGAAACCCCGGCGCGGGAGGGGCTCGTCGTCGATGAGGGGGTGCTGGTGGAGATCGTGCGCCCCGGTACCGGCGAGCCGGTTGCCGACGGCGACGTGGGAGAGGTTGTGGTCACCACGTTGAATCCCGACTATCCCCTCATCCGGTTCGCCACGGGGGATCTCTCCGCGGTGCTGCCGGGCAGCTGCCCCACCGGGCGCACCAATCAGCGGATTCGCGGCTGGATGGGGCGTGCGGATCAGACGGCCAAGGTGCGGGGGCTGTTCGTGCATCCCTCGCAGGTGCACGAGGTGACGCGGGGCTTTGAGCCCGTACGCCGTGCGCGGCTGGTGATCACGCAAAGCGATCATCGCGACGTCATGACTCTGCAGTGCGAGGTGGACGGCGAGCCGGAGGGGTTGGGGGATGCGCTGGCCGAACGGCTGCGGGAGGTCTGCCACTTGCGTGGTGAGGTGGCGCTGGTGCCCGCGGACACGCTCGCCAATGACGGCAAGGTGATCGACGACCAGCGCGAATATGAGTGAGCCGGCGGTAGGAGCAGCGGGGCGGGGTGGGGTGGACCAAGCGAAGCGTGATCTGCCTCGCGACGGCGTTGCCGAACGACCCAGAGGCGTTGGGGTTGGCAGCCAGAATCCGGGGTTCTCACTCGGTGGCCGCGATCTGTGTTTATCTGTGGCTGACCCGATGGGCCCGATAGTCAAGTGACAGGAGCGATCATGAAGGTACTCGTCCCGGTCAAGCGGGTGGTGGATTACAACGTCAAGGTCCGCGTGAAAGCGGACGGCTCGGGTGTGGAGACAGCGAACGTCAAGCACTCGATGAACCCCTTCGACGAGATCGCCGTCGAGGAGGCGGTGCGTTTGAAGGAGGCGGGCAAAGTCGAGGAGATCGTGGTTGTCTCCCTCGGCGAGCAGGCCAGCCAGGAGACTTTGCGTACGGCGCTCGCCATGGGAGCGGATCGTGCCATCCTGGTGTCCACCGATGAGGCGCTGCAGCCGCTGGCGGTGGCGAAGGCGTTGAAGGTGCTGGTCGAGCGCGAGTCCCCGGACCTGGTGATTTGCGGCAAGCAGGCGATCGACGACGACGCCAACCAGACCGCGCAGATGCTCGCTGCGCTGCTTGGCTGGGGGCAGGGGACGTTCGCCTGCGAGCTTCAGCTCGAGGACGGCACCGCCACGGTCACCCGGGAGGTGGACGGCGGTAACCAGACGGTGCGGCTGAAGCTGCCGGCGGTGGTCAGCACGGATCTGCGGCTGAACGAGCCGCGCTACGTGAAGCTGCCGAACATCATGAAGGCCAAGAAGAAGTCGCTGGACGTGCTTACCGCCGGTGAGCTCGACGTGGACACCGCACCACGGCTTGCAACCCTCAAGGTCACCGAGCCGCCCAAGCGCCAGGGAGGCGTGAAAGTCGACAGCGTCGCCGAGCTGGTGGACAAGCTCAAGAACGAAGCGAAGGTTATCTGAACCATGAGCAACGTGCTGATCATCGCTGAACACGATAACCGGAACCTGGGGCCTGCAACACTCGCTACGGTAACCGCCGCGAGTCAGCTGGGCGGCGACGTGGACTTGCTGATCGCCGGCCACAATGCCGCCGGCGTGGCCGAGGCGGCGTCCCGGGTGACCGGGGTGGCCAAGGTGCTGCATGCCGATGCGCCGCACTATGAGCATCCCACGGCGGAGGATCTCGCCGCGCTCGCCACCGAGGTGGCCCGGGACTATTCTCATGTACTCGCGCCGGCGAGCACCTTCGGCAAGAACTTCTTACCACGAGTCGCGGCGGCGCTCGACGTGGGCATGGTGTCCGACATCGTTGCCGTGGAGAGCGCGGACACCTTCCGCCGACCCATTTATGCCGGTAACGCCATCGCCACGGTGCGCAGCAGTGACGCGATCAAGGTGGTCAGCGTCCGCGGCACCGGCTTCGAGCCGGCGGACTCCGAGGGAGGCAGTGCGCCGGTGGAAACGGTGGAAGCGGTGCCGCATTCGGACGTGGCGGAGTTCGTCGACGAGAAGCTCACTGAAAGCGAGCGTCCCGAACTCACCGCTGCGGAGGTCGTCATCTCCGGTGGCCGCGGCCTGGGCTCCGGCGAGAATTTCGCACTCATCGAACGCATAGCCGACAGGCTCGGTGCGGCGATCGGTGCCTCGCGCGCGGCGGTGGATGCGGGCTTCGTGCCCAATGACTACCAAGTGGGGCAGACAGGCAAGATCGTTGCGCCGAAACTCTATATTGCGGTGGGTATCAGTGGCGCCATCCAGCACCTCGCGGGTATGAAGGATGCCAAGGTCGTGGTGGCGATCAACAAGGACGAGGAGGCCCCGATCTTCGAGGTGGCCGATTATGGCCTGGTCGCGGACCTGTTCGAAGCGCTGCCAGAGCTGGAGGCCGAGCTCGACCGCGTCCAGGCGCAGTAGCCGGGCGTCCCTCGACGCCGTCCGGGGCGCGCTCGAGCCCCGGGCGGCGTTCAGCTCGTTCGGTGATCGCCCTCGTCGGGTTCGATCAATGACGGGTCATCGTTACTCGGTGAATTGACGCGTGCGCTGACCGGCCACAGCTGGAGTTGCCCGCTCGGCACGCGCGCCGTCGCCCGGCGGATGCTCTCGCGACGGGTCAATGATGGGTCCAGCCACGCGCTCCAGCATGATGCGTCCAGCACAACCGGCATGCGCGGGTGAATCGCCTTAGCCGATCCGCGGGCCGGCTCGGTGACAACCGCCAGGCCCAGCCGCGATGCGTTCTCGTCCATCGGTGTATAGAGCCCGGCGAAAGCGAGAGGGGCTCCGGTGGTGGCGTAGTAGGGCTGTTTGCCATCATGCTCCGTGCGTTTCCACTCGTACCAGCCGTCCGCCGGCACCAGGCAACGACGGTGTCGGAATGCGTCACGGAAGTAGCGGCTGCGAGCGACGCTCTCGGCACGCGCATTGATGGGCCGGGGAGCCTTGTCGTCCTCGACCCAGATGGGTCTGAACCCCCAGAAGGCTTCGTCGAAAGCGAAGCGCGCTTGGTCACCGCCGGTGGCGGCCACGATGATGTCCACCACCATGCCCGGGGTGATGTTGTATCGAGGCTTGTCCCCACTCGGCGGTAGCCGAAGACTCAATTGCTCGGCATAGGCTTGCCGTGGCGAATGTCGTTCGTAACGTCCGCACATCCGGGCAGTCTACGCTGTCCAGGCGGCTACTCACCAAGTCGAGGTTCGCGTTTAGTACTTAGGGTATCGAATCGCGTCGCGACGGTATCGTGAGCGCCGCGTGGTGCCGCTAACGCCGGGCGCTGGCTACCGGGCGTGCATTGCGGGAACCCGGGACGCCTTGCGCGAACCACCGGCCGATTGGCGTGGCCGCGCAAGCGCATGCAATCGAGCGCGGCAGCTCGCGCGGATGACGCGACGAATCCTCGGGGCATGTGAGCCGGCTTCAGGATGCCAGTGCCTCGTCCAGCGTCAGGGCGCTGCGGAATAGAAACTCAACGTTGGCGCCGTAGCGGCTGAGCTGGGCGGTGGCCTGCTCGTCGATGACACACGAATGTTCGTCGAAGCCCAGCGAACGTCCCTTACCCAGCGCCTCCGCCCGGTCATGGGCTCGGACCTTCACCAGTTGTGGCGCGTCGGCGTCGGCTGAGCCGCTCAGAAGATACCAGTGTTCCATGGAGAGATCCTCCGGCTTGCGATTGAACACCCCCTACTCTAGAGCAAAGTGTTGCGCCGCAGCATAACAGCGCTTGTGCCGGAGATTCATGAGCGCTCGTGCCGTCATGGCCACGTCAAGCGAGCGCAACGTCGCCGGGATACCTCGCGATGGCGCTCCTGCGGGTCGCCGTGTGCGCCGCTGTGGCCTGCGTTGTTCGTCGCTCATGCCGTCCTCGCTGCACCACGCTCCTCGCGTCATTGATCACGGAGGCGAGTGCCTCGGGATGTCGCAAGTCCGTTGTGGCCGTGTACCACGAAAGCCTGCCGAAGCGAACAGCGGCGCACACGGACACTGAGATCTGACAATACATCCTGCGCGTTTAGTAAACCTGGCAATCCTTTTGGAAAGCTGGGTTTCGGTGATTTCAAAAACTGTTTTTGGTTTAAAGCAATGTTTTCAATAAAATATAATGCAATATATTTTTGCGCGTATTCCTCTGTAGATTGACGATCTCCGGGGTCGTGGATATGTTCCATACGTCATCGAATTGGCGACGTAGGAATTCGTGACAGCGCACGTCCGTGGTTCGGCGACGTGCCTGTCACGGGTCGGTGCCCCGGCGATTCCGGGGGCAAACAGGTACTAATCCGATCACAGGTAATGCCACGTGTAAGAGCGTTTGTGCGGCTCGTCTGCAAGGCGCGTGCGCGGTGGTGTGACGAGGCGCACGTCGAGTGGGCGCCTGTGCCGCGGCCCCGCCGCACGAGCGCTTCCTTCGGGCGAGCCTCTCGGGTGCTCTCGCGGCGTTGCTCGCCGCTCATGCAAGGCCTTGCCATACCACGCACATTGCGCCTTGCGAGAGTGCCGGACAGGCTCGCTGACATGTGGCATTAGCTGTAATCGAATTGGTAACGGTGAGTGACCGTGTGGTTGTCAAAAGATAGGGTCGACAGCGATGACGAC
>CAZHBN010000246.1:0-6227 GCA_964530405.1 uncultured Ectothiorhodospiraceae bacterium
CGAGGCCTACCGGCGGCGTGTCATCGGCGAGGATGCCGAAATAGAACACGAACAGGTGCACGGCGTTCAACGGCACGTTGAGCCCGTGTTGCGCACACAGCTCGACCACCACCGGCGCCATCAGCGTGGAAACCACGATATAGTTCGCGGTGGTAGGCAGACCCATGCCGAGCAGCAGGCTGATCACCGCCGTGAACAGCAGCATGAGGATCAGGCTGCCGCCGGAGATGAATTCGACGAACGCTGTCATCACGAGACCGATACCAGTGACCGTCACCGTGCCCACGACGATGCCCGCCGCGGCGGTGGCGACGCCGATCCCGATCATATTGCGCGCCCCGCCGACCATGCCGTTGAGCAGGTCCCGCCCACCGGCGAGCACCTCCGCCGCCAGCGCGCGATCGCGACGCATCACTGCGAGAATGGGCCGGTGGGTAATGGCAATGACGATCATGAACATCAGCGCCCAGAACGCCGACAGCCCCGGCGAAAAGCGCTCCACCATCAGGCACCAGATGAGCACCGCCACCGGCAGCAGGAAATAGAGACCGCTAAGGAGAATGGGCCCCGCGTCGGGCACTTCCTCGAGCTCGTCCTCGGCGGTTTCCTCATCCAGGCGGGGCTGGCGCGAGGCTACCCACAGCAGCGCGAAGTAGACCGCCACCAGCGCGATCCCCACGATCCACGTCGCCGCCGGCCCGAACACGCCCTTGGTCCAGCCAACGCCGTAGTAGACCGCGAAGCTCAGCACGATGATGCCGAGCACGCTGCCCACCAGCCCGGTCAGGCGCATCAGCCAGCTCGGCACGTGCCGCCGGGGCAGCCCCTTCATGCCGGCCTTGGTGGCTTCCAGGTGAACGATGTAGATGAGCGCGATATAGCTGATCAGCGCGGGCAGCAGAGCGTGCTTGATCACCTCCAGGTAGGAGATTCCGACGTACTCCACCATCAGGAAGGCCGCCGCGCCCATGATGGGCGGCGTGAGCTGGCCATTGGTGGAGGCGGCCACCTCCACCGCGCCAGCCTTGGTGCCGGGGAAGCCGACCCGCTTCATCAGCGGGATGGTGAAGGTGCCGGTCGTGACGACGTTGGCGATGGACGAGCCGGAAATGACGCCCGACAGGCCCGACGCCACCACGGCTGCCTTGGCCGGCCCGCCACGCATGTGGCCGAGCATGGAGAAGGCGACCTTGATGAAATAGTTGCCGGCCCCGGCGTGCTCGAGAATGGCGCCGAAGAGCACGAACAGGAAGACGAAATCCGTGGACACGCCGAGCGCCACGCCGAAGACGCCCTCGGTGCCCAGCCAGTAGTGGGACGCTGCCTTGGACAGGCTGATGCCGCCGTGGGAGATGACATCGGGCATGTACGGCCCGGCGAACGCGTAAGTGAGGAACACCAGCGCCACCACCATCAACGGCGGGCCGAGCGCACGGCGCGTCGCCTCCAGCAGCAGCACCATGCCAATCACGGCGATCCACAGGTCGTAGGTGGTGGGATCGCCGGGGCGCTGCGCCAGCGCGTCGTAGAACACGTACAGATACGCCGCGCTCGCCGCCCCGAGCAGCGCGAGTATCCAGTCTTGAACCGGGATATAGCGCCGCGGCGAGCGCTTGAGCGCCGGGAACCCCGTGAAGGCCAGGAACATGGCGAAAGCCAGGTGGATGGCCCGCGCCTCGGTACTGTTGAAAATGCCGAAGCCGAAGACGAACGGCCACGGCGAGGCATACCAGATCTGGAACAGCGACCAGACCAGTGGCACGGCGAACAGGATCGCCGCCGGCACGCCCTGAGGCGCACGACCGCCGCCTTCGGCCTGGAGCATCTCTTCGAGCTTGGCGGCGTCCGCCCGCGTTTCGTTGTCCTTCGCGCTCATGCGAGTCGCCCTGTCGATGAATTGAACAACGCCGCCGAACGCTATCCCCGCCGCGTTCGCCGGCGCCTTGCCCCTCTCGGATGTGCCCCGTGCACGGCCGCTGCATCGGGCGGCCGTCCACGGCACCGTGCCGCCCCGGTTCGTGCCCGGGGCGGCCTTTCGGTGGCGTCAGCCGATGCGGATCACTCGATGAGCCCGGCCTCCTTGTAGTACTTCTCGGCGCCGGCATGCAGGGGCGCGCTCAACGCCGCCGATACCATTTCCTCCTTCTCGAGGACCGCGAACGCCGGGTGCAGGGACTTGAAGTCCTCGAAGTTCTCGAACACCGCCTTCACCAGCTCGTAGACCACCGTCTCGCTGGTTCCCGTGGACGAGACGAACGTGGCACGAACGCCGAAGGTCGTGGTGTCGTCCGGATTGCCGCGGTACATGCCGCCCGGAATGGTGGCCATGGAATAGTACGGCCGGTCCTCGACCAGGGCGCGCACATCCTCGTTGTCCACGTTCACCAGGGTGGCGTCACAGGCGGTGGTGGCCTCCTGGATGGCGCCGGAGGGGTGGCCCACGACGTAAACGAACGCATCGATCTTGTTGTCGCACAGCGCCGAGGCCATCTCCGATGCCTTGAGCTCGGAGGCGAGGGAGAAATCATCCATGGTCCAGCCCACGGCCTCCATCAACACCTCCATGGTGGCGCGCTGACCGGAACCGGGGTTGCCCACGTTGACGCGCTTGCCCTTGAGGTCGGCGAAATCCTCGACATTGGCGTCGGCACGGGCGACCACGGTCAGCGGCTCCGGGTGCACGGAGAAGACCGCACGCAGGCCCTCGAACGGCCCCGCCTCTTCGAAGCGGCTACTGCCATTGAAGGCGTGGTACTGCCAGTCGGACTGGACCACGCCGAGATCGAGCTCGCCGTCACGAATGGCATTGAGGTTGTACACCGAACCGCCGGTGCTCTCCACGGAGCAACGGATCCCGTGGCGGTCACGATCCTTGTTCACCAGGCGACAGATAGCGCCGCCGGTGGGGTAATACACACCGGTGACGCCCCCGGTGCCGATGGTGACGAATGTCTGCTCCTGAGCGCTCGCACCCGCCGACATGCCGAGAGCGAGTGCCCCGGAGATCACGCCCGCGATTAGGTTCTTCTTTTGCAGCATCTTGCGTTTCCTCCTTTCACTTCGCACAAGCCGGGCCGGCGCACCCGCGCCGCCCGCCACGATGCCCGGTCAGGAACCTGTTCGTCCTCGGGCTGGGCCGGTCGCCGCCATGGGTGCCGAATGAGCGACCGAATCGCCCCCGGTCATCCCATTGCCGCTGCCGAGTCAACCGACAAGCCCGGGAGACTCCCAAGTCGTTGCCTGGAGTATGGTTGCCAGCTCCGGCCCCCTCCAGTCCGTTCCCGTCCATCGCCGGGGTGGCACCGTTGGGCCTCGTCACCCCGGCTACAGCTCCACATCCATCTGGTCGATCAGGCGCTCACGCTCGCGCAACGCCACCAGGGCGCCATCACCGAGCTCGCGGGCAACCAGCGCCAGCAAAGCCTCGATCAGCACCAGGGCCGCCCCCAGGCTGTTGCTGAAGAAATGGCCGCTGGCGGGCGCCACGAAGGTGTGGGCGGCGTACGCCGCCAGCGGCGAAGCATAGCTGTCGGTAACAGCGAGTACCGGAACGCCACGGGCGTGCGCCACTTCGGCAGCGGTCACCGTCGCCTTGGTATAAGGGGCGAAACCGATGACCACGAGCAGGTCACCGTCCCCCGTCTGCGCGAGACCGTGGGCGAGACCGTGCTCGGGATTGAGCACGCCGACATCGCTGCGCAGCATGCCCAGGCCGTAGGAAAAGTAACTCGCCAGCGGGTACGACTGACGCATACCCAGCACCCGTATGCGCTCGCCGGTGATGAGCTGACGCACCGCCCCCTCCACCGCACCGGCATCCAGGTTGTTGAGCATGCCCTGGATATTGCCGCGTTCGTCGCGGGCGATGCGCGAGAAGACGTCCAGCGCCCGATGCTGACGGCCGCTTACGTCCCGCAGCCGCGAAACCTGCTCACTGTAAAAGTGACCGGTCTGGGCGACATGACGCCGGAAAACGGCCTGAAACTCGGAAAACCCGGAGTAGCCCAGGGCCTTGGCGAGTCGTGTCAGCGTCGAGGGATGCACGCCGAAGGCTTCGCCCAGTTCGGTGATGCTGTACACTGCCGCCTGTCGCGGCGCGGCCACCATGCCATCGAATACCTCGACGGCACGCCGGCCGAGGCGCCGCCCGCCCCTGCCCGCCCGAACGTCCGCCAGCGTCTCGCGCAAGGCTTCCAGACTGGCAGGGGGCCGTTGCCCGGCAACCGGGGAGTCCGCGCCGTTACTGTGCTCAGCCACCGCGTCACCGCTGTCTAGTTAGCTTCGGCGAGCATAACAGCGAACCCATCGGATGCAAGCCAGACTTGCAACCGGCAGCCTTTTGCGCAAACAGTGCACGCCCGGCGGCCATGGCCACTACACCGGCTCACGCGGTCAGCAACAGGCCCACCCCGAGCACCGCCGCAACCGCGTGCAACCAGACCATGAACAGCGGCGGTGGCTCGCCCTGCAGGCGGAACAGCGCGACGAAAACGCCACCGATCGCGGCGAGGACGAGACAGAGCACGCCGGCGTTGGCCGCCAGCTCCGCGCCCGCCCCCCAGATCGAGGCAAGCGCCCAGGCGAGCGCGGCAACCGCCAGCGTGCCATGGCACCACCCCCACGACGGACGCACGCGCCGACCGGTGAGGTGGCGGGCGAGCAACAAGGCCCCCCACAGGCTCGCGGCGAAGAGCACCGCAGTGGGGCCGGGAATCGTTGTCATCGCGCGGAACCTCCTTTCCCTTCACAACGTCCGGCGCGTCGAGGGTTCGCCAAACGGCCGAGCGACGATAGACTGTCAGTGGCACCCCCCAAAAGGGAGTGCCCGATGATAACCCGGCCCGCTGGCGTGACACGCCACCGCGGTCCGCTGGACAATCGCCGCCACTGCCGGGCCAACCGCTCGGGTACGGGGCGGAGGAGAGGAGATCGCCATGAGCGTATTCGAGCATCCCGAATTCCGTGGCCACGAACGCGTGGTCTTCGGCCACGACCCGGACTCGGGTCTGCGCGCCATCATCGCCATTCATGACACGACCCTGGGCCCGGCTCTGGGCGGCTGCCGTATCTGGCACTATACCGACGGCGACGAGGCGCTCACCGACGTGCTGCGCCTTTCCCGGGGCATGACCTACAAATCCGCCATGGCGGGGCTGCCCCTCGGCGGCGGCAAGGCGGTGATCATCGCCGACCCGCAGCGTGACAAGACGCCCGAGCTGCTGCGCGCCATGGGACGGCTCGTGGAGAGCCTGAACGGCAGCTACATCACCGCCGAGGATTCCGGCACCAGCGTGGACGACCTGCGCCACCTCGCCGAAACCACGCGCTACGTGGTGGGAATCACCGAGAAGCGGGACGAGAACGGCGAGATCCACAGCGGAGACCCATCGCCGGCCACCGCGCGGGGTGTATACGTCGGGCTGCAGGCGACGGTTCGCGAGGCACTGGGCCGGGACGATCTCGCCGGCCTTCGCGTGGCGATCCAGGGCGTGGGCAACGTCGGCTATCATCTCGCGCGCCACCTCCACGAGGCGGGTGCTCACCTGTGGGTGAGCGACATCAACGAGCAGTCGGTGGCCCGCGCGGTCGAGGAATTCGGCGCCACGGCCGTCGGGACCGAGCGCATACACGCCGCCGAGGTGGACGTCTTCGCCCCCTGTGCACTCGGCGCCACGCTCTCGCGTGAGACCATCGGCGAGCTTCACGCCCGCGTGGTCGCCGGATCGGCCAACAATCAGCTCGCCACGGACGCAGACGGCGAGCGGCTGCGCCAGCGCGGCATCCTCTATGCGCCGGATTACGTGATCAATGCCGGGGGCGTCATCGATGTGGCCGACGAGCATCACGGCTACGACGCCCTGCGCGTGCGTGCACGCATCGACGCCATCGCCGACACCCTCGCCGAGATCTATGCACGCGCGCGTCGCGACAACCTGCCCACCAACGAAGTGGCCGACCGCATCGCCGAGGAACGCCTGCGCCGCAGCGCCCACGGCGCCGCCGCCTGAGCCCCCGTCAGGCGGGCACGACGCCCGGCTCCGGCCGGGCGTTTTCGATCCTGACAGTTGCACGAAAGCAACACGAATCCACCGTAAGGTGAAATTCACAACACGGTTGTTGCGTTCCCGCAAAACTCCGGATAGGATGATCCCCGCTTTCTCGCGACGCCCACCGCGGGCGCGACGAGAGCCAACATCAAACGGAGATGAGGGACGCCACAATGAAGA
>CAZHBN010000247.1:0-6204 GCA_964530405.1 uncultured Ectothiorhodospiraceae bacterium
ACCGATGAGCACTTGCGCATCCTGGCCACGCTCGCGGAGATGTTCAGCGATCCGGACTTCTGCCAACACCTCCGCGCTGCCGGCTCCGACCAGGCGCTCTACGAACAGGTCTGTCAACGTCTCGCCGACGGCGCAACGGTATGAGCGTGCGCGTGCGCCTCGATGCGCTCGCCGCGGCACTCGGGACGTCTGAGTTCGGCGGCGCCGAGACAATCGAGCTACCCGTGGACTGCCCGCAGTGGTTCGGTGACGGTGCCCCCTTGCGCCGGTACACGGCCGACTCTGAACAGATCGCCGACATACCGTACGCCTGGATAACGCCAGAGCCCCCGACGCAACCGATCGCCGCACCCTGGCTGGCGGTGAGCCTCGACGATGCCGCCCTCGCCTGGAGGCTGCAACGAGGCCTGGACCGCCTTGCCGACGGTACCGGCATACCCGGCACACTTGTCCGTATCCGTAATCACGGTGTGATACTCACCGGCGCAGCCGGCAGCGGCAAGAGTCACGCAGCACTGGAGCTGCTACATCGGGGGCACGCGCTGGTCAGCGACGATCTCGTGTACCTGGAGACGGCCGGACACCGTCTAACGGGGCGAGCGCCCGAACGGGGACGCGGCCGGCTCTGCGTGCGGCAACTCGGGATCATCGACGTCACTGCCCATTTCGGCGACCGCGCGGCGTCGCGTAGCGCGGAACCCGCCCTGATCGTCGAGCTGGCGGCGAACGCCGATGCCGATGCCCTCGACGGGGGGTGGGAAAACAGCGGCCTGCTCGGCCGGCCCCTGCCCCGGTTGCGCTTGTCACCAGGACCGATGATTGCCACGGTCATTGAAGTGGCACTCCAGGAGAGCATACTGCGCCGCGGGGGCCGGGGCGGTGGCCCGGCGTGGATCCGCGAGCAGCAGGAGGCCATTCGATGCGACTGATCATCATCAGTGGGTTGTCGGGGTCGGGTAAGAGTGTGGCGCTCAACACCCTGGAAGACACCGGGTTCGACTGTATCGACAATCTGCCGGTGGATCTGCTGGGCGCCTTCGGCAGGCATATCACGGAGCTGGGCGATGACGCCGCCAGCCAGCGCTATGCCGTGGGTGTCGACGCGCGCAACCAGCCCGCGGCGCTGGCACGCTTCCCCAGTATCCTCGACGGGCTGCGCGAGCTGGGCATCCACTGCGAGATCGTATTCCTCGATGCCGGGGACGAGACGCTGCTGACGCGTTTCAGCGAAACCCGGCGACGGCATCCCCTGAGTGATCGCGACACCTCCCTCTCGGAGGCCATCCAGCGCGAACGCCTGCTGCTCGAGCCTTTGCACGAGCGTGCCGATCTCACGGTCGACACCACCCGAACCACCGTCCACCAGCTGCGCGATCTCGTTCGCGAACGTATGGTGCGCGCGCCATTCGAGCTGTCGCTGTCATTCGAATCATTCGGCTACAAGCACGGTCTGCCGCCGGACGCGGATTTCGTGTTCGACGCGCGCTGCCTGCCCAATCCCCACTGGGAGCCGGAGCTGCGCCAGCTTACCGGGCGTGATGAACCCGTTCAGGCATACCTCGGCCAGCAGCCCGCCGTAGCGGAGTACCTCGAGCAGGTGCGCACGTTTCTCGCTCACTGGATCCCAAGCTTCCAGCGCGAAAACCGCAGCTACCTCACGGTGGCAATCGGTTGCACCGGCGGTCAGCACCGCTCGGTCTATCTCGCCGAGAGCCTGGGCGAACACTTCCGGGCCGAGCGTGGCCCGATCAGCATCCGCCACCGGGAGCTGGTATGAGTGTCGGCGTACTCCTCATCACCCACAACCGCATCGGCGAAGAGCTTCTGTCCACGACACGCACCATCCTGGGCGGTTGCCCACTGCCCACGGCACACCTGGACGTTCCCCAGGACAGTAACACCCCGAACATGACCGACCGGGCGCACAAGTTGCTCAGTACCCTCGACGAGGGGGATGGCGTGCTCATCCTTACCGATGCATTCGGTGCCACACCGAGCAATGTCGCCGTACGCCTTGGTAGTCGCGCCGGCACGGCGGTGGTCTCGGGCGTGAACCTACCGATGCTCCTGCGCGTGATGAACTATCCCAACCTGTCGCTGGAGGGACTGCGCGACAAGGCCTACAGCGGCGGCCGGGATGGCGTGCTGCTGGTCGAACCCACTCCCAACGAGCAATCACAACAACATGAGCGACGCCAGTAACGTGCAGACCGCGCGCCGCGAAGTGGAAATCGTGAACCGCCTGGGCCTGCACGCACGCGCCGCAGCGCGGTTCGTAAACACGGCAGCGGCGTATCAGTGTGAAGTGCGGGTGATCCGCGACAGCCAGACCGTCAACGGCAAGAGCATCATGGGGGTGATGATGCTCGCTGCGGGCAAAGGTTGCTCGATCATCATAGAAACCGAGGGCGAGGACGCGGACGCGGCGTTGGACGCCCTGGAAACACTGGTCGCCGATCGGTTCGGCGAGGAGGAGTAAGAAGGCAAGCGGCAAGCGGCAAGCGGCAAGCGGCAAGCGGCAAGCGGCAAGCGGCAAGATGGTGGGCCCGGCTTTCCCCAAGCGCAACTATAATTCGGTTTCGCGTTTCGAGCCCCGGTTACGAGTTCCCGGCGCCGCCTTTGCGCTTTGAACTTTGCACTTTCACCCTTTCATCCCATTACTAACCTTCGCCTTGCCGAGGCGCCGCACAGTGGCGCTGAGACCTGGCAATACCTTCGAGAAGGTTAGTACGATCCAGCCTCTGCCGATTCCTGCAACAAGCGAGTAAACGCGTCTTCGTCCAGCAGCGTGACACCGAGCTGCTCGGCTTTCTCACGCTTGGAACCAGCGTCGGCACCGACCACGACGTAATCGGTCTTCTTCGACACGCTGCCGGTGACCTTGCCCCCGAGGGCCTCGATCCGCGCCTTCGCGTCGTCGCGGGTATATCCTTCGAGCGCTCCCGTGAGCACGAACGTGCACCCGGCGAGGGGCTGCGCCTCCCGGGATGTCGCCTCCGAAGCCGCAGACGGCCAGTGCACGCCGGCCGCCAGAAGTCCGTCGATGACCTCCCGGTTATGGGGCTGGGCGAAGAACCGCGCGACACTCTGAGCCACCACCGGACCGACATCGGGAACCGCCTCCAGCGCATCGCTGCGCGCATCCATGATCGACTCCAGGCTGCCGAAATACTCGGCCAGTGCCCGTGCCGTAACCTCCCCCACCTGGCTGATCCCGAGCGCGTAGAGAAAGCGCGGCAGGGTGGTCTCCCGGGACGCGTCGATGGCACGCAGAAGATTGTCCGCCGACTTCTCGCCCATACGCTCGAGTGTCACGAGCGTCCCGCGATCGAGGTGATAGAGATCGACAACGGTACGCACCAGACCCTGCTCGACCAGCTGAGCGACCAGCTTCTCGCCAAGGCCGTCAATGTCCATGGCGCGCCGCGAGACGAAGTGACGTATCGCACCCATGCGTTGCGCGGGGCAGTAGAGTCCACCGACGCACCGGTGCGCCGCTTCCTCGTCCAGACGTACGACCTCGGAGCCGCACACGGGACAATTGGCGGGCATCGCCCACGGTTCGGCACCGGCGGGACGCTTGTCCACGACGACACTGATGACTTCCGGAATCACGTCGCCGGCACGGCGAACCATGACGGTATCGCCCACCCGCACGTCCTTGCGACGCACTTCGTCCAGATTGTGTAACGTTGCACGGCTCACCACGACGCCGCCCACTTCCACGGGTTCGAGGGCAGCAACCGGCGTCACTGTCCCGGTGCGGCCCACGGAGGCGAGAATGTCGGCAACCACGGTGGTCGCTTCCCTCGCGGGCAGCTTGTGGGCAGCCGCCCATCGCGGCGCGCGCGCGGTGAACCCGAGGTGCTCGCGAGCGTCGAGATCGTCCACTTTGTACACAGCGCCGTCGATCTCGTAGCTCAGCGAGTCACGGTTATCCAGCAACCAGTGATAGTAGTCCAGGCAGCCCTGGGCACCGGCAACGCGCTGCACGTGTTCGTTGACTCGAAAACCCCACGCACCCAGCCGCTCGAGCACTTCGCTGTGCGTCACGCCAAGGGGCCCGGAACAAGCGCCGATGCCGAAGGTGAAGAACGTGAGCGGTCGCTTCGCTGTCACGCTGGAGTCGAGCTGGCGCAGACTGCCGGCCGCGGCATTGCGGGGATTGGCGAAGGGGCGCTCGCCCTCGGCGAGTCGTTGCTCGTTGAGGCGCTCGAAATCGGCTTTGCGGATGACCACTTCGCCGCGCACCTCCACCAGGGACGGGCTCTCGCCCTGCAGTCGTAATGGCACGGAGCGGATGGTCCGGACATTCACCGTGATGTCTTCGCCCACCTGCCCGTCACCACGGGTTGCCGCCTGCACGAGCACCCCATTTTCATACCGCAGGTTCACCGAAAGACCGTCGAGCTTCGGTTCACAGACGTAGGCCATTTCGCCGCCGACACGCTCCCGCACGCGGCGATCGAAGTCACGCAATTCCTCCTCGCTGAACACGTTCGCCAGCGACAACATGGGCTGCTCATGGCGAGCTTCGGCAAAAGCGTCGAGGGGGGCCGCGCCCCCGCGGTGAGTGGGCGAGTCCGGGGTCACGAGCTCGGGATGAGCGGCCTCGATGCCCTGGAGCTCGCGCAGCAATGCATCGTACTCGGCATCGGAGATTTCCGGATCGTCGAGCACGTAGTAACGGTGGTTGTGATAGCGCAGCAGCTCGCGCAGCTCACCGGCGCGTTGCGCCGCTTCGTCCGGACGCGCGTTCTCGCTCATGGCCTTCCGCAAACAATGGGGGCGCCACCGGCGCCTCAGCGATTCTGTCGCGCCGCCAGCTGGGCCCGGCGGCGGTACTCGATCATTTCTTCCCGCAGGTGCTCGATGGACTGCTGGGTCAGGTCACAGCGCCTCGCATCCAGTAGATGACCACCCAACACCCCACCGACGGTGCGCGCCGCCGTGAGCATCTCCTCGAACGCGATCACCGGATCGAATGGCCCGGGCAGACGAAGGAAAAACGCCACCCCGGGCGTATCAAACTCGTCGATGCGCTCCAGGTCGAACCAGCCCGGATTGAGAATGTTGGCGACGCTGAACTCCGGTACCTGACGGGATGCGACGTCCAGATAACGGTGGAAAATCCCGTGCTCGCCGTGCTCGAGCCCGGCACGACGCAACGCCTCCATCAGCGCCGGCCCGACGAAACGCTCATCTTCCGGCGCCATGACGTTAATGACGACGATACGCTCCTCGAGACCCGGCGGAATCGCTGCCTCGGCCGGGTCCGACTCGGCTGTTCCGTCGGCGTCGTCGGCGGCATCGTCAGCCGCACGCAGGGCATCGCGCAGTCGTTGGGAGACGCGCGTGGGCGACCAGCGCGCCGGCGCGTCATCATCGTGATCCGCCGCCGGCTCGTCCGCCGGCGACGCTTTTCCCTCGGGTGGAGGCATTTCGGTCGTGCTCTCGTCACGATCGTCCATTGAGGGTACCGGCCAGTCCTCCGCAGGGGATCGTGCCTCGGAAGCCCGGGAGCGTGCCCAGGCGGGAAACCCATCAGGCGTCTCGTCCGGCTCGTCGGGGGCCGCTGAGCGCTCGTCGTCGGGAAGCGGCGACAGGGGGTCGTCATCGGTCCCGGTGTTCAGGCCCTCGTCGCGGTCGGGCGCGGGCGGAACATCGAGCTCGTCGTCGAGATGAGGCTCGTGCATGTCATGATCGGCGAAGGGTTCGCGCTGCTCGCGCCGGCGCCGCGACCAGGGCGGCCCGTCGTGACGCCAGTTCTGTATCGTGCCATGCAGGTAGATGGCCACGATCGCCAAGGCGCCGAGGATGATCAATAACCAGCGCAGTTCGTCCATCGTCCCTTCCGATCACTCCGGTGGCTGCTGTTGAATACGGTATGCGCGCGTCGCGCGAAAGCCACCCCCCGTAGAAAAACAGACTGCATGGCGTATCACCGAAGCTCAAGCCCCGGCGAGCTCGGCGGCAGCCTCGACGTCCACCGCCACCAGACGGGAGACACCGGGTTCGTTCATGGTCACGCCGGCGAGGTGGCTGGCAGCGGCCATGGTGGTCTTGTTATGCGTGATGACGATGAACTGCACACGATCGGAGAGCTCGCGCAGCATGTCACAGAAACGGCTGACATTGGCCTCGTCGAGCGGCGCGTCCACCTCGTCGAGCATGCAGAAGGGTGCCGGATTGAGCTGGAAGATC
>CAZHBN010000248.1:0-4509 GCA_964530405.1 uncultured Ectothiorhodospiraceae bacterium
CCTTGTCGATGCGGAAGCCCACGTTCTGCGCCACGGTGAGATGCGGGAACAGCGCGAAATCCTGGAAGACCAGGCCGACGTCGCGTTTGTCCGGCGGCACGAAAGGCTCGCCGCTGACCCGGCGCCCGCCGATGCGAACTTCGCCCGCATCCGGGTGCTCGAGTCCCGCGACCACGCGCAGTGCGGTGCTCTTGCCGCAGCCGGTGGGGCCCAGCAGGGTGACGATCTCCCCTTGCTCGATGTGCAGGTTGAGATCGCGAACCGCGGTTACCCCGTCATAGGTCACCCTCAGGTTGCGGATGTCCAGCATACGTCGTCTTCGCTCAGGTTGTGTCAGTCCGCCTTCGTTCGCCGCGCAGCATAGCCACCACTGCGCACCCCGAGACCGCGACTAGCAGCGCGGCCGGCAGTGCCCCGTGCCCGAAGTGACCGGCCTCGTGGACCCGCCACAGGTAGGTGGCGAGCGTGTCGAATCCCGTCGGCCGAAGTAACAGGGTCATGGGAAGCTCGCGCATCACTTCCAGGAACACCAGGGCCCCGCCGGCGAGAATGCCGGGTAAGCAGAGGGGCAGAGTCACGCGCACAAAGACTTCGCGCGGACCGGCGCCGAGCGTGCGGGCGGCGTCCACCAGGTTGCCGCCGGAGCGCTCCAGTGTGGAGCGCGCATTGCCCACTGCCAGGGGCAGGAACCGGACCACGTAGCCGAATACCAGTAGCGCTAGCGTCTGGTAGAGAAAGCCCAGGTGGAGGCCGACGACGACCAGCGCTGTCCCGATGACTATCCCGGGTACGCCGAATCCGATGTACGTGGCGCGTTCCAGCAGTCGGCCGAGCCGCCCGTTGGAGGCCGCCACCGCGACTGGCAGGGCGATGACGATCGCCACCGCGGCAGCGAGCAGCGATGAGTAGGTGGAGTTGATTACGACCCCGGCGTTGAACCCTCCGGCGCCTTCACGCACCAGCCATGTGCCGAATAGACCGACCGGCACCCCGATAGCGGCCGCGGTCACCACCAGGGCGACGCCCATGGTCGCCGCTTTGGTGCCGCGCCCCATCGCCAGCCGCAACTTCCGGCCGGGTGCCTCACGCACCGCGCCGACGCGGGATTCCAGCCACAGGATCGCTCCCACCAGGCCCAGCATGTACACCGACAGCAGTGCCGCCCGATCCAGCCCGAACGCGTTGTACTCCACGAAGATCATCCGCGTGAAGGTGTCGAAGCGCATGATCGCCGGCGTGCCGAAGTCCGACACCGCATAGAGCGCCACCAGCAAGGCGCCGGCTGCGATGCCGTTCTTGACCCGGGGGAGCACCACACGGATGAGCGCCTGGCGTTGAGACAGGCCGAGCGTTCGGGCGACCTCCACGACCCCGGCGTCGAGGTTGCGCAGTGCGGCGCGGGTGGTCAGGAACACGAACGGGTAGGTGTAGAGTGTGATCACCAGCGCCGCCCCGGGTAGCCCGTAGACGTTGGGCACCGGCAGGCCGGTGAGCGCTTCGATCTCGCCGCCCGGGCCGAAGGCCGCGAAATAGGCGAACGCGCCGACGTAGCTCGGGATCGCTAGCGGTGCCGCCAGCAGCCCCGTCCATAGTCGGCGCAGCGGCAGGTCGGCGTAGGCAGTGACGAGCGCCAGGGGCACGCCAATCAACACTGAGGCGGCGACGCTGGACACCGCGAGTAGCGCCGTGTTCAGCAAGACTTCCGCAGTCCGGGCGGTAAAGGCGACATCCGCTCCCACCCCCATGTAGACGAGTACGCCGATGGGCATGGTCATGACCACGGCGATCACGCCACTGAGCAGAAGCGGTATCGCCCCCCGCCTCATAACACGCCGACCTCACGCATCAGTTCGAGCGTCGGGCGCATATCGGACAGTCGGGTGAGTGCCAGCTCCGGCGGCTGCAGCTCGTTCGTGCCCGGCAGGCCGTCCGGCGTGGGGACGCCGGACACCATGGGGATCTCGAAGGCTTCCCGCGCAAGATAGGACTGTACTTCCCGAGTAAGGAGGTAGCGGACGAAGTTGGCGGGGAGATCGCCCTCGCTGAGCAGTACCACCCCCGATGTGTTCAGCAGCGAGCCGGCATCGTTGGCGGTGAAGGCGAGATCCACGGCGGCATCCGGCTTTCCCTGCTTCAGGCGGAGGGTGTAGTAGTGATTGGCGAAGGCCACATCCACCTCCCCCCGCTCGACCGCCATGACCGCGCCCAGCTCCCCCGCGTATTCCGTGGCGTGCGGTGCGATTCCCTTCAGCCAGGCCTTGGTCGCCGGCTCGCCCTCGAGGATGCGCATCGCGGTCAGGAAGGACTGAAAGGCCCCGTAGGCGGGTGCCCAGCCCACGCTGAGCCCGGCATCCGGGAAGGCCATGATGGTGTCCGGAAGATCTGCCGGGTCGACGCGTTCGGGGTTGTAGGCCACCGTGCGCACCCGGCCCGAGACCGGTGCCAGGTGCGGGTAGCGAAACGCCGGCTTAACCTGCCGGTGAAGCGCTTCGGGTACCGGGCGGGTCATGCCCTGGTCGATGACGGCGCCCAGCGAGCTGGCGTCGATGGACCAGAACAGATCCGCCCGGGCGCCGCCGATCTGGTGCTCCTGAACCAGGGTGTTGGCCAGCGATGCCGACGAGGCGCGGCGCACCGCCAGGTCCAGGTCGGGATTACGCTTGCGGATGGCCTCGATGACGTCCTGATAGAGTCCGCCCTCGCCACGCCCCAGGTACACCGTGAGCTCACCCGAGAGCTCGGGCAGATCATCCACCGATTCCGGACCCATCGTCTCGGCGCCACGGGCCTCGGCGATCGCCGGAAACGGCATTGCCCCCAGCACTCCCAGCGCGGCGGCGCCCTTGAGAAACCCGCGCCGCTGCATCTCAGAATACCTCGGATTTCTCGCCTTCGGCCTCGGCCAGGAGCTCCGCGCCCCGGGCCAGTTTCTCTTTCATGGCGTCCACCTGCTCACGAACCTTCTTCAGGGGGGCATCCTTGTCGATCAGAGCGGGCAGCACCGCGTTGAAGCCCTCCTCGAGCTCGCTCACCAGCTCGGCGTCACGCTCGATGAGGCTGCCCTCGATACCCTCGAAGCGCTCGAAGTAGGCGTCCGCGATCAATTCCTTGGCGTCGTGGGGCTCGCCTTCGGCATATTCGCCAACGGCGTGCTCCAGCGCCTCGTTGATGGCGTGAATGGCCGCTTCCGGCCCGGCATCGCCGTGTGCCTTGCCCCTGGCGGCTTTCTCCTTCATTGGCTTCATGTTGGCGCGCAGCTTGAGCGCGCCCATGCCTTCGTGCAGGGCGATCGCGGTCTGGTCCGCACGCTCGCGTATGACCTCCGCTGGCTCACCTGCGTTCACGGCCTCCTTGAGGGCGTAGATGTGCTGCCAGATCGGTCCATACATCGGTACCGCCTTGCGCTCGATTACCTCGTGATAGTCGACTGCCTCCCAGGCCTCGACCAGCGCGGCGAGATCCCCGGCCACGTCCTCGCCCGCCGCTGAGCGCTCGGCAAGCGCGTTCAGCCGGTTCACCAGCTTCTCCACGTCGGTTTCGTAGTCTGCGATGTGCTCGCGGAACGCCTCGACGTGTTCGCCGGGCGCCTCGTGGGAGTGGGCGAGTACCGGTCCGGGCAGGCAGGCGGCACCGATGGCGGCCGCGAGTAGGGGACGGGTGATGAGCGGGAAGCGCCGGGTCATGATCGGGTCTCCTCGGTAACGAAAGTGTGCCAAGGAGTCTGCAACACGATTGAGAGTCGTTTGCATGATCATTATCAATTTTACGTTGGCGAGGTTCGTCGCGCGGCTTGGGTGCCGGGGCGGAGGCCGTGCCCCGGTGACGAGTCTCATGCGTTACGTTCAAGGTGCCGAGGCGAGTTCCGTGTTGGCATTACCGCACGCCACTCGAGCCTTTAGACTTTCGACCTGAAGCCCATACCAAGGAGAGGCCGCCGTGTACGTCCCACCCGGGTTCGCCACCGTTACCCCCTACATTTTCGTCAACGAGGCGCAGCGCTTCGTGGACTTTCTGGTCGAAGGGCTCGGCGGAGAGGAGATGCTGCGCCATCGTCGCCCCGGCGGTTGCATCGCCAACGCCCAGGTTCGAATCGGTGACGCCACGGTGATGGTGAGCGAGGCATCGGCGGACTACCCGGCCATGCCGGCGGCCTACTACCTATACGTCGCTGACGCCAACGCTGCTATGGAGCGGGCGCTGGCTCATGGCGCCAGCCTGGAAATGCCAGTCGCCGACATGCCTTACGGCGATCGCCAGGGCGGTGTCCGCGACGCCCATGGCAACATCTGGTGGATCTCCCAGCGGCTGGTCGAACGCCCGTACGGCGCCTGAATCCGACGCCCGGAGTGAAGAGCAACCGCGGAAGTCGGCGAACGTGAAGCGCTGGCCGACATTCCGGTGCCGCGATGTCGGTAGCCGAGCGCAGCCGACTTACCCGCCCAAACGAGCGCCGCGACGACGCGAACGTGTCGGCGGCCATTAGGCCGGTGACCGTGTCGCCGCTACCGT
>CAZHBN010000248.1:4609-6121 GCA_964530405.1 uncultured Ectothiorhodospiraceae bacterium
CCGCTGCTTTCCGGCGCGCTGCGGGCGCTGCCCGCGGGCCTGGCCGTACTGGCGTTCACCCGGACGCTGCCCCGGGGCGCCTGGTGGTGGCGTTCGGCGGTTCTCGGCACTCTGAACATCGGCGCGTTCTTCGCTTTGCTGTTCGTCGCCGCGTACCGGCTTCCGGGCGGTGTGGCGGCGACGTTGAATGCCGTCCAGCCGCTGCTGGTGGCGGGGCTCGCGTTCGTGCTGCTCAGCGAACGGCCGACGTGCTGGCGTCTCGGCTGGGGCGTCGCCGGGATTGCCGGTGTGGCGCTAATGGTGCTGCGCGGCGAGCTCGCCACCGATCCGCTGGGCCTGGTAGCCGGGTTCGCCGGTGCCGTCGCCATGGCCACCGGCGTCGTGCTCACGCGGCGCTGGGGCCGGCCGGTGGGGTTGCTCACGTTCACCGGCTGGCAGCTCACCGCGGGTGGCCTGTTGCTCGCGCCACTCGCTCTTGCCATGGAAGGACTGCCGCCGGCTCTGAACGCTTCCGCGCTCGCGGGCTACGCCTGGCTGGCGCTGCCGGGCACGCTGCTCGCCTATGCGCTGTGGTTCCAGGGCCTGGCGAAGCTGTCAGTGGCCGCCGTCTCGTTCCTCGGGCTGCTGTCGCCAGCGATGGCGACGGCGCTGGGCTGGCTGGTGCTCGGACAGGCGCTGACACCGGCCCAGGGCCTCGGCTTCGCGATTGCGCTCGCGGCCATTGTCGCCGCCCAGCTCACTCCCGCCTCGTTCCGCCGCTAGAGGGCGGTTCGGGGCGGTCAATAGCGATCTTTCGACCAGACAGAGAGCAACGACCATGCGTATCACAGTTTTCGGCGCGGCGGGCAACGTCGGCAGCCGGGTGGTAAATGAAGCACTGAATCGGGGGCACGAGGTCGACGCCGTCGTTCGCGACCGGGCAAGGGCGGATCGATTACCCGAGGCCGCCACCGTTCGCGTCGGCGATGCCCGGAACGTCGACGACGTCCGCGCCCTCAGTGCAGGGGCGGACGTGGTGGTTGCCGCCACCCGGCCGGTGCCGGGCCGCGAGCGGGAGCTCGTCGAGACCGCCGAGACCCTGCTCGCCGGCCTCACCGACAGCGGCGTGCGCCTGCTGATCTCCGGCGGGGCCGGCAGCCTGACCGTGCCCGGCACCGACGGGCTTACCGTCGTCGACGCCCCCGAGTACCTGTCGCCCGCATACCGTGATCTCGCCCAGGCATGCGTCGATCAGCTCGAAGCGTGCCGCGGTGAAACACGGGTGGACTGGACGTACCTGAGTCCGCCCGCGCTGCTGGAACCCGGCGAGCGCACGGGCCACTACCGAGTCGGCACCGACGAGCTGCTGGTGGACGAGCAGGGCGCTTCGCGGATTTCCATGGAGGATCTCGCCGTGGCGCTCGTGGACGAAATTGAACGGCCGTGCCATCGCGGACAGCGGTTCACTGTGGCCAGCGGAAACCGCCCAGTGGCAAGTTGAGAGCAGCGACCCGGAATCCGCGCAGGTTGGGG
>CAZHBN010000249.1:0-5828 GCA_964530405.1 uncultured Ectothiorhodospiraceae bacterium
CGCCGGGATCTGGTGCGAGGTGCTTGGTCTCGAAGACGTGGGTGCGGAGGACAATTTCTTCGACCTGGGCGGCGACTCGCTGCGGCTCACCTCCGTGACGACACTGCTCCAGGAGCGCCTGGGTCGACCCGTCACGCGCCTGGACATGTTCGGCCACCCCACCGTCCGTGCCATGGCCGCGTATCTCGGCGGGGATTCGGAAACCAGCGCCCGCACCCCACGAAGACGCCGTGACGTCGCGACGCTGTCGCGACGCCGCAAGCGCACGCAAACGGGCTCTGTCCCGTAATCCACGCCGGAGATGGACTCGGCCCGCACGCCCCAGCACAGGAGGGATCCATGAATCATTGCAAGGTCTGTTCGCTGAAAGAGAACCACCCGGGCGTGGTCCTGGACGATCAGCAGGTCTGCAACCTCTGCAACCTCGACTTCGCAGAGGAGCTGCTGACCAACTACCGCTACACCGCCGATGTCTTCGCCGAATTCCAGCAGGCAGAGCCGGCCGAGGGCGAATACGACTGTCTGTTCATGTACAGCGGCGGCAAGGACAGCACGTACATGCTGGACAAGTTCGTCAACGAGTACGGCAAGCGCGTGCTCGCCTTCACCTTCGACGTGCCGTTCGAGAGCGAGCACGCGGCCCAGAACATCGAGCTCGCCCGCGAGAAGATCGACGCGACCTTCGTCCTCGATTCCGACGACGACAACATCAAGCGCATGATGCGCGAGGTGTTCAACCGACCCGCACCGCCGAAGCCGGGCAAGTACCTGGACGAGAAGCTTCCGTGCGTGTCCTGCCGGACGTTCTTCGTGCTCCGCGCGATCCTCATGGCCTACCGCCAGAAGATTCCGTACATCGCGCTGTGCGCGGACCCGCAACAGATCCTGACGATGGAATCGAACGTCCGCGAAGTGGTGCGGGGATTCTACAAGACCTTCGGCGAGAGCCTCGCCGATTCGCTGTTCGGGGGGCAGCTCGAGGATCTGCTCTTCGACGAGGAACAGAACCTGCCGAAGATCGTCTTCCCGTTCATCGCCATGCGCCACGAGTACGACCCGGACCGCATCATCGAGGAGCTGCGGGCGAAGGGCCTGTACCAGTCCTCGCCCATGGAGACCCACTGCACGCTGTTCCCGCTGCTCAATTACTACTCCTTCAAGCACTGGGACTGCATGTTCTACAAGCTCAATGCCTCCACCCACGTGCGCTCGGTCAAGCGCAACGGGGACAACGACAGAAGCACCTTCAGCATCAAGTTCCCCCGGTCCATGGATCTCACCGACGTCGAGCGACGCCTGGGCGAGGTGACCCTGGAGCTGGCCGAAGGCGGCGGCGACCGGGACGAGCACGAACGCACGCTCGTGGACCTGTTCCAGCGGATGGGCGCCTCCGAGGACGCCGCGCAGTTCGTTGCACAGAGCTTCCTGGGAATGCATGAGGTCGCCGATGACCTGGGCATTCAGCTGCCCCGGAAACAATGAGTAAGGGAGATACGATCGTGACAGTTTCCGATTCAGACGTCGCAATCATCGGTATGGCCTGCCGCTTCCCGGGCGCGGATTCCGTGGACCGCTTCTGGGACGTGCTGCGGGACGGGCAGGAGACCCTGACCCTCTACTCCGACGAAGAGCTGCAGGCCGCGGGGGTGCCCGCCGATCGCCTTGCGGACCCGCACTACGTCAAGGCGGCGCAGACGATTCCCGGCGTGGATCTGTTCGACGCCGGGCTCTTCCAGTTCACCCACGACGAAGCCGAGATCCTGGATCCCCAGCATCGCGTATTCCTGGAATGCGCCCTGGAGGCGCTCGAGCGCGCCGGGCATGACCCGGAACGCAGCCACGAACACATCGGCGTGTATGCCGGTGCGGGCATGAATACCTATCTGCCCGACAACCTCGGCGACCGGTATCGCGCGGGCTCGTCGGTGGACCGGTACCGCCTGATGCTGGCGAATGACAAGGACTTCCTGGCGACCCGGGTGTCCTACAAGCTCAACCTGCGTGGCCCCAGCGTGAGCATCAACACCGCCTGCTCCACCTCCCTGGTGGCCGTTCACACGGCCTGCCTCGGCCTGCTAGGCGGGGAATGCGACATGGCGCTGGCAGGCGCCGTGCACCTGTCCCTCCACGACAAGGGATACGAGTACCAGGAAGGCATGATCTTCTCGCCGGACGGGCACTGCCGCGCCTTCGACGCGCAGGCCAGGGGGACCGTCATCGGCAGCGGATCCGGGGTGGTGATCCTCAAGCGCCTCGCCGACGCGCTCGCCGACGGTGACTGGATCCACGCCGTCATCAAGGGCACGGCGATCAACAATGACGGCGCCAACAAGACCGGATACACGGCACCGAGCATTGACGGCCAGGCGGGCGTGATCGCCGATGCACAGAACGCCGCGGGGGTGGCGCCGGAGACGGTGAGCTATGTGGAGGCACACGGTACCGGCACACCGCTGGGCGATCCGATCGAGGTGGCCGCGCTGACCAACGCGTTCCGGCAGGAAACGGACGCGGTGGGCTTCTGTGCCCTGGGATCGGTGAAGACCAACGTCGGCCATCTCGACACCGCCGCGGGCATGGCCGGCCTGACGAAAGTCGCACTGATGATGGAGCACGGCTCACTAGTGCCGAGTCTCCACTTCGAGTCTCCGAATCCGGAGATCGACTTCAATGCGAGCCCGTTCTTCGTGAACACCCGCACCACCGAGTGGCGAGCCCATGACGGTCCGCTACGCGCCGGGGTGAGCTCGTTCGGCATTGGCGGTACCAATGCCCACGCGGTGCTGGAGCAGGCCCCGGAGCGGCCAACGCCAGTACGCACGCGGGACTCGGAGCTTCTGGTGCTCTCCGCCCGCTCCGGGGAAGCACTGAAACAGACGGCGGCGGACCTGGCCCGCTACCTGAGGCAGCACAGCGATCTCGATCTCGCCGCGGTCGCCACCACCCTGGGCCTCGGCCGCCGGGCTTACGGCCATCGCCTGGCGCTCGTGGCCACGAGCACCCGCGAGGCGGCGATGGCCCTCGCGCTCGGGGACACCGAGCAGATCATCCAGGGGGCGGCGGGTGCGCAGCCGACCCAACCCATCTTCGTGCTGTCCGCCGGCGAGGTGGATCCGGACGGCGCGGAGGCTCTGCGGCGCAGCGTGCCGGCCTACCGTGAAGCGGTCGAGCGATGCGCCGAGGCGCTCGGGCAGGCGAATGACGACCCCGGTCTCCGGGACGCCGGGGCGACCGTGGCCGGCTTCGTGCACGAGTACGCAACGGCCATGACGCTGGCCTCGTGGGGGCTGGAGCCGGCAGGGCTGGCCGCGGATACGCCGGCCGGGCTCGCCGTGGCAGCGGCGCTGACCGAATCCCTCTCCCTGGAGGACGCCCTGGCCTGGGTTCGGGGCACCGCCCCCGCGCAGCTCGATGTGCCGCGCTGGCCGGTGTTCAGCACCCGGACCGGGAACTGGATGAGCGAAGAGGAAAGCCGCTCCGCCGGGAACTGGACGGCGGACGGCGATCTGCCCGCGCTGGACACGCTGACCGCCGGCGATACGGGGCGCCCGGTGCGACTCACCGCGGGCGAGACACCCGTGCGCGGCCTCCAC
The DNA here is from genome assembly GCA_964530405.1 of uncultured Ectothiorhodospiraceae bacterium. Taxonomy (GTDB): domain Bacteria; phylum Pseudomonadota; class Gammaproteobacteria; order Nitrococcales; family Nitrococcaceae; genus Arhodomonas. The sequence goes on from CAZHBN010000249.1 coordinate 3,594, forward strand.
GCGCTCCTCGCGCTGGTTGGCGAGCTGTGGGCTCACGGCGCTCCGGTGGACTTCGCGAAGGTGCAGGAGGGCGCCGAGCTGCGCCGCGTACCGCTGCCGCCACGTCCTTTCGAGCGGCGCCGGCACTGGATCGAACCGCACGAGACGAGCTCGCCGGAAACCGCCACGAACACGGAGCGTCTGGCCGCCCGGCTCGACCCCCAGGACGGCCGGTACAACGCCACGCTGCTCACCGACTACCTGGTCGAGGAGGTCGCCAGGCTGCTGGGCGATGACCAGCAGGCCGGCGTCGATACCAATCTCTTCGAGCTCGGTCTCGACTCGCTGATGCTCGTGGAGGTCACGGCCAAGCTGGGCAAGGAGCTGGACTTCGAGGTGCCGGCCACCGCCTTCGTCGAGTACCCCACGATCCGTGCGTTCGTGGACAACCTCACGGAGCTCATGGGATACGGCCCGCCCACCGAAGGGGCCACACCCGCGAGCGACGGCCGCCTGTCCAGGCGTGCGCAGCGTGCCGCCGCGCGGGCAGACGGCAACGCCTGAGCCCGGCGCCCGGCCCCCGCGCGTGATGCCCGTACAGGCCGCTCCTGTTTGAAGACGAGAGAGAGCTCATCGTGGACGAAAAGCGAAGGTTGCTGCTGAGCCTGCTGAGCCGGATGCCCGCCCCGGCCCCGAAACGCGACGGTATCGCCATCGTCGGCGTGGCCGGTCGCTATCCGTTGGCCGAGACGGTTACGGACTTCTGGGAGAACCTGGCCGCCGGGCGGCATTGCATTCGCGAGGTGCCGGGCGCGCGCTGGAACGCCGGCGCACACTACGACCCCAGCGGCACGCGCGGGAGCTACAGCAAGTGGGCGGGCTTCGTCGACGATGTCGACAAGTTCGACCCGCTGTTCTTCCAGATCTCGCCCGCCGACGCGGAGGCCATGGATCCCCAGGAACGGCTGTTCCTGGAGACCGCTGCCGCCGTGCTCGACGACGCGGCCTGCCCGGCGGCCCAACTCGCCGCCAAGGGGCCGGTGGGCGTGTTCGCCGGGGTGATGAACAGCAACTACGAATGGATGGGGGGCGATGCGGCGGCGCGCGGGGCGCACAACGACGCGCACTCCAACTTCTGGTCCATCGCCAATCGCGTCTCCTACACCTTCGACTTCACGGGCCCGAGCCTGGCGGTGGACACCGCCTGCTCGGCCTCGCTGACGGCGATTCACCTGGCGTGCGAGAGCCTGCACTCCGGCGAATGCACCGCCGCCATCGCGGGGGGCGTGAACCTGATCCTCCACCCCATGCACCTGCGCATGCTCGCGCAGCGGGGCATGATTTCCCACGATGACCGGCTCAAGAGCTTCGGCGCCGACGCCGACGGCTTCGTCGACGGCGAAGGTGTCGGCGCGGTCCTGCTCAAGCCCCTCGCCTCGGCGGTCGCCGACGGCGACCGCATCCTCGGCGTCATCCGCGGCACCGCCATCAATTCGGGGGGCAAGACCGGCGGCTATACCGTGCCCAGCGCCGATGCCCAGAGCCGGGTGATCCGTAGCGCCATGGAGCGGGCGGGCGTCACGCCGGAGGCGATCGGCTACGTCGAAACGCACGGCACGGGCACCCCGCTCGGCGACCCCATCGAGATCGCGGGGCTCACGGAAGCCTTCGGCGGCCGCATCGACCCGTCGCAGCGCAGCGAGCGCCCGACCGTACCCATCGCATCCGTGAAGTCCAACATCGGCCACCTGGAGTCCGCGGCCGGCGTCGCCGGTCTCACCAAGGTGCTGATGCAGTTCCGGCACGGCATGCTCGCGCCCTCGCTGAACGCGACACGCCTCAACCCGAATATCGACTTCTCGACCACCCGGTTCCAGGTTCAGCAAACGCTCGCGCCATGGCCGAGGCTGCGCCAGACCGGCGCGGACGGCGAAACGGACGAGCTCCCGCGGCGGGCCATCGTCAGTTCGTTCGGGGGCGGGGGCGCCAATGCCTGTCTCATTGCCGAGGAGTACGCGCCCGTCGCGGAAGCGCGTTCCCGTGCCGCGGACGGTCCACAGCTGCTCGTGCTCTCGGCCAAAACGAAAGAGCGGCTGAATGCCTACGCCGCCCGGCTCGCGCGGTTTCTCCAAACGCACGCTGGGCGGGCACCGCAGGTAGACGCCGGCGCTCTGGCCAACGCGCGGCAGGTCTGCACCCAGGTAGCCGCCCGCATCCTCGGCGTGGACACCGATGCGCTGGACCCCGGGGCACGTT
>CAZHBN010000249.1:5838-6111 GCA_964530405.1 uncultured Ectothiorhodospiraceae bacterium
CGGGCAAACTTCCTGAGCTAACTGACCATCCAGCTCGATCGCGAGCTACCGGCGTCCGCGGCCCAGGCGTACTCGATCGCCGCGGTCGCGCGCCTCATCGCCACCGCTGAAGGCGAACCGGCCGACGAGACCCTGCGCCTCGCCGATATCGCCCACACACTGCAAACGGGCCGCACCGCCTACGAACACCGCATGGCCCTCGTCGCCGGGTCGGTGTCCGAAGCGGTGGAACACCTCCAGGCCTTCGCCGAGGGTGCCGGCGCTGACCCGGTC
>CAZHBN010000250.1:0-6089 GCA_964530405.1 uncultured Ectothiorhodospiraceae bacterium
AAACCGGCGCGTCGAAATGCTTGCCCTTGATGTCCCAGAGCGCGATATCGATGCCGCTCAGGGCCGTGACCGTGAGTCCGCGCTGACCCTGATCCCGCAAGCGGTTGTAGAGCTCGAGCCAGAGTCGTTCCGTCTCCAGCGGGTCGCGCCCGATCAGTGCGTCGGCGTAGGCCTTCACCACCGCGGCGTTCGGCTGCGCCGGGCCCAGGCACTCGCCCCAGCCGACGGTGCCATCGTCGCAGATTATCTCGACGAGGCAGTGCTGGCGGCGCTCGAAACGCATGGACGCGCTCTCGAACGGCTGTTCTAGCGGGTGGTCGAGTATATGGGTGTGGACGGCTGCGATTCTCATGGGCGGTTGCGCTCGATCAGGCGGGAGAGCATTTCCGTTTCCTCGGCCGTGAGATCGGTCAACGGCGGGCGCACCGGCCCGGCATCGAAGCCCTGGATGCGCACGCCGGCCTTGATGGCCGATACCGCATAGCCGATGCCCCGGTCCCTGATGCTCATGAACGGGTAGAAGAAATCCTGCAGCATTGATTCGGTGCGTGCCCGGTCGCCGGCGCGCAGGGCCTGGTAGAACGTCTGTGCGAGCTGCGGGACGAAGTTGAATACGGCCGATGAGTACGTGGTGAAGCCGGCGGCCAGATAGGCCTCGGCGAAGAGCTCAGCGGTGGGCAGGCCACCGACGTAGGTCAGGCGGTCGCCGAGGGTCACCGTGACCCGGCGTGCCAGCGCGACGTCGCCGGTGCCGTCCTTGAAGCCCACCAGGTTGGGGCAGGCCTCGGCGAGTCGCGCCAGGGTCTCCGGCTGGAGAATGCTGTTGTCGCGGTTGTAGACGACGACGCCGATATCGACAGCGTCGCAGACCGCCCTGACATGCTGGTAAAGCCCATTCTGGCTGGCGCCGACCAGGTAGTGGGGCAGTAGCAGCAGGCCGTCGGCGCCGGCGTGCTGCGCTTGCCTTGCCATGGCGGTGGCGATCCGGGTGCCGTAGCCGCAGCCGGCAACGATGGGGGTGTTTCCCGCGGCGGATTTGGCGGCGCGAATGATTGCCGGCAGCTCGTCGGGGGCCAGTGAGAAGAATTCACCGGTGCCGCCGGCGGCGAACAGGGCGCTCGCGTCGAACTGCGACAGCCAGCCGACATGCTCGCCGTAGGCGCTTTCGTTGAATGTGCCATCGGCGTGGAACGGGGTCACCGGAAACGACAGTAATCCACCCGCCAGGGCGGCTTGCAACGCTTTGGGCTCCATACTCGTCACGCATCCTCTGTCCGGAAGAAGGGTCGGTGGTGGTGGCCCAAGTATACAAGTGGTATTACATGTGTCAAAACATGTAATACAAGTTAGCCTCGCTTGAGCAGGCGCCGGTAGCGCTGCTGGCTTCCCTTCAGGTGAACCCGCATGGCCTCGCGTGCGGCTTCGCTATCCCGCGCCGAGATGGACTCGGCGATACGTCGGTGCTCGTCGTGGATCTGCTCGATGTAATCTGCGGGGGCGGCGTTGCCGGCGCCCGACTGCAGTCGCGCACGGGGAATCATTCCGCGTCCGAGCAGCTCCAGGAATTCACGGAAGCGCGGATTGTTGGTCGCGTCCGCGATGAAGAGGTGAAACGCCAGGTCGGCCTCGGTGGTGGAGCGGCCTTCGTCGATGAGCGCACGCATGTCGTCCAGGCGCTCGAAGATCGCCTCCTCCTGGGCCGGGGAGCGGCGCTCGGCGGCCAGGCCGGCCGCCTCGATCTCCACCGCGGCGCGCAGCTCCAGGGTTTCGATGATCGCCGACAGCCGGGAGTTTTCCGCCCAGGGCAGTGGCTGCGAGGTGCCGGGCTGGCTCGAGAGCACGAATACGCCCGCGCCCTGACGGGTTTCCACCAGGCCGTCCGCGCGCAGAGACGCGATCGCCTCGCGCACCACCGTGCGGCTGACTGCGTACTCCCGCGTGAGAGCGGCTTCGCTGGGCAGCTTCTCGCCCACCGCGAGATCGCCGGAGAGGATCATCCGGCGCAGGTCGCTGCTGACCTTGCTGACCAGGTTGGTGCGGCCGCCACGTGCTGTCGGTGCCTCTTCTTGCTGATTATCCCTGCTACTGTCCATTTTTGGTGGTGGCTCTCGTTTGGCGGCCGTGGGCGCGGCTGTGCAGAAACGTTGTCTCGATCATCAGTTTACCAGTCCCGTTCCCGGTGTATCGCCCGGGTGTTGACGCCTGTCATTCAACATGTAATATGACTAACGCGATCACATATTACAAGTACGATGAATGCTTCCGTCGGCAGGAGGAGAACGATGACACTGACATCCCTTATGCGCGCCGCGCTGCTCTCCAGCATCGTGTTTACCTTGGGTACCGGGTCCGCCGCCGCCGACTGGCGGGGGTGGAATATCCACCCGGAAGGCTATCCGAACTCGGAAGCCCTGGAGCAGTTCGCGCAGGAGGTCACCGAGAGGACCGATGGTCGTGTGGAAGCGACTGTCTACCACAATGCGGTGCTCGGCGCGCAGCCCGACGCCATCGAGCAGACTCGCAACGGCGCCCTGGATTTCGCGAACTTCAACATGGGGCCGATGGGCCCGATCGTGCCGGCAACCAACGTGCTGTCTCTGCCGTTTCTCTTCGACGATCTCGAACACATGCACACGGTAATGGACGGTGAGATCGGGCAGCTTTTCGCCGACGCACTCGAGGAGAAAGGGCTGGTCGCTCTGTCGTGGTTCGATTCCGGCGCACGCAGCTTCTACAACACCGAACGGCCCATTCGTACCCCGGAGGACATGAAGGGGCTGAAAGTGCGGGTCATGAACAATGACCTGTATGTGGACATGGTCGACGCCCTGGGCGGAAACGCCACGCCCATGGCTTACGGCGAGGTTTACCAGTCACTGAAGACCGGTGTGATCGACGGGGCCGAGAACAACTATCCCTCCTTTGATACGAGCAACCACTACGAAGTGGTGCCTTACTACTCCGTGACGCAGCACTTGATCATCCCGGAGTGCCTGTGTATAGCCAAAGCCAGCTGGCAGGCATTGTCCGAGCAGGACCGGGAGATCGTGCGCGAGGCGGCGATCCGGGCTGCCGAGACCCAGCGCGAGCTCTGGGCGGAGAGCTCGGCGGCCAGCCGCGAGAAGGTCGAGGAGGCCGGCGTCGAGGTCAACCAGGTCAAGGACAAGTCTGCCTTCCAGGAGGCGATGGAGCCGGTCTACGACGACTTCATCGAAGCGCATCCTGAGCTCGAGTCGCTGGTCTCGGCTATCCGCGGGACCAAGTGACCACGCAGCGCCGCCCGGGCGGAGCATCGCCCGGGCGGTTCGCTCGGATCCGGGAACAGGTCCTAGCCGTGACGAACAACGATATTCCGCCATTGGCGCGTCGCCGGTTGGTGACTGCTGTGCTCGACAGAGTCCTGGACGGCGTCGTCCGGCTCTGCCGGGTGGTCGCCGGCGTGCTGATGGTGGCGCTGATCGGAATCTCGGGCTGGCTGGTCTTCGGCCGCTACGTGCTCAACGACACGCCTACGTGGGTGGAGCAGGCCTCATTGGTGATCATTGTCTACATCACGTTCCTCGGTGCGGCGATCGGCGTGCGTGAGAACACCCACTTGAGCATCGACTTCATCCGCGAGGCTCTGCCCACCGGCCCTCGAGCCGTGCTGCGTGTCGTCGGCGACCTCGTTCTACTGGTCTTCGGCGGTTTCATGGCCTGGCAGGGCTGGGAACTGGTGGCCGGCAACTCCGGGCGCGCGATTCCCCTGATCGGGCTTTCCGAGAGCTGGCGAGCGGCGCCGCTGTTCGTTTGCGGCGTGCTCGTGGTGGTGTTTGTGACCGCGAACCTGCTCCGGACTGCCCTGGGCATCAATGTGGCGGGGAGGCGCTGACATGGGCCTTTTCATACTGCTCGGTATTTTCTTCGCCGCATTGGTGGCCGGTGTGCCGGTGGCGTTCGCCCTGGGCATCGCTGCCGTGAGCACCTTCCTCTACGAGGGGCTGCCGCTTTTCGTGGCGTTTCAGCGCATTCTCTCCGGCGTGTCGGTCTTCTCGCTGCTGGCGATTCCGTTTTTCATCTTTGCCGGCGAGCTCATGCTCCAGGGCGGCATCGCTAACCGCCTGGTGCGCTTTGCCGCTGCGGCTGTCGGGCGCATGCGCGGCGGGCTCGGCACGGTCAACGTGGCGTCGTCCATGCTGTTCGGCGGTATTTCCGGCTCGGCGGTGGCGGATACGTCCGCGCTCGGCTCCATTCTCATGCCGGTGATGAAGGAGAAGGGCTACGACTCCGACTATGCCGTCAACGTGACGGTTACCTCGTCAGTGGCCGGTGTGGTGATTCCCCCGAGCCACAACATGATCCTGTTCGCGGTCGCCGCCGGCGGTCTGTCCGTTACCAAGCTGTTTCTCGCCGGCATCGTGCCGGGTGTGCTCATGTGCGTGTGCCTGGCGGCGACCGCCTACCTGGTCGCTGTCTCCCGCGGGTATGCCGCAGAGTCCTTTCCGGGCTGGCACGCGCTGCTGTGGAGTTTCGTGGTCTCCCTGCCGGGGCTGATGACCGCGGTCATCATCGTCGGGGGCGTGCTCTCCGGGGTGATGACGGTCACCGAATCCGGTGCGCTCGGCGCCATCTACGCCCTGGTAGTGACGCTGCTGGTCTACCGCGAGCTCACCTGGCAGGGGTTCAAGACCGCCGTGATCCAGTCGGTGAAGACTACTTCGCTGGTGATGGTGCTGGTGGGGTGCGCCTCGGCATTCGCCTACCTGCTCGCGCTCTACCGAGTGCCCGAGTTGCTGGCCAGTGGGCTGACGTTCGTCTCCGAGGAGCCGCTGGTCATACTGCTCATGCTCAACGTCATTCTGCTCGTGCTCGGCATGATCATGGACATGGCCGCGCTCATTCTCATCTGCACACCCATCTTCCTGCCGGTGGTGACCAGCATCGGCATGGACCCGATTCAGTTCGGCATCGTCATGATGATGAACCTGGGGCTGGGGCTTTGTACGCCGCCGGTGGGCGCGTGCCTGTTCGTGGGCTGCGTCGTCGGCAAGGCGAAGATCCAGGACGTGGTGCGAACCATCTGGCCCTTCTATCTCGCCATCGTCCTGGCGTTGCTGCTCACCACCTACGTACCGGCCATCTCGCTGACTCTGACCAACCTGATCGACTGAGTGAGGGACTACCATGCTGCAACGACTCTTGATTACCGGTGCAGCCGGCGGATTGGGCCGGGTCGCCAGCGAGCGCCTGGGCGGTCTCGCTGAACGGCTGCGCCTGTCCGACATCGTCGACGTCACACCCACGGGGAACCAGCAGGAGTTCGTGCGCTGCGACCTCGGCGACAAGGCGGCTGTGGACGAGCTGGTCGCCGGTTGCGACGGCATTGTCCACCTGGGCGGTATCTCCGTGGAGGACGGCTTCACGAAGATACTCAACGCCAACATCCAGGGGGTGTTCAACCTCTACGAGGCGGCGCGCAAGCACGGGGTGAGGCGGATCCTGTTCGCCAGCTCCAATCACGTCATCGGGCTGCACACCCAGGACACCCATCTCGATGCCGATGCGCCCATCCGTCCGGATTCCCTGTATGGCCTTTCCAAGAGCTACGGCGAGGGCATGGCACACCTCTACCACCACAAGCACGGGATCGAGACCGCCATCGTGCGTATCGGATCGTGCTTCGAGCGCCCCAAGAACTACCGCATGCTCGCGACGTGGATGAGCTTCGACGACTTCACCGCACTGGTGGAGAGGGTGTTCACCGTTCCCCGCCTGGGCTGCCCCATCATTTACGGCGTCTCGGACAACGATGTGTGCTGGTGGGACAACCGCAAGGCCGCTTATCTCGGCTGGCGTCCCAAGGACAGTTCCGCGCCGTTCCGTGGCGAAATCCTGGCGGAAGCCGGTGTGCCCGACGCGGATGCGGCCGATGCCGTCTACCAGGGCGGTCTATTCGTCAACGAGCCGATACGGGACGAGTGAACCAAGCTGAAAGGAGAGCACCTGATCGCCGGCCGCTGGGTCGCCGGCGACGCGCAGTTCGAGTCCGCACCCGCCCACGGTGAGCCGCATCGCTTCGCAGCCGGCACCCCGGCGCTCGTGGACGAGGC
>CAZHBN010000251.1:0-6083 GCA_964530405.1 uncultured Ectothiorhodospiraceae bacterium
TGGGGTCGCCGCGGCCGCCGACCACCACCGGTTGCCCGGCGAGCTCGGGCCGGCGCAGCAGTTCCACGGACGCGAAGAAGGCGTCCATGTCCACGTGAAGGATGGTACGTTCGCCGCCGCTCATGGCGGCGCATAGTATCCCTCGTCAGGCGGGCGGGGTCGAGTGGGCCCGCGTGCGGCCCGGGGCCCCCCGCTCACCCGGCTATTGGGCGCGGAAGCGGCCGACCAGCTCGCGCAGGCGTTCGCTCATGGCGGCGAGCTCGCTGCCGGCGCGTTCGAGCTGCTCCATGCTCTCCACCGTTTGCTCCACCACGGCGTTCACCTGGCTGACGTTCTGGTTGATGCTCTCGCTGGTGGCAGTCTGTTCCTCCGCCGCACCGGCGATCTGGGTATTCATCTCGGTGATACGGTTGACCCCTTCGCTGATGCGCCCCAGGGCATCGCCGGCCTCGGCGGCCTGGTCCACGGTCTCCCGGGCGCGGGTGCGGCTGCTGTCCATGGCGCTGGCCGCGGCCTCCGCGCCGGTCTGCACCCGCTCGATGATGCTCTGGATCTCGCCGGTGGACTCCTGGGTACGCCGGGCCAGGGTGCGAACCTCGTCGGCCACCACCGCGAAACCCCGTCCCTGCTCGCCGGCCCGGGCGGCCTCGATGGCGGCGTTGAGCGCGAGCAGGTTGGTCTGCTCGGCGACATCGCGAATGACGTCGAGCACCGTGGTGATGTTGCTGGCCTCCTGGCGCAGATCCATGACCGTCTGTGCCGCGGACTCGACTTCCTGCGCCAGGCCGTCGATGGCATCCACGGTGCGCTGAACCACCTCCCGGCCCTGACCGCTGTCGTTTGAGACGCCCTCTGCGCCCTCGGCCGCCTGCGAGGTATTGCGGGCGATCTCCTGGGCCGTGGCGGACATCTGGTTCATGGCGGTGGCGACCTGGTCGACTTCCTCGCGTTGGCGCCGCACGCCTTCATCGGTGGACCGGGTCACCGCGGTGAGCTCCTCGGAGGCGCCGGCGAGGCTCTCGGTTTCCTGACTGATTCCGCGGACGACGCCCTGCAGTGCTTCGAGGAAGCGGTTCACGGCGGCGATGAAGTCTCCCACTTCGTCGCGCCGCCCCGCGGTGAGCCGCCGGGAGAGATCCGCCTGTCCGGATTCCATGTCGTCGAGCAGCGCCGTGATTTCCCGGCGGCCGCGCAGTACCGGGTGCACCACGCCCCGGGTGATGGCGAAGGCGAGTATCAGCCCGCCTACCGTGGCCACGCCGACCAGTGCCGCGGTCAGGGTCATCGCCGAGCTGGTACGGGTGCCGGCCTTGCCGGCTACTTCGGAGAGTGCGCTGAAGCTGCTGTCCTGCAGCGCGTGAGCGGTCTCGACCATATTGCCACCGAGCGGATCCATGACCCCGGTCTTCGTTTGCGCGATGGTGCTGAGCTGGGCGGCGAGCTCGTCGGTGATGCGCTGGTAGCGACGGGTGGCATCGGCGGCGGCTGCGCGAAGCTCCGCCTGGCGGTTACCGAGGATATAAGCATTGAGCTGCTTGAGGCCGCGCTGGGCGTCCATGGCGAGCTTGCGGCTTTCCTCGAGCAGGGTGTCGTCGCGGTTATTGAGATAGCGGCGCGCGGTGGTGCGGAGCTCGTTGACGATGCCCAGCGTGCGCTGCGCCTGGTAAGCGAGCAGGTAGTCGTTCTGCCCGGTGCCCATCGCCGCGAGCTCGTCGAGGGGGTTGGAGGCGGCGTCACCGGCTTCGCCGAGGCGGCCGGCCACTTCCGTGAGCGTGGAAATCGCCGGCCGGATCTTCTCGCTGAACGCGGTCTCGTATTGCTGGTGCTGTGTCGCCAGCGTGTCCAGCAACTCGAGGCGCTCAGCATCGTCGATGCGCGAGCGCGCCTGTTCCAGCTCCGCGAGGAATCGCTCGCCACTGGCGAGAAACGCCTCAGCCTCTTCCGGCGCACGGGTGTCGATGTACGCATTGAGCGCGAGGCGCTGATTGTAAAGACCGCTCAGAATCGCCGTTGCCGTCGCCGTGTCGGGGGCGAGATCGCCGGTGACCACCCCCATGTGCCGGTCGACGGCGCGGAAGCCCGCGATCGCGACCGCGCCGACGACCACGAACAGCACCAGGATCACCACCGGTGCGGCCATTACCTTGGCGGTCAGCCCCAGGCGCCACCCGCCGCCTCTGCCCGCCGCCTTGCCCGTTTTCCTCGTCAGTCGCGATTCGCTCATTGTCATCGTTCTCGCTGCCGGGAATCGTGGAGTTCCACTTCTTACTATCGGCGGCGGGGCGATGAACTTGATTCCTTCGGGCCAGGACACACCTGGTAACGGTTGTCTCCCGGTCGCGCCTAGGTATGCATCTGTCGTTCACGTCGCCGCGCGCGCAGACGCAGGTTCATCATCTCCACGGCGGTGGAGAAGGCCATCGCGAAGTAAATGTAGCCCTTGGGAATGTGCAGTCCCGCACCGTCGGCGACCAGTGCGACGCCGATGAGCATCAGGAATGACAGCGCGAGCATCTTGATGGTCGGGTGCGCGGCGATGACGCGGTTGATCGTCCCGACGAGCAGGAGCATCACGCCCACGGCGAGGATGATTGCCACGACCATGACCTCGATGTCGTCGGCCATGCCCACCGCCGTGATCACCGAGTCCAGGGAGAAGACTACGTCCAGCACGGCGATCTGGGCGATGACAGCCGCGAAGCTCGCGCCTGCCGCCTTGCCCGCGGTGTGGTCGTCGCCTTCGCCTTCCAGCTTGGCATGAATCTCCGTGGTGGCCTTGTAGATGAGGAACAATCCCCCCGCGCCGAGGACGAGGTCGCGGCCGGACACCCCGTGGCCGAACACGTCGAACAGCGGCTGTGTCAACCCCATCAGCCAGGCGATGGAGAACAGCAGCAGCAGCCGGGTGACCAGCGCCGCCATCAGTCCGAGCCGACGGGCGCGCGGGCGCTGGTGCTCGGGAAGGCGGTCGGCGAGGATGGAGATGAACACGATATTGTCGATGCCGAGTACGATCTCCATTACCGTGAGCGTGACCAGCGCCGCCCACGCGGCCGGGTCGCTCATCCAGTCGATCCATTCCAGCACGGCGGTTCTCCCTGAATATTGGTGCCCGGCGAGGAGGATACGGGCCGTTCGCGGGGGGCACCAGCAACGATGGCGGCCGGGCAGATGCCCAACGCCTCCCGCTGGCCTTCGGCGGATCCGCGTATCGACGCTGAACCCGGCCTGAACGGGCGACTGCTGAGCCAGCGCCGAGCGCTGCCGTGGCTGCGTGTGACGGAGCTCGGGGCGTCGTTGCTGTCTCTGTGAACGCGCACGGGCATCCACAGCGAGCGCACAGGGATGTGGCCGTCTTTACAGCCGCATTCGCTGTGGCACGCTGGCGGCTTTTCGATACGCACGCGCCAGCGGGCACGCGTCCCATTCAATTCATGCGCCACGGAGCGAGGCATGCAGGAGCTGCAGAGTACGCTCGCCCGGATCGATGGCAAGGGTTACAAGGCCTATCGTGACATCACCGGGCGCTACCGGTTCGACGACTTCGAGCTGCGGGTCGATCACGTCCAGGGCGATCCCTATGCGGCGCCGTCACGGCTGCGGGCGATCATGCCCTGGGGCGAGACCGCACTGCCCGAAGACGTCCGCGATGGGGTGCGCGCAAGGGCGGCACGGGATTTTCTCGCGCGCTGTTTCCGTCGCGCTGCGCGTGATGAGCCCGCCATCACCATCGATGCCGGTGCGCAGACGGTGCTCGACCGCACCGCCGCCCTGTTCACGTCCCAGGGGGTGGAGTTGCGTTTCACCGTGAATCTGCCGGCGCGTGGCCGCAGCATTCTCGGCCGCCAGGCCCGGGAGCTCTTGTGCCGGATCCTGCCACGAGCCGTGCGGGCGGCCCTGAGACCCGAGCATCGTGACGCCGCGGCGCTGGCGCAGCACTGCGACGTCGTCGAGGATCAGATCGCTCTGCGCGAGCAGCTCGCCGAGCGAGGACTGGTGGCCTTCGTCGCCGACGGTGCGGTTCTGCCGCGGCGCTCCGGGGTGGACGACCGCCCGCTCGCCGAAGCCGTGGCGTTCGCGTCGGCGCCGAGTCTTAGCGTCACGCTCACGGCGCCCAACGCGGGGGACATCAGCGGTCTCGGAGTGCCCCGGGGGATCACCCTCATCGTCGGCGGCGGTTTCCATGGCAAGTCCACGCTGCTGCGTGCCCTGGAGCTCGGCGTCTACGATCACGTCCCCGGTGACGGGCGGGAACGGGTCGTCACCGACGCGGAGGCGGTGAAGATCCGCGCCGAAGACGGGCGTGCGGTGCACGCCGTGGATCTTTCCCCGTTCATCAACCATCTGCCCTACGGCAAGTCCACGACCGCTTTCGAAACGGAGCTCGCTTCCGGCTCCACCAGCCAGGCGGCGGCGCTGCAGGAGGCGCTGGAGCTCGGTGCCGGTACGTTGCTGGTGGACGAGGATACTTCGGCGACCAATTTCATGATCCGCGATCAACGCATGCAGGCGCTGGTGGCCAAGCGCGATGAGCCGATCACGCCGTTCGTCGACCGTATCCGTGAGCTGCGGGACACTCTGGGGGTGTCGACGGTGCTGGTAATGGGCGGGTCCGGGGACTATTTCGCCCACGCGGATACGGTTATCCAGATGCACGATTATCTACCACGGGATGTGACGGCGGAGGCACGCCGTATCGCCGACGAGCACGCTGCCGGGCGTCGCGAGGAGGTGGAGAGCGCGCTCGCGGCACCGCGGCCGCGTTGGTTGCGTCCGCGCTCGGTGGACCCCACGGCAGGCCGGGGCAAGCCTCGGATCAAGGCCCGTGGCGAGGATACGCTCGTATTCGGACGCGACGACGTGGATCTGCGTGCCGTCGAGCAGATCGTGGATGCCAGCCAGGTACGTGCCATCGGCTTGCTGCTCCCGTTGCTCGCCGCCCACGGCGGCGATTGGGTGGCCGATCCGGGCGCGCATGTACGGGAGCTGCTCGAACAGCCCTGGGAGCGTTTGACCGGGCGCGCCGCCGGTGATCTGGCGCGTCCGCGCCCCGCCGAGGTCATGGCGGCGCTCAATCGGCTGCGAAGCGCGGCGTTCCGTGCCGGCGGCGCGGACTGAGCGTGTGGCTCAGCCCGGCGCGGGGGAATCGCTGCCTGGCTGAATCACCAGGTGCTTGTCCGGCTCGCAGCCGGTGCTCTGCGCGAGCAGGCGGTGGCGCATGGCGATGCGGTGCTGGAGTTTGCGCAGTGGTGCCGAGCGCGGCGTGAGCTCCACCGCGACGCCCTCGTCGATCACCCGTTGCGCGGCGGCTTCCGCTTCCCGGGCGGCGGCATCCACCGCGGCGTCGTTGAGCCCCGGTACGACGTTGAATACGTCGCGCAGCAATCGCCGTATCTGCGCCGTGCTGTTGCGCTTGATGGCGTAAACCGGAGCGCCCGTCTCGGCGATCAGCTCCTGCAGACGTCGGTCCTGGCTGCGGGCGCGCAGGGCGATCACCAGGTCCGCCTGTTCCGCGCGCTCCACGGTACGGGCGTTGAGGCGCAGATCCCGCAACACGCGCTCGGTGGAATCGCGACTCAACGCGTAGCAGTAGATGCGCACCATGCGCTCGCTGCCGCTTCGCGGCGCCGCCCGCTTCGCCGGTGGTGGCGGCGCGGGTTGCGGATCCGGGGTCGGGGGCACCGGTGGGGCCGGCATGACGGGCTGTTCGCCGGTTTCGCCGGTCGTGCTGCGCGGCTCGCCCCGTGGGGCGATGCCCCGGAGCAGCGCGTCGACGGCGCGCGCGGTATCCCGGTGGACGATGAGGCGCTCGCGGTCGACGATTTCCACCACGGCGCCAAACGTCGGCGGGCCGGCGCGCTCGCTGACGGTCTTCTGGGTGCCGCGGGCGCGGGCGCCTTCGTCGCTCAGTGTGACCGTGCGCACGCCACCGACCAGGTCGGCGAGTGTCGGGTTGCGCGTGAGGTTCTCCAGCGTCGTGCCATGAGCGGTGCCGATGAGCTGCACGCCGCGCTCGGCGATGGTGCGCGCCGCGGCGGCTTCCGCGGCGGTGCCGATCTCGTCGACTACGATCACCTCGGGCA
>CAZHBN010000252.1:0-6012 GCA_964530405.1 uncultured Ectothiorhodospiraceae bacterium
TCGTCGTCATCGTCAAAGGCACGAAGGCGCATGCCGAGACCATCCGCGAGAAATGCCGCCGGTTCCTGGAAGGGGAGCTGAAACTGACGCTCAATATGGGCAAAACCCATATCACCCACGTCAATGACGGCTTTACCTTCCTTGGGCACCGGATCATCCGCAAGCGGGGTCCGCGTGGCACAATGCGCATGGTTACCACGATCCCCAAGGACAAGTCCAAACGCTTCGCGGCGACGCTGGCGAAGGAGTTGTCCGGCAATCACGGCGAGAACAGGATTGACCTGGTGAAACGCCTGAACCGCCGCTTGGCGGGATGGGCGAATTTCTACCAATTCACGGACTTCACCGCGACGGTGTTCAGGAAGCTGGATCGCATCGTGTTCTGGCGACTCGCGCACTGGCTGGCAAGGAAGTACCGAACCTCGATCACATCGCTGATGCGACACTGGGTTCGGCGCCCGGCCGAGGGGCGCGCCAAGACATGGGTGCTCTTCGGTCGCAGCGGTCGAGGCAATCTCTGTGGGGTGGCGCTACGGCGGCTGGTGACCAGTCGCAAGCGTCAGTTCCGGTGGCGAAATCCCGAGTCGAATCCCTACCTCATGCGGGAGGAAGCTCGCAGTACCGTCACCTCTCGGTATCGTGACGTCGCCATGGCCATGGGCCATGCTTGAATGGAGAGCCGCATGCGCTGAGAGGTGCACGTGCGGTTCGGGGAGGAGAAGCAGGGAAATAGTCCGACTACGCCCTGCTTCTTACTCCACTCCCGACCTGGGCGGGCTTCCTGTACCTCGCCGTGATGCTGGAAACCGGGGGTGCGTCTGATTCATCCGGGTGTAACTCATTGTTTTGCATGTTTTGTATGAGTGATTCAGGAGCGACTTTGTGCTTATCGGTCCCGTAAAATGGAAAATATTTCCAAAATAGTTGACCGCCCGGAAGACACTGACTAGGATTTCGACGAGGTAGTCGAGTAACGCGGAGGTGGGGAAGATGGCGCACTCGGGCGATCAAACCGGAGGCTATTCCTGTCCGGCCGACCAGCGCACGCGCATCGTTGCGACGGTCGGGCCGGCTTCCCGCGATCCGGCGACGCTGCGCCGCCTGGTGGCGTCGGGTGCGAGCGTCTTCCGCTTGAACATGAGCCACGGCAGCCACGACGACCACGCCTCGGTCGTACGCACCGTGCGCGCCCTCGAGGAGGAGCTCGGCCGGCCGCTGACCCTGCTCCAGGATCTCTGCGGCCCCAAGATTCGTCTCGGCGATTTCCCCGGCGGCGAGATCTTCGTCACCGCCGGCCAGCGCCTGGAGATGGTCTGCGAGCAGGGCCCTGTGAGCGACGGCCGAATCCCGCTGCCCATCCGCGAGGCCTTCGCCGCCCTGAAGCCTGGCGCGCGGGTGCTCATCGACGATGGCCGTCTGACACTGCACGTGGACAGCGTCGACGGCGAGTCCGCCGTGGTGCGTGCCGAGACCGATGGCCGCATCGCCGACCACAAGGGCGTCAACCTGCCCGATGTCGCACTGCCGATCTCGGCACTCACCGACAAGGACCGCGAGGATCTGGCCTTCGGCCTGGAGCAGGGCGTGGACTGGGTCGCGCTGTCGTTCGTCCAGCGCGCCGACGACCTGCACACGCTGCGCGAGCTCGTCGGCGACCGGGCGGCGCTCGTGGCCAAGCTCGAGAAGCCCTCGGCCATGGAGCAGCTCGACGCCATCGTGGACGCCACGGACGCCGTGATGATCGCGCGTGGCGATCTGGGCGTGGAGATACCCCCGGAGGACGTGCCCGTGGCGCAGCGGCGGATCGTGCGCCGCTGCCGCGTGGTAGGCAAACCGGTGATCGTCGCCACCCAGATGCTCGACTCGATGATGGGCGCGCCGCGGCCCACGCGGGCCGAGGCCTCGGATGTGGCCAACGCCGTTTATGAGGGCGTGGATGCGGTGATGCTCTCCGGCGAGACCGCCGCCGGCGATTACCCCGTCGAGGCCGTGGAGATGATGGCGCGCATCATCGCCCGGGTGGAGGCGGACGAGCAGTTCCGCAACAGCCTGGATGCCGGGCACCCGCAGCCTTCGGCGACCGATGCCGACGCCATCTGCTGCGCCGTGCGGCGCATCGCCCAGATTCTGCCTACCGCCTGCTGCGTGACCTGGACGGAGTCCGGCTTCACCACTCTGCGGGTGGCGCGCGAGCGCCCGATGCGCCCCATCCTCAGCCTCACCCCGAGCGCGGCCACCGCGCGCCGGATCGCACTCGCCTGGGGGGTTGTCTCGCGGGTGGTGCCCGACGCCGCCGACGGCGAGGCAGCCGCCGAGGCCGCCGCCCGCGCAGCCCGCGACAACGGCATCGCGGCACCCGGGGACGCCCTGGTGATGACCGCGGGGCTGCCGTTCGGCGTGCGCGGGACCACCAATCAGCTGCGCATCGTGCGTGCCTGAAACAGAAACGCTTTTCACATGGACACACAGAGGTCGATCATGAGCAATCGCATTCGCCTGAGCTGGCCGGCGGGCTCCGCGACCGCCACCCTGAACGACAGCGACGAGAGCCGAGCCCTGCTCGATACGCTGCCGCACACGAGCACCGCGCAGACCTGGGGTGAGGAGGTGTACTTCTCCGTGCCTTCGGAGCAGGACGTGCGCGATGACGCCCAGCAGGTGGTGGACCCGGGCGAGGTGTGCTTCTGGGTGGAGGGGCGCGCGCTCGCGCTGCCCTACGGGCGCACGCCCATCTCCCAGGGCGACGAGAGCCGCCTGGTGGCACCGTGCAACCGCCTCGGCCGCCTCGACGAGGACGCCCGGGTGCTCGCCTCCGTGCGCGACGGCGACGAGATCCGCGTCGAGGTGATCGACTGACGCGATGCTTCAGGCGAGACGATGGCGACCAGATCCATCACCTGGATATTGGGGGCGAATTGCCACTCAGGCAGCCGCGCGGTGGTTGGTGGGGCGGCCAGTGTGAACCGCTCAGCTAGCTCCGTACGCTCGACGACGACGTTCTTCTCGCCGCCTCGACTGCAGGGCAGTCGCAGGGGCGCGCCGGCGTCACTAAGCTTGTCATACTTGGTTAGCGCCCCCGGTTTGACTGCCGATAAGCCTCGTGAGTCGGCGATCACCTGCGCGAGAGGCTCTGTAAACCCCTGGTATGGCCGCGCACAGCCGCCAGAGATTGGCAGCCAGCAAAGAGAGTCGGCCCGCAGCCGGGCCGTCGGGACTTACCGCGACCCGCTTCTCCCAGTCCCTCGCAGCATGCCAGTGAACCCAATCGAGGAGAGTGCACACAGGATTGCCGCGCACGCAAGCAGGGCCTCGAAGCCAAGCCGGTCGTAGAGCAGCCCGAACACGATCCCGGCCATCATTGTGCCGCCATACGACACGGCGCTGAAAAGCCCGAGAAGACGTACGCGTGCGCGTTCATCGAGGGCCGAGAGCGCTGAAACGAGACTGTTCAGTCCGAGGTGATTTACAAATCCCCAGAGGAGGCATGCGGCAAGCATGGCCGTAAAGGCCGCGCTCGACGCAAGCAGCACGAGGTAGACGCACGCGATGGTCGCTAGCGCAAGCTTTACTGTGGTCTGCGCACCGATCCGGTCGATGAGGCCGCCGGCGACACTGGCTGCTCCAAACCCCATGCCATAGGTGAGTACCGCCAGCCCCGCGCCCGAAGGCGAGACGCCTAGCGAGCGCTGAAGGTAATCGCCGAGAAACGTGTACACCCCGTAGAATGCGACCATGTAGAGAAAGCATACACTGAGAACCAGCGCGGCGCGGGGCACGCATAGCGCCTGCACCAGCGTGACCGTCCCACCGTCCTGGGGGTTCTCGTACGGCGGGAGCCGGCGAAGCCCGAGTACCGCTATTGCTGCGACGGCGGCCACGATCAGATACGCCGAGCGCCAACCCCACAGCTCGGCCATCAGTGACGAGGCCGGTACGGCCGCCACCATGGCAAGTGACCAGCCGGTGATCACACGTCCGAGCACCACCGACTCACGCCCGCGCGGTGCGATGTAGCTCGTGAGTGAATAGATGGTTGGCAACATGACTCCGGCCCCGAGGCCCGCCATACCCTGCGCTAGGGTGAGAGCCATCCAATGACTGGCAAATCCTGTGGCGGCGATCCCGGTGGCCAGTGCAAGGCCCGAGACGGTGAGTGCGCGTTGAGAGCCTGAACTGCTCGCGTAGCGCGTAAGAAAGATTCCTGAGAATGCCGTGGCCCCCCCGTACGCCGCCACTGCACGCGCCACCTCCGCGGCGCTCGCGTTGAGCGCCCGGGCGATGTCTGCGAGCACTGGACTCATCAGAAAGGCGTTAGAGCCGATTACGCACACGCCAACCAGCAGCCACAGGGTGTACTCGCCAAGCTGCCTGCGTTCGGCCCACTCGTCTTCTATGACTTCCGACATCCCCACTCCCTATTGCCTGCACCCGTATCATCGGGCGGTCGAGCGGCGCCAGATCACGCGCTTGCCCTGTGCTCGTGCGCCGCGCGTCCCCTCAGACACTATCGCCGGCCGTGATCAGATCGACCCGGTGCTTGCACTGCCGGCGTACCAGCGAGTGCCATGAGCACCGCCTCGGGCAGCGGGAAACTTACGTAACTGGTCATCGATTGCCTCCGTGTGGTCGTCTGAGGGACTCATCCGCCCCGCACGTGAGGCAAGCCTACGCGTGCCGGCGCCAGCGAGCGCGGCACGGATTGCTCTTTTGGGGTCATTTATTGCGCATCGCCAGCGGTGACGATGCAGAAGGTCAGGCTGCCGTTGTGCCTGATCTCAGGCACAACGGCGGAAGCGCGCTCCCGAGGATCACCGTCCGCGGTGTGTGCGGCGATACTGGCAAGGGCTTGCACCGCACTGGCGTCGCATTGCCCTCGCCATTGCCCGTGCGCTTGGGAAGCCGCTTAACTCGGCCACGCGCTCAACGGTCTCGTCAGTGCAGCGCAGAAGGTGCCGAGCCTTGTTTAGGCGGGTGGCTATTAGGTACTGACCGGGACTTTGCCCAAAGGTGTTGCGGAAGACGCGTGAGAAGTGAAACCGACTCATGCAGGCCGCATCGGCGAGGTCATCGAGTGTAATCCGTTGCGCAAGATGAGCGTCCAGATACTCAAGGACGCGACGCCGCGCACTTGAGCGCAGCAGCCCGCGGTCGGGTTTGATGGGCATGTCCGCGCTTGCATGATTGCGCAGCAGGTGCACAGCGAGCATAGAGGCCGCCGTTGAGCCGTAGGCAATCCCGATGGCGCTGCGCGAGAGCAGTTCCTGGCGCAGTTCCCGGGCCAGTGTTGACATGAAGGGGTCGCGGATATTCATTCGGTGAACGAGCCTTACGGGCTTGTGTGCAATGCCCGACAGTTCCTGGACTGCCTGCTCGAACACCTCTGGCTTTAGATGGATGCGGCAGATCTCAGCCGGCAGGTCGGTCTCGCTCGGTTGCTGAATGCGCCACTCAAGGTGATTTTCGTAGGCGGGCGCGATGAACCACTCTCCGCCGCGCTTTCGGTAGCGCTGCCATGCGCCGTGGTTGTATCGGTACTCGCCGCGCTCTTCCGCGGAGCAATAGAGCACGAGCTGATGCTCTTCGGTGGGTGGGCGTCGCGTCTCTTCGACTCCCGCATGTAGCGTGTGCCAGATCATGTCAAGTCCGCGCCAGCCGCGCTCGCGGCTTGTGAACTCGACCTCGCCGTGGATGAAGCGCTCGTATTCGCCGACGTTCACAGTGGTGTTGACGTCACTGAGTCCCTGCATCGCGTGTGCATCCATTCAGCAAAGCAAAGAGCTAGCGAGGGTGATACCACGTAGGGGTGAGTGGAACAAGCTCACATTGTGGCCGTTACACAGCGGCAGGCCGATGACGGGTCGCGAGAGAAGACGCGCCGGAGTGGACCAAGCACAAGGGAGCTGTGTCTACCGATGGCGGTCCTCACGCCGCCGGATTCTCGGCTCGGCGCTCTGCGCTGTCAATCCCGGTTGAGGCTGTCCGGTTTTCCCCGGGCTAAAATGTCCGCTGCTC
>CAZHBN010000253.1:0-5997 GCA_964530405.1 uncultured Ectothiorhodospiraceae bacterium
GCCTTATCGGCCTTCGACCCCTACCGCTTCATATAGTCGAAGAATTCCCCATTGGTCTTGGTGTCCTTGAGCTTGTCGAGCAGGAACTCGATGGCCGCGAGCTCGTCCATCGGATGGAGCAGTTTGCGCAGGATCCAGACCTTCTGCAGCTCCTCTGGTGACATGAGGAGCTCCTCGCGCCGGGTACCGGAGCGATTGATGTTAATCGCCGGGTAGATGCGCTTTTCCGAAATCCGGCGATCCAGGTGGATCTCCATGTTGCCGGTACCCTTGAACTCCTCGTAGATCACGTCGTCCATGCGCGAACCGGTTTCCACCAGCGAGGTCGCGATAATGCTGAGGCTGCCCCCTTCCTCGACGTTTCGCGCAGCGCCGAAGAAGCGCTTCGGCCGATGCAGCGCGTTGGCATCCACACCACCGGTGAGGACCTTGCCGGAGGAAGGCACCACGGTATTGTAAGCACGCGCGAGCCGGGTGATGGAGTCCAGGAGGATGACCACATCCTTCTTGTGCTCCACGAGCCGCTTGGCCTTCTCGATCACCATCTCGGCGACCTGCACGTGCCGGTTCGCCGGCTCGTCGAACGTCGAGGACACCACCTCGCCGCGCACCGTGCGCTGCATCTCCGTGACCTCTTCGGGTCGTTCGTCGATGAGCAGCACGATAACGTAGCACTCGGGGTAGTTGCTGGTGATGGACTGGGCCATGTTCTGTAGCAGCATCGTCTTGCCCGCCTTGGGCGGTGAGACGATGAGCCCGCGCTGGCCCTTGCCGATGGGCGCGGTAAGGTCGATGACCCGTGCGGTCAGGTCCTCGGTGGAGCCGTTGCCGCGCTCCATGACCATCCGCTCCTTGGCGAAAAGGGGCGTGAGGTTCTCGAAGAGGACCTTGTGCTTGGCCGCCTCGGGCTTCTCGAAATTGATCTCGTTGACCTTGAGCAGAGCGAAATACCGCTCACCTTCCTTGGGCGGCCGGATCTTGCCCGCGATCGTGTCCCCCGTACGCAGGCTGAAACGCCGGATCTGGCTGGGCGAGACATAGATGTCATCCGGGCCTGCGAGGTAGGAGCTATCCGCCGAGCGCAGAAAGCCGAAGCCGTCCTGGAGAATTTCCAGTACGCCGTCCCCCCAGATGTCCTCGCCCTTCTTCGCCTGGGCCTTGAGGATCGAGAAGATGACGTCCTGCTTTCGGTTGCGCGCCATCCCCTCGATACCGAGCGACTGCGCGATCTCAACCAGCTCGGTCGCGGGTTTTTGCTTGAGTTCCGTGAGATTCATCGCCTACTGCTTCATGGGCTGTGTCCCCCCGCGTGCACCATCAGCCATCCGTTCCGGACCTTCGTCTCGATGGTGGCGACCGATGATCGGCAGGCGGGGATTCGGAGATTTCAGGATGGACGGCTTACGGCGGGGTGCCGGCCGCCCCGGCTTCAGAGATTGCTGTCGATGAACGCGGTCAGCTGTGACTTGGACAGCGCGCCCACCTTTGTGGCCTCCACGTTACCGTTCTTGAAGAGCATCAGCGTGGGAATGCCGCGGATACCATAGCGCGGCGGTGTTTCCGGATTCTCGTCGATGTTGAGCTTGACCACTTTCAGCTGCGCCCCGTAGACGCCGGCGACCTCGTCGAGGATCGGTGCGATCATCTTGCACGGGCCACACCACTCGGCCCAGTAGTCCACCAACACGGGTTCGCTGGCATTGAGCACCTCGCGTTCGAATGTCTCGTCCGAGGCATGCACGATGTCTGCGCTCACGACTTGGGACCTCCAGGGATTCCTCGCTGGAAACGCATGGATATAGCAGGGCTGTCCGTCGACTTAAGGATAATAGTAGTGCGGAAACGACCGACTGATGCGGGAAACGGGGGAGGCACGCTGTGCCGATCTGGGAGCTAACGATAGCGGCGCCCCCCACCGGTGTCAATGGTCGAAGCCGTTGCCGCCCTTCACGGCCTGCCCGATTCCCGCCTTTCGGGCTATCTCGGCGCGGCACGAGAAGCGACACGCACGGGCAAGCACCTCACCAACCCTCGCGTTCGCGGGGGCCCGGGGTTACAGTGATCTCAAACCGGTCGAGCGACTCTACGACCGGACGGATAACGAGAACAGCATTCCGACACTACGAGCAGGAGGGGGCGCCATGGAGCAGAGGAGACTGCCCGGCTTCGTGTGGGCTCTGGCACTGCTGGCCGCGATGAGCGGCTCTGCCACTGCCGCCATGTCCGATGGCGTGGTCCGCGTGCTGGTGCTCACCAACCTCTCGGGCACGTATTCCGACTTCACTGGCCAGGGCTCGGTCGCAGCCGCCGAGATGGCCGCCGAAGCGCTCGGCCGAACGGTCGGCGGCACCCCCGTCGAGGTCCTGACCAGGGACTCGGAGCTGGACCCGGACATCGCCGTGCGACGGTTGCGCGAAACCCACGCGAAGACTCCGGTGGATATGGTGGTGGGTCTGTCGGCGTCCAACACGGCGCTGGCGGTGCAGCAATTCGCCGAGAAGCACGGCATCGTGACCCTGCACAGCGCCCCTTCGAGCACCGCGTTCAATGACGAGAACTGTTCCCCGCTCGCCGTCCAGTGGGGCTTCAACACCCATGCGCTCGCCCAGTCCGTCGCCACCAGCCTGGTGGACCGGGGCGCCCACCGCTGGTACTTCGTCACCGCCGACTACAGCTTCGGACATGATCTCCGGGACCAGGTCGCCGCCGTGGTCACGGCCAATGGCGGAGAAGTGGTGGGCGAAAGCGTAATCCCCAGCCCGGCGGGCGCCGAGGCGATGGCCGATGCGGTGAACGAGGCGGCAGCCTCCCCGGCAGACGTACTCGGCCTCGCCAACGCTGGCGAGGACACGCAGCTCGCGCTGCGCCAGAGTTACGCTCAGGGGCTGCACATGCGGGATATCGCACCGGTGGCAATCGAGTTCTACATTACCGATGTGCGGAGTCTCGGGGTCTATGTGACCACCGGGCTGCGCTTCGCGACGAGCTTCTACTGGAATCGGGACGCACGCGCGCGGGAGTGGTCACAGCGCTTCCGGCGACGTCACGGCAGTCCACCGACGTCGCCACAGGCGGGCGTCTACTCAGCGACGCGCCATTACCTGGAAGCCGTGGCCGCTGCAGGGACGGACGACGGCAAACGGGTAATGGCGGCCATGCGCACCCGACCGGTGGACGATGGCGTGTTCACCGCGGACGGGCGCGTACTCATGAACAGCCGCATGCTCCACGACATGCTCCTCGTCGAAGTGAAACAGCCAATGGACATCAAGCGCACCGGCGACTATCTCGAAGTGCTCCAGACCGTTCCCCGGGACACGGCATTCCGCGCCCCCCGGGAGACGGAATGTCCACTTACCGCGGGGTCCTGACGAACGACCTGATAGCATTGGTGTCATGATTGGTACTACAGTGGCGGTGACGCCGGTACACGACGGACGGCTCGCCACCCGTGAAGCCGGTGAAGCGTCGCAGGCGCTTCACCGGCTTCACGGGTTACCGCTAGTACCAGCCAGCTTGCAGCAGCGCAGCCGCGTTCCTTAAGCTCGCGCAATCAGCCCCACGGCGGCCACGGGAAACGGATATCCCCCACGGAGCAGCCCGCATTGGCACTATCGGCAATGACACCATCCTTCGATCCCGCCTCCCGCACGGGTGCTCGGCTGGCCGCGGTCGTGACCGTGGTGGCGACAGTGGCGCTCGCCTGGCAGGCGGCCCGCCTGAGCTGGCTGCTGTGGCCGGACGCCGACTCGGAGCCACCACCCCCGCCGGCACTGTCCCTCGACGACGCCGGCAGCGCCGGCAATGCGGGCCCCGACTACCAGCGCATCGCCGCCGCACACCTGTTCGGCGAGGCGACGGCCGAAAAGCAGGAAACGCAGACGCCGCGCGAAGCGCCGGAGACGCAGCTCGACCTCACTCTCCGCGGTGTCCTCGCCGGGGATGACGGCTCGACCGGCCTGGCCATCATCGCCGCCGGCGGTGATCCCGATACGTTGTTCCGGCGTGGGGACGAGCTTCCCGGCGGTGCCGTGGTCGATGCCATCTACGGCGACCGTGTGATTCTCATGCGAAACGGCCGCCACGAAGCACTCCACCTGCCGGAGGAAAGGCTCGGCACGGACACCGAAACCGCCACGCAAACACCCTCGGGCGACGCGCAAACGGCCGGCAGTGGCTCGCTGCAGCGCTATCGCGACCGGCTGCGTCGCGACCCCGGCGCACTACAGCGGATGCTGCAGCCGGTTCCCGTGCGCGACGCCAACGGCAACCTCACCGGCTTCCGGATCCAGGGCGGCAACCGGGAACTGTTGAGCGCGGCGGGACTGGAGAGCGGTGATGTGGTCACCTCCATCGACGGCATCGCCCTAGAGGACCAACAAGCGGCGATGCGTGCGCTGCAGCGCCTCGGCAACGCCAGCCGCGTTACACTCACCGTCACTCGAAACGGCAATCGGCGCCAAGTGGTGCTTGATTTCGGCAACCAGGGATGAACATGCGCTCCGCGACGTCGCTACTCGACCCGCTGCGCGGCCTCGCCGTCGCAGTTGCACTTTTCGTTCTCGCCGCGCCGGCCGTGCAGGCGCAGGAGCAGATCACGCTCAACCTCAAGGACGCCGAGTTGTCGGCGCTGATCAACACGGTCGCCGAGGTCACCGGTCGCAATTTCGTGGTCGACCCCCGCGTCCAGGCGCAGGTGACCGTGGTATCCAAGCGCCCCATGAATGCGGACGAGCTCTACAAGGTCTTCCTGTCGATTCTCCAGGTGCATGGCTTCTCGGCGATCCCTTCGGGCGAGATCACCAAGATCGTGCCGGACATCAACGCACGCCAGCTCGGCACGGAGGACGGTGACGCCATCGGCGGGGACGAGATCGTCACACGCGTACTGCGCGTGCAGAACGTTCCCGTCGCCCAGCTGGTGCCCATCCTCAGGCCGCTGATCCCCCAGCAGGGCCACTTCGCCGCCTACCCGCCCACCAACGTGCTGATCATTTCCGATCACGCGGCCAATGTGGAGCGGCTGGCAGGCATCGTCCAGCGTATCGACCGCGCCGGCTCCGCTGAGATCGAGGTCATCGATCTCGAGCACGCCACCAGCGAGGACATGGTCCAGCTTCTCCAGCAACTGCGCCAGAATCAGGCACAGGGCGGCGGAGGCGGCGCCAGCGTGCAGATAGCCGCGGACCCGCGCACCAACAGCATCATCCTCGCCGGACCCGAGGATGAACGGTTGCGTCTGCGCGCACTCGTCGCTCGGCTCGACACACCCCTTCAGGCGGATGCCGGCAACACCCAGGTGGTCTATCTCAACTTCGCCAAGGCCACCGACCTCGCCGAGGTGCTTCAGGGCGTCAGCGAGAACATCCGCGCGCAGCAGGAGCAGAAAGGCGAGGGTCAGGCAGCGGCCGCGAGTGAGGACGGCGAGGTCAGTATCCAGCCGGACGAGACCACCAATTCCCTGGTCATCAGCGCGCCCCCCCAGATTCAGCAAGAGCTGCGCGCGGTTATCGACAAGCTCGACGTGCGCCGGGCCCAGGTGGTCATCGAGGCGGCCATTGCCGAGGTTTCCGCGGACACCGCCGCCGAGCTCGGCTTCCAGTGGGCCATCGACGGTTCGGGTGACAGTGATTCCGCGGTCGGCGGCACCAGCTTCGGCAACTCCACCGTCAGTGGCGGCGACAGCCTCGGTGGCATCATCAACTCGCTCAGCCAGGACGAGGTCCCGAACGTCGGCCAGGGCCTCAACCTCGCGGTGGGAGATCTCGCCGGCGGCGTGCGCTTCGCCGCGCTGCTGCGCGCACTGGCGAGCAACGCCGATACCAACATTCTCTCGACACCGTCGCTGGTGACCCTGGACAACCAGGAGGCCGAGATCACCGTCGCCCAGAACGTCCCGTTCGTCACCGGCTCGTTCTCCGAGACGGGCGACGGCGGCTCCGGCGTCAACCCTTTTCAGACCATCGAGCGCAAGGACGTGGGCCTGATTCTCAAGGT
>CAZHBN010000254.1:0-3868 GCA_964530405.1 uncultured Ectothiorhodospiraceae bacterium
GTGTGCATCACCGCGTGGGCCATCTCGAAGCTGCGCTTGTTGAGCCGCTCGAGGATTTCGGCGCACACGCCGGCGCGCACCTCCGGGCCGGCGTCGCGCCAGGCGGCGAGCGAGCGCTTCATCGCCGGCACGAGCTGGTCGATGTTCACCTTGGGGTAGCGGATGCCGAGATCGAAGCCGTAGGGCGAGCGCTCCTCGCCCACCTCGCCCTCGATACCGGGCATCTCGAGCTTGAAGGGCTGGTCGAGGCGAGCCTTGAACGCGGCCTCGCCCTCGGCGGCGGCGTTCTCGCCGTAGATCTTGCCGCTTGGCGCCTCCGGGTAGGGGCTCCAGAACTCGCGGGTCCGGGTGGCCTCCATGGCCTTGTCCAGCGTCTCACGATGCTTGGCGTAGAAATCCTGTGTCATCTCGCCTCCTGACTCCTCGCCCGCCACCGATACGGCTGCGGGTATGATCCATACTCACAGCATCAATCTAGCCGTTCGTGCGGCGCCCGCACCGGTGCACGACGGATGCTGCGATACGTGGGCCGTATTTTGATACGTATTTGACCTCTGTCAATGAACTTCTTGTAACCTATTTCCGCGCTGCGGTAGTCTTTGCCGGGTCGTGGCCGAGTCACGCCAATGCCGGCGACGACCCTTTGTGACGGGGGATGGAGAGCCTTACGGCCGGTCACGCCGGTGCCCGCGACAACGCGATACCGAATGCGGTTGTTTACGGCGTCGTATCGTGTTTCCTCCATCCCATCCGCGGCCAACCCGAACATCTACGAGGAGGGGCAAGATGGCCGAATACGAGGACATCGTCGTCGAAAAGGCGACGGAGCATGTCCTGCAGATCACCCTCGACCGCCCCGAGGCGCGAAACGCGCTGCGCACCAACCTGCTTCGCGAGCTCGCCGAGGCGCTGGATGCGGCGGCCGCGGACGAGGCCGTGCGTGCCGTGGTACTCACCGGTGGCGAGAAAGTCTTCGCCGCGGGTGCCGACATCGGCGAGCTCGCCGAGCTGGATCTCAAGGGCGTGGTGGAGGACACCCGCCCGGGCTACTGGCAGCGTATCGCACAGTTCCCCAAACCGCTCATCGCGGCGGTCAACGGGTATGCCCTTGGCGGTGGCTGCGAGCTGGCCATGCACGCGGACATCATCATCGCCGCCGACAACGCCCAGTTCGGTCAACCGGAAATCAACCTGGGGATCATCCCGGGCGCCGGCGGGACTCAGCGCCTCATCCGCACGGTAGGGAAATCGCTCGCCATGAAAATGGTACTCGCCGGCGAGTGGATCGACGCACGCACCGCGCTGGCATCCGGCCTGGTCGCCGAGATTACCCCGCGGGAAGCCACCATCGAGCGCGCCCACGACCTCGCAGGCAAGATCGCCGCCAAGTCGCCCATGGCCGTACGCCTGGCGAAGGACGTGCTGCTGAAGGCCTTCGACACCGACCTCACCGCCGGTCTGCGCCTGGAGCGCCAGGCCTTCACCATCCTCGCCGCCACCGAAGACCGCCAGGAAGGCCTCGCCGCCTTCATGGACAAGCGCAAGCCCGAGTTCAAGGGACGGTAGACCGCCATGAGCTACGAGACCATCGAGTATTCCGTCGACGCCGGTGTCGCCACACTGACCCTCAACCGGCCGAAGGCGTTGAACAGCTTCAACGCTCAGATGCACGACGAGGTGCGCGACGCCATCAAGGCCGCCGAGCGTGACGAGCGCGTGCGCTGCCTGCTCGTCACCGGTGCCGGCCGCGGCTTCTGCGCCGGCCAGGACCTCTCCGACCGTAACGTGGCGCCGGGGGCGGAGGCGCCGGATCTGGGCGAGTCCATCGAGAAGAATTACAACCCGCTCATCCGCAAGCTGAAGACGCTGGAAATGCCGGTGGTCTGCGCCGTCAACGGCGTGGCCGCCGGTGCCGGTGCCAACCTGGCGCTGGCCTGCGACATCGTGCTCGCTGCGCGCTCGGCGAGCTTCATCCAGGCGTTCTGCAAGATCGGCCTGCTGCCGGATTCCGGCGGCACCTGGCACCTGCCGCGGGTGGTCGGGCATGCCCGGGCCATGGGACTCGCCATGCTCGGCGACAAGCTCCCCGCGGAGCAGGCCGAGACCTGGGGCATGATCTGGAAGGTGGTGGAAGACGAAGCGCTACCGGAGGAGGCCGGCAACCTCGCCCGTCATCTCGCGACCCAGCCCACCAAGGGGCTGGCGCTCATCAAACGCGCGATCAACGCCTCCTGGCACAACGACCTGGACGACCAGCTCGACCTGGAGCGCGACCTGCAGCGCGTCGCCGGTCGCACCGACGACTACCGCGAAGGCGTCGCCGCTTTCATGGACAAACGTGATCCCGATTTCCAGGGCAAGTGAGCCGGAATACCATGAGCGCACTGACCACTGACACGACCATCGGCGTCATCGGCGCCGGCACCATGGGCGCCGGCATCGCCCAGGTAGCCGCCACCGCCGGCCACCCGGTGCTGCTCTTCGACGCCGCCGAGGGCGCCGCGGAGAAAGGCATCGAGCGCACCCGCGCGGGCATGGAACGGCTCATCGAGCGCGGCAGGATGACCCGCGAGCAGGTGGACGCTATCGTCAGCCGCATCCGGGCGGTGACCGCTACCACCGAGCTCGCCCCCGCGGGTCTCGTGGTGGAGGCCATCGTCGAGGACCTGGCGGTCAAGCAGCAAGTATTCGGCGAGCTTGAAGCACTCTGCGGCGAAGACGTCATCCTCGCCACCAACACCTCCTCGATCTCGGTGACCGCCATCGGCGCGGGGCTCCAGCGCCCCGAGCGCCTGGTGGGCATGCATTTCTTCAACCCCGCGCCCATTCTCAAGCTCGTGGAGGTGGTCAGTGGCATCGCCACCGACTCCGCCGTCGCCGAGACGGTGCATGCCACCGCCGCGGCCTGGGGCAAGCACCCGGTACACGCGCGCTCCACGCCCGGGTTCATCGTCAACCGCGTCGCCCGGCCGTTCTACGCCGAGGCGCTGCGCGTGCTCGAGGAAGGCGGCGCGGACGTCGTCACCATCGACACGGCGCTGAAGGAATGTGGCGGCTTCCGCATGGGCCCGTTCGAGCTCATGGATTTGATCGGTCAGGACGTGAATTTCGCCGTCACCCAGTCGGTATTCAACGCCTACTACCAGGACCCGCGATTTCTGCCATCGCTGCTGCAGCGCGAGTACGTCGAGGGTGGGCTTCTCGGGCGCAAGAGTGGCCGCGGCTTCTATGACTACCGCGAAAGCTCGGAGCCCCCTGCCCCCGCCACCGCCGCGCCCGGACCGAGGCCGGACACCGTCACCGTCGAAGGCGATCTCGGCGTCGCCGAACCACTCGTCGGCGCCATCGAGGCAGCAGGCATCGCCGTCGAACGCGAGGCCGGCGAAGACGCTTACCTGCACGTGGGCGGAACGGTGCTCGCACTCACCGACGGACGGCTGGCCACCGAGCGCGCGGTGGAAGAAGACCTGGAGGATCTCGTCGTCTTCGACCTGGCGCTCGACTTCGCCGAGGCCAAGCGCGCGGTGGTCGCCGCCGCCGACCAGACCTCGCCGGAGGCACTGGCACGGGCGGTGGGGCTCTTTCAGGCGCTCGGGCGCGAGGTCTGCGTCATCGACGACGTCCCGGGCCTCATCGTCATGCGCACCGTGTGCATGCTCGCCAACGAGGCCGCCGATGCGGTGAATCAACGCGTGTGCGACGCCACCGGCTGCGACACGGCCATGCGCGGCGGTGTGAACTACCCGCGTGGCCCGCTCGCCTGGGCGGACGCTATCGGCCTGCCCCACGTCTGCCAGACGCTGGACAGCCTGGGCGTGGTCTACGGCCTGGACCGCTACCGGGTCTCGCCGCTGCTCTGGCGCAAGGT
>CAZHBN010000254.1:3968-5982 GCA_964530405.1 uncultured Ectothiorhodospiraceae bacterium
CTGTTCCGCGGCAAGTCCTATCAGACCAAGGCACAGCTCGTTCCCGGGCTGGAGGTAAGTGATGACTGAGGCGTATATCTGCGACGGCCTGCGCACGCCGTTCGGACGTTACGGCGGATCGCTGGCGGCGGTGCGCGCCGACGACCTGGCCACCGTGCCGCTGAAGGCGCTGCTGAACCGCAATCCGGACGTGGACTGGGCGGCGGTGGATGACGTCATCCTCGGCTGCGCCAATCAGGCCGGTGAGGACAACCGCAACGTCGCCCGAATGGCCACGCTGCTCGCAGGTCTGCCCGAGGCGGTGCCCGGCACCACCATCAACCGCCTGTGCGGCTCCAGCCTGGATGCCGTGGGTGGCGCCGCCCGCGCTATCCGCGCCGGCGAGGCGGAATTGATGATCGCCGGCGGTGTGGAAAGCATGTCACGCGCGCCGTTCGTCATGGGCAAGGCGGAGAAGGCGTTCTCCCGCCAGGCCGAGATCCACGACACCACCATCGGCTGGCGCTTCGTCAACAAGCTCATGGCCGAGCAGTTCGGCACCCACTCCATGCCGGAGACCGCCGAGAACGTCGCCGTGGACTACGGGGTCGCGCGCACGGACCAGGACGCCTTCGCCCTGCGCAGCCAACAACGCACCCGCGCGGCGATGGAAGCCGGCCGGCTCGCCGAGGAGATCACCCCGGTGACCATCCCCCAGCGCAAGGGGGATCCGGTGGTGGTGGACACCGACGAGCATCCGCGCCCGGAGACCACCCTGGAGGCCCTCGCCAAGCTGCCCACGCCGTTCCGCCAGGACGGCGGCAGCGTCACCGCCGGCAACGCCTCCGGCGTAAACGACGGCGCCGGCGCACTGATCGTCGCCTCCGAGGCGGCAGCCACCCGCCACGGCCTCACGCCGCGGGCACGCGTGCTCGGCATGGCCACCGCCGGCGTCGCCCCGCGGGTAATGGGCATCGGCCCGGCGCCGGCGAGCCGGAAACTGCTGGATCGCCTGGGGCTCGGTATTGACGATATGGACGTCGTCGAGCTCAACGAGGCCTTCGCCGCTCAATCGCTGGCGGTGCTGCGCATGCTCGGCGTGGCCGACGACGCCGAACACGTGAACCCCAACGGCGGCGCCATCTCGCTGGGCCACCCCCTCGGGGCGAGCGGCGTGCGCCTGGCGCTCGCGGCGGTCAACGAGCTCCACCGGCGCGGCGGCCGCTACGCCCTTTGCACCATGTGCATCGGCGTCGGCCAGGGCATCGCCATGGTGGTCGAACGCGTTTAACGACCGAATGACCGGGAGACGGCCGACGAAGGCATAGACCGGGGTCAGCCCGCGTAGTCGAGGTCCGCCACAGGCGGTGCCCGACTACGCGGGGTATCGCGGAGATCGTCCGCTGCCGAGTGCAGCCGAGCTGCGATACTGATCGATGCAGACGGTCTTTGTGGACCTGGGGTCCATTGCGCCTTGGTGGTTGCTCCCCCCTCTTTCGAACTGCGGAGGAGAGACGATGAAACGTACCGACGTCCCTGTCAGCGGCCTGCTGGAGCCGGTGGAGACCTGCAGCCTCGACGAGCTGCGCCACATCCAGCTCGAGCGCCTGCGCTGGTCGCTCAACCATGCCTACAAGAACGTGCCGTTCTACCGGGAGAGCTTCGACCGCGCCGGCGTACATCCCAACGACCTGAACTCGCTGGCCGATCTGGCGAAGTTTCCGTTCACGTACAAGAACGACCTTCGCGACAACTATCCCTATGGCATGTTCGCCGTGCCCATGAGCGACGTAGTGCGCGTTCACGCCTCCAGCGGCACCACCGGTCGCCCCACCGTCGTGGGCTACACGCGCAACGACATCGATACCTGGGCGAACGCGGTGGCACGCTCGATTCGGGCCGCCGGCGGCAGCGCCAACGACGTGGTCCACGTGGCCTACGGCTATGGTCTGTTCACCGGTGGCCTCGGCGCACACTATGGCGCGGAGAAGCTCGGATGCACGGTCATCCCCATGAGCGGCGGACAGACCGAGAA
>CAZHBN010000255.1:0-5908 GCA_964530405.1 uncultured Ectothiorhodospiraceae bacterium
GCCGTCGAGCATGTCGACGAGTCCCGGGTCGATGGCATCGACTTCGCCTACATGGCCGATGTCAATGATCTCGGGTTCGCGCTCCGCTTCGCCGGGACGGTGTACATGCAGTTTGCGGGCGCGAATGAAACCGCCGTCCTTGCCGGTGAGGCCGACGGCGCGGCCGCCGTGGCGGTTGATGAGGCTGACGATCTCCTTGTTCACCAGCCCGCCGAGCACCATTTCCACCACATCCATTGTCTCGGCGTCGGTCACGCGCATGCCTTCGACGAACTCTGTCTTCTTGCCGATTCGCTCGAGCAGCCGGCCGATCTGTGGTCCGCCGCCGTGCACCACCACCGGATTGAAGCCCACCAGCTTCATCAGCACGATATCGCGGGCGAAGCTCTGCTTGAGCGCCTCGTCAACCATGGCGTTGCCGCCGTATTTCACCACGATGGTGCGGCCGTGGAAGCGGCGGATGTACGGCAGCGCTTCGGTGAGTACGTGTGCGACCTGGGCAGGGGGGGTAGGTTGTTCGGGCATCGGGGGTGGTTCTCCTGGTCAGAACGGTAGCTCGAGCTCGGGCGCGGCGGCGGCGAGCTGGCCGCGGAAGTGGTCGCGGACGCGTTCGAGTGCGTCCGCGTCATCCCCTTCGAAGCGCAGAACCAGGCTCGGTTGGGTATTGGAGGCCCGCACCAGGCCCCAGCCGTCGGGGAAATCGATGCGTAGGCCGTCCAGGGTGGTGACCCGCGCGGCCTCGGGCAGTTCGTCCACCTGAGCGAGCAGTCGTTCCATGATCGCCGTGGATTCCCCTTCGGCGGCGAGATCCACACGGATCTCCGGCGTGCTGTGACCTTCGGGCAGGGCAGCGAAGACGTCGGCGCTCGTGCGGCCGGCCTCGAAGGAAAGCAGCTCCAGCAGGCGTGCGCCAGCGTACAGGGCATCGTCGACACCATACCACCGGTCGCCGAAGACGATGTGGCCGCTCATTTCCCCCGCGAGCGGCGCGTTGGTCTCGGCGCGGCGGCGCTTGATCAGGGAGTGTCCCGTGCGCCACATCACCGGCACGCCGGCGTTGACGGTGATGATTTCGGCGAGATGGCGCGTGCACTTGACGTCGAAGATGATATCCGAGCCCGGCATCCGGGCGAGCACGTCCTGGGCGAAAAGCATGAGCAGGCGGTCCGGCCAGATGATGTTGCCCTCGCTGTCGACTACGCCGAGGCGGTCGCCGTCACCGTCGAAGGCAAGGCCCACGTCGGCTTCGCCGGCTCGCACGCGCTCCGTCAGCGCCGTGAGATTGTCGGGCACGCTCGGGTCCGGGTGGTGGTTGGGGAAATCCCCGTCCACATCGCAGAAGAGCTCGACGACTTCATTGCCGAGGGCACGGAAAAGAGCCGGCGCGACCGCGCCCGCGACGCCATTGCCGCAGTCGATGGCGACGCGGAGCGGGCGGTGGAGGGTGATATCGGCCGCCACGGCATCGATATAGTCGAGGACGACGTCCCGGCGCGAGATGCTGCCGCCGCCATCGGCGGGTTCGTCACGCTCGGCGCGCGCGCCGAGTGCCTGAATCGCGTCCGTCGACAGCGCCTCGCCGCCGAGAACCGCTTTCAGGCCGTTGTAGGCCGGTGGATTGTGGCTCGCGGTGACCACCACCCCGGCGTTCGTGCCAAGCAGGTGGGTGGCGAAATACAGCAGCGGCGTGGGCGCCTCGCCGATGTCGATGACATCGCAACCGCTGCCGGTGATACCTTCTATCAGTGCGCTCGTGAGCTCCGGGCTCGAGTGGCGGCCGTCACAGGCGACCACCACGCTGTCGTGTCCCTGCTCCGTGGCAGTGTGCCCGAACGCTCGGCCGAGCCGTTCCATGGTCGCTGCGGTGAGCGTCTCGCCAACGATGCCGCGGATGTCGTAGGCGCGGAGTATGGACGGGTCGACGATGTGCCGGTTCGCCGCCGGCTTCCGGGGCTCGGGTTCGTCGACGATCTCCAGGCCATCGTCGTCCTCCAGCGTGAGCGTCTCCTCGGTGACGGTTTCCGTGGTCGTGGCGTCCCCGTTGGGATTGACGAACTCCAGCGGTGGCAGCTCGCGTGGTCCCTGCGCCGGGGCGTCGTCTTCCTCCGCCGCAGCCGCCGGTTGCTCCTGAGGTGGTTCCTCCACCAGCAAGCCTTCGCCATCGGGGGGTGGCATATCGCTGCCGGCGGAATCCGCTTCGGCGTCAGGGGCGGTTGCGGTATCGGGAGGCTCGTTACCGGGTAGTGGTTGCGGGGTGCGTCGATGCAGCCACAGTCCGGCGCCGATGAGGGCGATGCCGAGCGCGCCCACACCGGCAGCCAACATCGTGGCGTCCCCCAGTGGAACCCGTGGTTGCGGTGCCTGGATCCGCACCTGCCAGCTGGTGCCCGCGACGGAAGACGTCGCCCCGGGGCCGTCTGCGCGACCGTGGCTGGCGAGTGTGGTTCCGCCACGCTCCAGGGATCGGGCGAATCCGGGGGTGGCCGAGCCCAGCCATTCGTCGAGCACCGAGGTCGGCAGCGTGACCAGCCAGGCGCCGCTTTGCCTTGGTGCAATCAGGTTGAGTTGGGCATCCGGTCCACCGGGAAGGTGGACCTCGGCGCTCGCCGTGCCGTCTTCGAGCACCCGCGAGGCCTGTTTCACCAGCGCGTAGCCGACGGGCGGTTCGGCCCGCGGAGCCGCGGTGAGTCCGTCCGGGGGGATCGACCGGATGCGCACGGCTTCGGGGAAGGCCGCCTGCAGGGCGGCCTCGTCGGGCATGCGGGCGATCAGCGACAGGCGTTCCTCGACGCGCTCGGCAAGCCGTTTCGCACCGAATTGTGCCGCTGATTGCGCCCCGGCGCGCGCCTGGGCCTCCGCCTGCGGACCCAGCCAGGCGGGTACGGCCGTAATGGCGGCGGCGGCGAGGAGCGCGAGTGCTCCGAGCAGAACCAGTAACCGCGTCAGCGTCGGTGTCTGGGCCCGGTGTTCGCTTCCCTTGCGAGTCAGCCGCATAGTCGTCTCTCCACCTTCACATCCGGCCCCGGGTGCTGGCGGGGTGAGTCATTTTGGTTTCGTTCGTGTGCGCGGCACGCCGGTTACGGCGATCCCCGATAGGCGCAATCACCGTCAGCGTCGCCCGGAATGGCCGAAGCCGCCCTCACCGCGAGTGCTCGATTCGAAGGCGTCGACGATGTGGAACTGCGGGCGCTCGACGGGGAGGAACACGAGTTGCGCGATGCGTTCGCCCGGCTCGACGGTGAACGCTTCCTCGCTGCGGTTCCAGCAGGAGATGTAGATCTGGCCCTGGTAGTCGGAATCGATCAGTCCCACGAGGTTGCCGAGGACGATGCCGTGCTTGTGGCCAAGACCGGAGCGCGGCAGCACTACCGCCGCGTAAGCGCTGTCGCCGATGTGTACTGCGATGCCGCTGGGGATCAGCGTCGTCTCCCCGGGGGACAGAGTGACCGTGTCGTCGAGGCAGGCGCGCAGGTCGAGGCCGGCGGAGCCGTCGGTGGCATAGCCGGGTAGCGGCCATTCGTTTTCCAGGCGCGGGTCGAGAATGCGCAGTTCAACGCTTTGCATGATATCGCTCGGTGATCAGTTCCATGAGGGCATCGGCGAGTTCGCGCTTGGGCGCGCTCGCGAGGCTCGCGTGGCCGTCCTCCCAGAAGACTTCCAGGGCGTTGCGCTCGCTCTCGAAGCCGCTGTCGGGCCGGCCCACCCAGTTCGCGGCGATCAGGTCGGCGCCTTTGCGCCGGCGTTTGTCCCGGGCGTGCTCGGCCAGGCGTTCCGTCTCCGCCGCAAACCCTACGACGAACGGCCGCTGCGAGCGCAGAGCGGCGACTTCGCGGAGGATATCGGGATTGCGCACCAGTGTCAGGGTGAGGCCGTCATCGTCGTCGCGCTTCTTGAGCTTTTCCGGCGCGGTTTCCCCGGAGCGGTAGTCGGCCACCGCCGCGGCGGCGATGAAAAGGTCGCTTTCGGTGGCGCGGGCCATTACCGCCTCGTGCATCTCGACGGCGGTTTCCACGTCGACGCGGGCGACGCCCGCCGGCGTCACCGCCGGACATGGACCGGCTATTACCGTGACCTCGGCGCCGCGGGCCGCGGCCGCGGCGGCGATGGCGAAGCCCATCGTGCCGGTGCTGCGGTTGCTGATGTAGCGTACCGGGTCGATGGCCTCGCGGGTGGGGCCGGCGGTGATGAGTACGTGCCGTCCGGTGAGGCGGTCATCGCCGGAGCCTGCCAGGGCGGCAACGATGTCCGAGGGCTCGCTCATGCGTCCCGCGCCGGTTTCGCCGCAGGCCTGGTCCCCTTCACCGGGGCCGACGAAGCCCACCCCCCGCCCCGCGAGCGTGTTCCGGTTGGTCTGGGTCGCCGGGTTGGCCCACATGAGCCGGTTCATGGCCGGCGCCAGCGTGATCGGGGCATCCGAGGCCAGGCACAGGGTGGCGAGCAGGTCATCGGCGAAACCGTGGGCGAGGCGTGCCATGAAGTCCGCGCTGGCCGGCGCCACCACGATGTGATCGGCCCAGCGGGCCAGCTCGATGTGACCCATGGCCGCTTCGGCATTCGGGTCGAGCAGATCGTGGTGTACCGGGTTGCCGGAGACCGCCTGGAAAGTCAGCGGCCGGACGAATTCCATGGCGGCGGCGGTGAGCGCCACGCGCACCTCGGCGCCCGCATCGCGCAGGCGTCGGACGAGGTCGGGACTCTTGTAGGCGGCGATGCCGCCGGTGACTCCGAGCAGGATGTGGCATCCGGCGAGTTTCGGCATGGGTGCTCCGGGTGAATGCCGCAGTGGTGTCCGGAACCGGGCGCTGGTCGTTCTGCGTTGCCTCGTGCGCCGATTCTCCCTGTACCACGAACGCCGCCGTGACGGCGGCGGACAGCACGCGCTCGGTACCAGCGGCCGACGTGGTCGGGACATGGCAAGCGTACCCGAGGCGGGACGTGGCTGGAAAGGCGGTCGCGAAGCGGTACACTGTACCGTTTGAGACAAGTGCCTCAGGGAGGAGGTATGCGGATTACCGACTGGCCCGCGGCGGAGCGGCCGCGGGAAAAACTCCTCGAGCGGGGTGCCGGCGCGCTCTCGGACGCCGAGCTTCTCGCCATTTTCCTGCGCACGGGGCGGCAGGGGCGTACGGCCGTGGATCTGGCCCGCGAGCTGGTTGCGGCCTTCGGCGGTCTGCGGGGTCTGCTCGACGCCGATCGCCGCGCATTCAGTGCCCATCCGGGGCTCGGGCCGGCGAAGTATGCGCAGCTCCAGGCGGTGCTGGAGATGGCACGCCGGCATCTGCACGAGCGGTTGGAGCGTGGCGACGCGCTCACCAGCCCGGCCGACACCCGACGCTTTCTTACTGCACAGCTCCGCGATCGGCCGGCGGAGGTGTTCGCCGCGCTCTTCCTGGACAATCGCCACCGGGTGATCGCGTTCGAGGAGCTGTTCCAGGGCACCATCGACGCTGCTCACGTGCATCCGCGGGAAGTGGTCCGCAGGGCGCTTTCCCACAACGCGGCGGCGGTCATCATCGCTCACAATCACCCCTCCGGGGTCGCCGAGCCGAGCAAGGCCGATGAGCAGATCACCCGACGCCTGCGTGATGCGCTGCTGCTGGTGGACGTGCGGCTGCTCGACCATTTCGTCATCGGCGACGGGGAGCCGGTGAGCTTCGCGGAGCGTGGGTTGCTGTAGGCGTCGCTGGCAGATGTCGCGACGCTCACCGAAGTCCTCGGGCTATTACCCCTCCGGGGGCGGCCGCGGTTCTGTGGTTCACGCTAGGGTGCCGTGCCGTGCCGTGCTGTGCCGTGCCGTGCCGTGCCGTGCCGTGCCGTGCCGTGAGGCGGCGGTGTATCAGGAGCCGGGAGACGCTATGAATACGTCCCTGTACGCTTGGATGCGGCCGTCCCTGGCCGCATACACTCC
>CAZHBN010000256.1:0-5863 GCA_964530405.1 uncultured Ectothiorhodospiraceae bacterium
TGCCCCCGGAGCACTACCAGGTCAGCGGCAATACCGTGACCCTGCAACTGACCGATGGCGGCGCCGGCGACCAGGACGGCGTAGCCGACGGGCGCATTGTCGACCCTGGTGGCCTGGTCATCACCCAGGCAGCAGGCGATCCGGTAGCGGTTCCGGTTCTATCCCGGCATGGGCTGCTTGTCCTGGCCGTTCTTGTGCTCGCCCTGGGCGGCTTCCATTTCGGACGATACCGGGCATCGTAAGGAAACTAGGGCACCCAGTGATCTTAGCGGCGGACACCTCGACTTAGTGCATCGTCTTAACGAGGTGTCCGCCGCTGGCGGGCAGGATCAGTTGTCCTGTATTCGGTCTCGGGCGTCGCCGACCGGACACACGCCACCGGTGCGCCCTGGCCGTGGCTTTCGCCGTACCGTCGTCCCGTGCCTTCCCGCACCTTCGTTTGCCTGCTAACTTGAGCGCGTTTTTCCGCTTGGCGCCCGTGGCCGGGGACGGGGCCGGCATCGTGAAAGGAGCTCAAGATGTTCAAGGCTGTCAGTATCGGTGTGCTGCTCTCCAGTGCCGTGTTCCTCCAGGGGTGCTCGTGTGACGAGGGGGAAAGCGTCTCGGAGTGCGTGATCGACGAGGATCCGTCTTCCACCGCCGAGGTGTTCTACTTCAACCAGATTACCGACGACGGCGGGAACGACGAGGACGAGATCACCACGGAGTTGTTCGCGGGGACCGAGTCGGACGCGCTGGTGGAAGAGCGCGCCTACAGCACCTCCGGTGACGTGGACGGTGTGGACGTGGATCTGGACGAGCTGGACGATGACGACATGGCGGACGTCGCGTTCACCGTGCGGCGCACCGAGGACTCGTTCGAGTTCATCTCCAATGAGGTCGCCGAGTTGGAGGAAGGCGCGGACTACACACTGGTGGCGATGGGGGACATCGACGAAACCACCTCGCTGCGCCTGGCGGTGCTGGAGCGAGAGGAGCAATCGACGGCCTCAGATGAGGTCAGCGTGCGTTTCGTGCATACCCTGTCGGATCTGGACGCGTCCTCGTTGCGGCTGGATGTGCTCGACGGTGATGGCGATGAGCTGGTGGAGGACCTCAACTACGCCAGCGAGAGTGACTATGTCACGCTGACGCCGTCCGCCGGCCGGATCACCGTGGATCTGCGCGACAACGATGACGACATTGTCGCCAGCGCCGGCTGCGATGTCACAACGGGCCGAAGCTACGAGGCAATTCTCGCCTACGTGGACTTTGACGCCCGCAACGAGGACGACATCCGGCTGTTCTGCCACGAGGTGTAGTGACGGCAGGCCGTCGCCACGGGGCTAGGGGAGCCATCGATGATCGACATCCTGGTATGGACGTTCGTCGCCATCGTGGCCACGGCCATTATCTGGAAGGGCAGCGGGCTGCTGGAACGCGCCAGTGAACGCCTCGCGGCCTATTACGAGCTGCCGGATATCGTCCAGGGCGCCATTGTCGTCGCGGTGGGTTCCAGTTTCCCGGAGCTCTCCACCACGGTGATCTCCACACTGGTACATGGCGAGTTCGAGCTCGGCGTGGCCGCCATCGTCGGCTCGGCACTGTTCAATATCCTCGTCATTCCGGCGGTCGCGGGGTTGAGCACGCGGGAGCAGCTGCGCGCCAACCGCGACCTCGTCTACAAGGAGGCCCAGTTCTACATGATCGCGGTGGCGGTGCTCACGCTCACCTTCGCCTTCGCCGCGATTTACAACCCCATCCCCGACGGTCAGGGCATGATCCGGGGCGAGATGACGCGCTGGCTGGCGCTCATGCCCATCGCCCTGTATGGCCTGTATGTCTTCGTGCAGTACCAGGACACCATCGATCACCAGGCGGAAGTGGACGCCAGCGGCATCCGCCCGGGGCGTGAGTGGGGCGTGCTGGTACTGTCGCTGGCGATCATCGTGGTCGGGGTGGAGGGGCTCGTGCGTGCGGCGCTCGGCTTCGGCGAGATCTTCGATACGCCGAGCTTCCTATGGGGTATCACCGTGGTCGCCGCCGGCACTTCGATCCCCGACGCGTTCGTCTCCGTGCGCGCCGCGCGCCATGGCCGCGGTGTGACCAGCATCGCCAACGTCCTCGGCAGCAATACCTTCGACCTGCTTGTCTGCATCCCCGCGGGCGTGCTTATCGCCGGCACGGCGGCCATCAACTTCTCCGTCGCCGCCCCCATGATGGCCGCGCTCACCGGCGCCACGGTGGTGCTGTTTC
The DNA here is from genome assembly GCA_964530405.1 of uncultured Ectothiorhodospiraceae bacterium. GTDB lineage: Bacteria > Pseudomonadota > Gammaproteobacteria > Nitrococcales > Nitrococcaceae > Arhodomonas. The sequence goes on from CAZHBN010000256.1 coordinate 2,236, forward strand.
TCATGATGCGGACACAGATGGTCCTCTCCCGGCACGAATCCGTTGTGCTACTCGTGATCTATGGGGTGTTCGTGGTCTGGATCACGGCGGAAACGTTCGGTGCCGTGGATTTCGTGCCGAGCCTGCCGCCGGCGGTGGCCGCGGGTGCTCACGGCTAGGCCGATAGCCCCTGGTTTGACCCTCCGGAACCGCCTCCTCTACTGTCCTGATTCGTAGGCGCCTCGTGTCGGCGCGAGGCGCTCGGCGCCCACTTGAGGAGGTCGGCCCATGCAGAGCAAGCCCGCGGATATCGAGCGTCTCGAGCGTCATCGTGCGAACACGAGCGAGTACATGCTGGCCATCATCACCGACGAAGACCAGGCGTCCCAGGTGGACCTCGAGGACGGCCAGGTGGCGTGGCAGTCCACTATTCGCTACGACCGACTGCATCGCGTCGTCGACCCGGCCACTGGCGAGGTGGACTATCGTATCGAGGAGATTCCACGGGAGGAGGGCGGTGAGTACCGCCTTATCAGCCTCATCGCCGAGGGCGGCCGCGGTGCGGAGTTCTCGGAGCTTGTGCTGTTCGGCGAGCGACTCATCGCGTTCGACGACCGCACCGGTCTCGTTTGCGAGGTACGCAATCGTGATCAGCTCGTACCGCGGCAGATCCTGATGACCGGCAGCGGCGACGAGCGCTTCAAGGGGTTCAAGAGCGAGTGGGCGACGCTCAAGGGCGATCGGCTCATCGTGGGCAGCCATGGCAAGAAGCCCGAGGAAGAGTGGATCAAGTGCCTGGATCGCGACTACCGGCTGGAAAGCCATGACTGGCACGAGCCCTATCGCCGCATGCGCAAGGCGCTCGGCGTCGAGGGTACCCCCGGGTATGTGGTCCACGAGGCCGCCGAGTGGCATCCCCTGTCCAAACGCTGGTTCTTCTTCCCCCGAAAAATCTCCACGGAGCCGTTCGACGAGCCCGTGGACGAGCGCGAGCGCGGCGGTAACACGCTGATCGTCGCCGACGAGGCGTTCGAGGATATCCGCACCGTGACCGTCGGCGAGCGCGTGCCCGAACGCGGCGTCTCCTCGTTCAAGATCCTCCCCGGCCACCCCAACGAGTGCGTTGGCCTGAAAAGCGTGGAGATCGACGACCGAACCGAAACCTACCTGTTCTGTTTCGATCTCGACGGCAACGTGCTCAAGGAGGACACCTTCCTGGGCGCTTACAAGTGCGAGGGGGTGGAGATTCTGTAACCGGGCATCCCGCGAGACGGTGTGACCGGTGGTAGCGGCCGGGCGCCGCCGCGCCTGAGACCGGATCGAATGCGGACCCGGTGCCGGGGCCGCAGTGCGAAAGGGCGCTCAGTACGCGTCCCGCCGTCGCAGCGGGCCCGGGCCACGGGCGCCACTGCTCGCGGGTTACGGTTCTCGGAGCGTTGCCGCTCATGGGTTGGTTCCCGGCGTGGCGGGATTCACGCCTGCTCCAGGGTCGCGATATCCAGCTTCTTCATCTGCAGCATGGCTGCCAGGGCCCGGCGGGCTTTCTCCGGGTCGTGGCCGGTGAGCAGCTGCGGCAGTATCGAGGGCACGATCTGCCAGCACAGGCCGAAGCGATCCTTCAGCCAACCGCACTGCTGGGCCGACTCGTCGCCGCCTTCGCGGAGGCGGTCCCAGTAGTAGTCCACTTCCTGCTGGGTGTCGCAGTAGACGGTGAAGGAAACGCCTTCATTGAGCTGAATCGACGGGCCACCGTTGAGGGCCAGGAATGGCTGTCCGGCGAGCTCGAAGCTCACGGTGAGAGCCGACCCGGCCGGCTGGCCGGAGGCCGCCGCTGTCTCCTCCGTGTACCGGCTGACCTCCCGGATGCGGGAGTTCTCGAAGACCGACGTGTAGAAGTCGGCCGCGTCTTCGGCCTGGCGGTCGAACCACAGGCACGGGGTGATGGGGTGGGATAGGGACGCCATGGGGTTCCTCCTTGTTTACGACATTGTCAGTCGTAGCGCTGGTCCAGGGGGAGCTCGTCCACGATGGGGCGGACTTCGATGGTACCGATGCGTGCGGACGGCCAGTCGGCGGCGATGCGTATGGCCCGGTTCAGGTCGTCCGCCTCGATCAGGAAGTAGCCGCCGATTTGCTCCTTGGTTTCGATGTACGGCCCGTCGGTGACGCTCGTCTGCCGGTTGCGTACCTGCACCGTCGTGGCCGTCGCGGCGCTTTGCAGAGCGTGGGTGTCCACCAGGACACCGCGCTCGCGCAGGGTCGCGACGTAGTCCAGGGTCTCGGTGCGCAGCTCATCCCATTCGCGACGGGTGAGCCGGTTGAGCTGCGCCTCTTCCTCGTAGGCCAGGCACAGATACTTCATGGTCACGCCTGCCCCGCCGCATTGGGATCCATGTAGACAAGCTCCCAGGTGTGACCGTCCAGGTCCTCGAAAGCGTGGGCGTACATGAAGCCGTGGTCCTGCGGATCACGGGGTATACGGCCGCCCGCCTCGACGGCCAGACCCACGAGTCGGTCCACCCCCTCGCGGCTATCCTGCGAGAGACAGGTCAGCATTTCGGTGTGGGTCTGGGTGTCGCACACCGCCTTGTCCGTGAAGGTCCGGAAGAAGGGTTCGGTGAGCAGCATCACGTAGATATTGTCCGCCACCACCATGCAGGCGGCGTCGTCATTGGAGAACTGCGGATTGAAGTCGAAGCCCAGGTGCCGGAAGAATCCTTTGGATGCCTCGAGGTCCCGGACCGGGAGATTGACGAAGATTGCCGATGCCATTGTGTGTACTCCTTCGTAGCGATTGAGAGCGACCTCCGGGGGAGGGCTGTCACGGAGTAGTCGTACGGGCCGATCCCGATTCGACATGGGGGCTCTATATTTTTTGATCTTCCGGGCACGGCGGGGGTGCAGTCACGTAGGGATATGGTGCCGCCGTGGAATGTGCTGGATCGAGGCGCTTTCGAAGCCGGCGGGTTGCGCTTGGTTTCACGCCCCTGCGGCGAGTGGCCGGCGACTTCGTAGGTCAGCGAGCGCGGAGCGCTGGCTGACGTGACGGGTGCACGAATACGGGCTGCCTGGCCCGCCGGCCTGACTGACGCGGCGAGAGGAATGATGGCGAAGCCCCCACGGGCGGCCCGTATGGGCCACCCGTGGGGTAGGGCGAAACGGCGTGGGCTAAGAGTGGCCGTTGCCGGCCGTTTCGCCGTTCTTGGCCGCCGTTTGCGGGTTCTTGTCGCTTCGCTCGGCGTCTTTGCCGGCCACCAGTGTTTCCGCGTTCGTGTCCTGGAGCGCGGTGAGCTGACTGGCGGCGACCTGGTAACGCCAGGGCTGATCCTCGCGGGTCAGCACAGCGGTGCCGTCCTCGCTGGTGGCATAGTAGTGGAAGCGCAGAGTCTTGCCCGACTTGGTCTCCACTTCGTAGCTCAGCGTCGGCTCTCCTTCAGGGGGCCCCGCCTTGCTCACCGATTCGAACGCCGGGCCGGCGAGGTCGGTGACGAGTTTGGCGGCCTCGCCGCCATCCAGCTCGGTACCCTCCTGCGGCGGTTTCGCCAGCGCCCAGCCGTTCTCGTTGCGCTCGAGTGTCAGTGACGGCAATGACACCCGTTCCACGTTCGCCGGGTCCACGGCGACGGTGTCCGTGTCATACCAGCGCTTC
>CAZHBN010000257.1:0-5841 GCA_964530405.1 uncultured Ectothiorhodospiraceae bacterium
GGCGCTGAGGGCACGGGAGATGTCGCAGGCGTCGAAGCTGCGCTGGCGCTGCCGGCGCGGCACCAAGGAGCTCGACGTCATGCTCGAGCGTTTCCTCGACCGGCATTATCCGGATCTCGACGAGGCAGGACAGGCCGCGTTCGAGCGTCTGCTGGAGGAGGAAGACGACCGCCTCATCGACTGGCTTCTAAGCGACCGGGAGCGACCCACGGATGGGCCCCTCGCCGACATCGTCGCCCGCATCCGCGCGGCTGTATGACGGGCGTCTGCGAATATCGCCCCTGCTCGCCGCGACCATTCTGGGCACCCACGTCGTCGCGCTGATGCCGGCGTTCGCCTCGCCGCACTGGCGGGTACCGGAGCGGGTCATCTGGCTCGCGCCGGTGCTGGGCTCGCTGGTCCATTCTCTGGCACGTTACGCTTGGCCGGCGCGTATGGCGCGCTCGCTCCACTTGCGTGCGGATGGGCGTATGCGCGTGCGTACGTCATGGGGGGCGCACGAAGGCCACGTCATCGCCACGCACGTGCTCGGCCCGTTTCTCGCGCTGCGCTGGCGTACGCCAGCGGGGCGTGCGACGCTGGTGGTGGCCCGGGATGGCTGCGACGACTGGCGCGGCCTGCGCCGGGCGCTCGCCCGGCTCCCGACATCAGAGCCGGCCACGTAGCCGTCGGTATGGTCGCGGCGGCTCGGGAACCAGCACGGTGGGGCGAGGCGGGCGGCGTTCATCCGGCGTGGCGTGATCCAGCGTGTAGTGCAGGCCGCGGCTCTCGCGCCGGCTTTGCGCGCAGCGGATGATCAGGTCCGCCACGACGGCGAGGTTGCGAAGCTCCACCAGGTCCGCGGTAATGCGGAAGTTGCCGTAGTACTCCGCGATCTCCCGGGCAAGCAGATCGATGCGGTGGCGTGCGCGCTCCAGGCGTTTGTTCGTCCGCACGATGCCCACGTAGTCCCACATGAACCGGCGGATCTCGTCCCAGTTGTGGCTTACGACCACCTGCTCGTCCGAGTCGGTCACCAGGCTTTCGTCCCACTCGGGCGGTACCGGCCCGGCACGGGTGTCCTGGGCTAGACGGCGGGCGATGTCGTCCGCGGCGGCTGTCCCGTAGACCAGGCACTCGAGTAGTGAGTTGCTCGCGAGCCGGTTGGCGCCGTGGAGGCCGGTATAGGAGCACTCGCCGATGGCGTAGAGGCCGGGAATGTCCGTCCGGCCTTGATGGTCCACCACAACGCCGCCGCAGGTGTAGTGTGCCGCCGGTACCACCGGAATCGGCTCCCGGGTCATGTCGATGCCGTAGTCCTGCAGCTTCTCGCAGATCGTGGGGAAGTGCTCGCGCACGAACGCCGGGTCGCGATGGCTGATGTCCAGGTACAGGCAGTCGGCGCCGAGGCGCTTCATTTCGTGATCGATGGCGCGGGCGACGATATCCCGGGGCGCGAGCTCGGCGCGTTCGTCGAAGCGGTCCATGAAACGGCTGCCGTCGGGCAGCAGCAGCCGTGCGCCTTCACCGCGCACTGCCTCGCTGATGAGGAACGATTTCGCCCGCGGATGGTACAGGCAGGTGGGGTGGAATTGGTTGAACTCCATGTTCGCCACCCGGCAGCCAGCACGCCAGGCCATCGCGATGCCGTCGCCGCTGGCGCCGTCCGGGTTGCTGGTGTACAGGTAAACCTTGCTGGCGCCGCCGGATGCGAGCACCACGCAGCGCGCGGCGATCGCCCTGACGCGCTTGCCGCCCGCATCGAGCACGTATGCGCCGAGGCAGCGGTCGGTCTCGTGGCCGAGGCGCCGCGCCGTGATGATGTCCACGGCGATGTGATGCTCCATGAGGGTCACATTGGGGCGGGCGCGGACCCGGGCCTCGAGTGTGGTCGTGATCGCACGGCCGGTGGCATCGGCGGCGTGAACGATCCGGCGGTGACTGTGCCCGCCCTCGCGATGGAGGTGTAGTGCCTCGGTGCCGTCGTCCCGACGATGGCGCGAGAACGGTACCTCCGCCTCGATCAGCCACTCGATTGCGGCGCGTCCGCGCTCGGCGACGAAGCGCGCTGTCTCCGGATCGCTGAGCCCGGCACCGGCGTCCAGGGTGTCGGCGACGTGGGCGTCGACCGAATCGCTCGCCTCGAGCACGGCCGAAACGCCCCCCTGGGCGTAGAGGCTCGAGCCCTCGCCGATGGGTCCCTTGGCGAGCATGCACACGCTCACATGCTCCGGCAGGCGCAAAGCCAGAGTGAGGCCTGCCGCGCCACTACCGATGATGAGGACGTCGAAGCATTCCAGAGCGTCGGTCATCTAGCGTGTCCTGAGTTGCACCCGTTCTCGGCTATCGGCTACGCTCACGGCGCTGTTTCGGGCGGCTTGCCCGTACCGTGACGAGGCTCAAAGAGATCTAGCATGCCACAGGCATGCGCCGGCACGTGAGCCCGGGCCACACTCCTGGACGCTGTCAAAAACGCGAACTATCGATGATCCCCACTGTCTACCGCATTGAGCACTACCCAGCGACGGTCGCACGGGGCCGCGGCTGATGGCCGATTCCCCGGTGGATTCGGAGCTGGTAGCGCGGGTGAAGGCCGGCGACAAGCAGGCCTTCAACGTGCTGGTGCAGAAGTACCAGCACAAGCTGGTCAAGCTGATTTCGCGCTACGTGCACGATCAGGCGGAGGCGATGGATGTGGCCCAGGAGGCGTTCATCAAGGCGTATCGCGCCCTGCCGCGCTTCCGTGGCGACAGCAGCTTCTACACATGGCTTTATCGCATCGGCATCAACACGGCCAAGAATTACCTGGTTGCGCAGGGCCGGCGTCCGCCGGACAACGACGTCGACGCCCAGGATGCCGAGCGTTATGACGTGGATTCGCCGTTGAAGGATCACGAGACGCCGGAAGCACTTGCCCGGCGGGACGAGATCCAGCAGACGGTGATGGATGCCATCGAGGATCTGCCGGAGGATCTGCGCATGGCCATTACGTTGCGTGAGTTCGAAGGGCTGACCTACGAAGAGATCGCACAGACCATGGATTGCCCCATCGGAACGGTGCGTTCGCGCATTTTCCGCGCACGCGAGGCGATTGACCGGCGGTTGCGGCCGCTACTGTCGGAGGCGACAGGTGACGGATATGAGTGAGAGCATCGACGAACAACTGTCGGCGCTGGCCGATGATGAGCTGCCCGAGCAGGAGGCGCCACTGTTGTTGCGGCGTATCAGCCGCGATCCGGAGCTCGTTGCCCGGCTGGGGCGCTACTACACCATTCGCGAGTCGGTCCACGGCGGTCTCACCGACGCCGTCGGCGGCGGGGTGGCTGCTGGAGTTGCCGAGGCCCTGGAGCAGGAGGCACCGCTCGCCGACACCCCCCCTCCCGCGGAGAGCGCGCAGCACGCCCGACGCTGGGCGGTGCGCCTGGGCCGGCCGGCGGCCGGAGCGGCGATCGCCGCATCCGTGGCGGTGATTGCGGTGACGCTCTGGTCGACACCGGAGACCGCGCGTACACCCTTGAGCGATACGCCGGCGACGGTCGCGAGCGCACCCACTCCCCAGGCGAACCCGGCCGCCGGCGAGCTGGCGCGCACGGTGTCGGTGGGCGAGGGCGGGAGTGGCGCCGCAGCGCGCGAGCAGTGGCAGCGTCTCGACCCGCAGGTCCAGCAACGGTTGAACGGTTACCTCGTCAACCACAGTGAGAACGCAACCGTCGCCGGACCGGGCGGCGTGCTCAATTACGTGCGCATCGCCGGGCATGAGCGTTCGCAGTAGACCCGTCCTGCCATGGATCGGCGTCGCGCTGGCAGCGTTCATTGGCTGTGTCGGTCAGGCCCGTGCCGACACGGCCTCCGCGCGTGAAGCACTCGAGCGCATGGTTCACGCCATGCGGGGTACGGATTACACCGGGGTGTTCGTCTATCGGCAGGGCGCCGACACGCTCGAGGCCATGCGAATCGTTCATCGCGGCGGCAACGGTGCCGAGCGAGAGCGTCTGTACTCACTCACCGGCGTGGCGCGTGAAATCGTTCGCGATGGCGACCGTGTCACGTGCATTCTTCCCGACAGCAACAGCGTCATGGTGGACCGCCGCCGTACGCGTAACCCCCTCGACAGCGTCCTGCCGGACAATCTCGACCGGATCGGCCGCCATTACCGGTTGAGTGCCAGTGGCGAGGTCCGTATCGCCGGGCGTGACGCCCGCCGTATCCACATAGAAGCTGGTGACGCGTACCGCTACGGCTATCGGTTCTGGGTGGACGGCGCGACCGGCTTGATGCTGCGTGCCGACCTGGTGCATGGCGGCGAAGTGCTCGAGCAGGTCATGTTCACTGAGCTCGAGCTGCCCGAGCAGATCCCCGAAGCGTGGCTGAAGCCGAGCTTCTCGGGTCAGGGGTACACCTGGTACCGCGCGCCCGAGGAACAGCCGGAGCGGCTCGGTTTCGAGCCCACCTGGCGCCTGGGGTTCGTGCCCTCCGGCTTCGAGTTGCGGTTGAGTGAAAGGCGCAGCATGCCGATTGCCGGTGACGAGCCCGTGGAGCACCAGCTCTACTCCGACGGGCTCACGGCGATTTCGGTGTACGTGAGCGTGCTCGATGACGATGAGGAGCCTTTCGACGGGCTTTCACGCATGGGCGGGATGACCGCCGTGGGGCGCGTGGTGGACGGGCACCAGGTGGTCGTCGTCGGTGAGGTGCCGATGCGCGCGGCTGTCGAGGTGGCGCAGTCGCTGGCACTGGAACCGGGAACCGCAAGCCCGTGATCACCGAGCGCGGCGAGGTCGTAGCGGTGGGGTCCGGCGTGCTCTGGGTCCAGACCACGCCGACGGCGACCTGTGACGGATGCGCCGCGCGCAGTGGCTGCGGCACCGGAGCGCTCGGCAGCTTTCTCGCCCGCGGACGCCGCCCGCTTCGTATCGCTTCCGATGTGCCGGCCCGGGTCGGCGATGCCGTCGTGCTCGGCATCCGGGAGCGGGTGTTGCTCACGGGGTCGATGATGGTGTACTTGCTGCCTTTACTGTGGTTGCTGGCGGGCGCCTTGTTCGGGCATATCCTCGTTGCCCGGCTGGGCGGTCCACCGGACGCCGGTGCGGTGCCGGGCGGCCTCATGGCGCTGGTCGCCTGGTGGGGGCTCGTCGGGCGGCTGCCGGCGCGCACGCCGACCGTCCACGTACTCGAAGTGCTTGCGCCAACCGAGGAGAGAGGATAATGCGAGGGCGAATCCGAGCGGCCACCTGTGCCTGGCTCCTGCTCGCGTGCTGGCCGGCTTGGGCGCTGGCTGCCGTTGCCGGGTCGAATCTGCCCGACTTCACCGAGCTGGTGAAGGCGAACAGCCCCGCCGTCGTCAATATCAGCACCACCCGGGCGCCGCGTACCGAAGAATCCGGCGGCGACGGCCGCCAGGGTATGCCGGAGCTACCCGAGGATCACCCGTTCCGCGATTTCTTCGACCGCTTCCTCGGTGACGAGGACGAGCGGCGGCACTGGCGGTCCATCCCCAGTGAGTCCCTGGGGTCCGGGTTCATCATTTCCGATGACGGTTACATCCTCACCAATCATCACGTGGTCAGCAACGCCTCCGAGATCATCGTGCGCCTGAGCGATCGCCGGGAGTTCACTGCCGAGCTGGTCGGGGTGGACCAGCGCAGCGACCTGGCGTTGCTGGATATCGATGCCGAGTCGCTGCCCGTGGTGACCATCGGCAGCTCGTCCGGGCTGGAAGTCGGCGAGTGGGTGCTCGCCATCGGCTCGCCCTTCGGCTTCGATTATTCCGTCACGGCCGGCATCGTCAGCGCGAAAGGCCGGAGCCTGCCCACCGAACGCAACGAGAACTACTTCCCCTACATTCAGACCGATGTGGCCATC
>CAZHBN010000258.1:0-5817 GCA_964530405.1 uncultured Ectothiorhodospiraceae bacterium
GGCATCACCGGGGCGGAGCAAGGTTCGCGCTCCGGTAGCGATCGGGGTACAGCAAACGGCGTGCCAAACGTCATCGTCCGTGTCCGGGGCCGACGTGTGTGCCGCGCCGGTGCCCGGGTTCCGGCCTCTGGTCGGGAAAGCGGCGGCGGCCCCCGCCGGGGGGGGAATGGGCCACGACACGGGTCACTGCCGTCGGCCGTGACAGTTGGGGCGAGACACTCTGTCACGGATTCGGGACGGCCTATGCCGTGGCGCATCCTCTAGCCCCGCGGGTTGCCATGGCCCGGCTCTTGCAGCCGCCTGGGAGCGATGACTACCGAAGCGACCGCCGAAGGGGGAGCCGAAATGACCCCGGAGCCATCAGCGCTGGAGGCCCTCGGTCTCAGCAAGGCCTACGGCAACCGGCAGGCGCTGAGCGGCGGCAACCGGCGTCAGGTGGAGTCGGCGCGCGCCATGCTGCAGGCGTCGCGCGTGCTGCTGATGGACGAGGCCACAGACGGGCTCGATCCCGGCTCGCGCCGGGCGTTGTTGCGGCATGTCCGCTCGCTGCGCACGGATGCCGGTGTCGGTGTGCTGTGGGCGACCCACCTGGTGGACGAGGCCGACGATGCCGATCGTGTCGTCATCATCGATCGGGGGCGCAAGCGTGTTCGCCCCAGCCTTTGGCTGCCCGTCTTCGCAGCCGGTGTTGGCGGTATGGGCGACCGCGTCGCCCGGCTGCCGTCCGCTGTGGGCGGTGACTGCCAGGTCTACCTCGTGCCGGGGCTGGCGGGCGTGGTGCTGCAGTTCAATGGAATGCCGTCGTCACTCGGACTGGTCTACGATCGCGAAATGGGGTGTCTCCGCCTGCTGCTCACCGCGCCCCTGCCACGCTGGTACCTGCGGTTCGGCAAACTCGTCGCCGCCGCGATGTTGTCGGCGGTGCAGGCATACGCGTTCTTCGCGATCTGTCTGCTCTCGGGGGTGCCATTGCCTGCGATCGGGGTGGTGACGGCGCTGCCGGCTCTCTATCCCCTGGCCAGGCTGCGGGAGTCCGGTGCCGAGCCACTGCACCGGCTCGCGTGGCTGAATCCGTTCACTCATGCCGTGGAGCTGGTGCGCCACGCCTTCGACGGCGAGCTCGATGCCGTGGCTGCTGCGGTGGTGGGTGCGGTGCTCGCGGTATCCTTCATCATGGCGGTGCTGGGCTATCATCCACAACGCGGCCTCGTGCGTGCGTCATGACCATGACTTATCCGCCCATCGATCCCTATACCCGAGGTTACCTGGCGCGGGAGCCGCAGCATCGGCTGTATGTCGAGCAGTGCGGTTCGCCGGCGGGCATACCCGTGGTGGTGCTCCACGGCGGGCCCGGCAGTGGCTGCCGCGCCGAGCAACGGACGCTGTTCGACCCGGCGGCTTTCCGGATCATTCTGCCGGATCAGCGTGGGGCGGGGCGCTCGCGGCCGTTCGGCAGCCTCGCCGGCAACGATACGGACACACTCGTTGCGGACCTGGAGGCGTTGCGCCGGGCCCTGGAGATTCGGCGCTGGGTGGTGTTCGGCGGCTCCTGGGGCGCCACGCTGGCGCTTCGCTACGCGGCGAGCCATCCGGAACGGGTCAGTGGGCTGGTGCTGCGAGGTGTACTCGCGGGCCGGCGGCGTGACCGGGACTGGGTCTTCGGCGCCGACGGTGTCGCGCGGCTGTATCCCGAGGCGTACCGGCGGTTCCTGTCCGTCCTGCCGGCGGATCTGCGTGACCGTCCGCTGGCGGGTTACGCGACGCTGTTCACGGATCAGTCAGCGTCCACGCGTCGCCGGGCGGCGGAGGCCTGGCTCGCCTGGGAGGTGCACGTGGCCACCGGCAGTCACGCCGGGGGGCGGGCGGATGGTCCCGCGGTGGCGGTGGAGCGCGCGCAGATCGCTTGCCATTATGCCGTCAACGACTTCTTTCTCGACCCCTGGGAGGGGGCGCTGCCTGACCACGGGGCGCTGGCGGGCGTTCCCGGCACCATCGTGCACGGCCGGCGGGATCTCATCTGCCCGGTGGAGCAGGCCTACGCCGTGCACGAGCGCTGGCCGGCCGCGACGCTGGAGATCGTGGAAGATGGCGGCCACCTGGCAGGACAGGCGCCTATGCAGAGTGCCCTGGTTGCCGCCACCGATCGCCTGCGCGATTGTCCGGGGCATTGAACGTCACTGGCAGTGCCTGTCCCGGCGGCGCTTCGGCCCCTCGGCCGGCACGATCCAGCCCTCTTCGTGCGCACTTCGCAGAAAGTCGCGAACATCGGCCTCGGCGTGCCGGCCGGGGCACTGGCCGGCGAGCTCGGTGGCGATCTCGCCGACTCGGCGGCGGCCGTCGCACCGCCGCAGCACCTCGCTTGCCAGGGCGCTCAGTGGCACCAGGCCGGCAGGATATAGCAGCAGATAGATCTGTCGCTCCGGCTCCCATTGCAGGCGGCAGGTCGGCGCCAGCCGCATTACCGATCCGTCGTTGAGCCGTTTGTCCATTCGTCGTCCCCCACGCAGAAAAACGGTGGCATCTCCGTGACGTACGCGTGGTACATGGCGTCCGCCATGGTCCATAGCACTTCCAGCTTGAAGCGAACGATCTCCAGCGCACGTTCCTGCAGCGCCCGGGTGTCGAAGGCGTCGAGCACGATGCCCAGGCCGTGCTCCACGTCACGGTGGGCTTCACCGATGCGATTGCGGAAGTAGCTCAGCCCGTCGGGCTCGATCCAGGGGTAGTGCTCGGGCCAGCCGGTGATCCGCTCGCGATGGATCGTGGGCGCGAAAAGCTCGGTCAGTGACGAGCACACGCCGGCCTGCCAGTCCGAGCGGCGTACGAAATCGACGTAGGCATCCACCGCGAAACGTACGCCCGGGAGCACGTGAGTCTCGGACACGATCTCTCCGCGTTGGAGGCCGCAGGCTTCGCCGAGCCGAATCCAGGCTTCGATGCCGCCGTCACGCCCTTGCCGGCCGTCGTGGTCGATGATGCGCTGCAACCAGCGTCGTCTGACCGCCCGGTCGGGACAGTTCGCGATCAGTGACGCGTCCTTGAGCGGGATGCTGATCTGGTAGTAATAGCGGTTCGCCACCCACGCACGGAGTTGCTCCGGCGTGAGGCGGCCGGTCGCCATGAGCCGGTGGTAAGGGTGATGAATATGATAGTAGCGTCCGAGCTCGCGCAATCGCGTTTCGAACTCGTCTCTGGGCCAGGGTCGAATCGTGGTGTCCATGGTCGTCCCCCCTTCAGACGTCCAGTGACATGCCGTCGCGGGCCGCCGTGATGCCCGCGCGGCGCAGCATCTCCGCCTCGGGCGAGCGCTCGTCGAGGACGGGATTGGTGTTGTTGATGTGGACGAGGTACTTCCGCGGACGCGGTAATCGCTGGAGGGCGGCGATGAGCCCGTCCGGGCCACTCAGGGGCAGGTGTCCCATGTCAGCGGCACGCTTGCTGCCCGTGCCGCTGGTGAGCATTTCGTCTTCTCGCCAGAACGTGCCATCCACCATCAGGCAGTCCACCTCGGCCATCCGGCGTATCAGCTCAGCATCGAGCGCGCCCAGTCCGGGGGCATAGAACGCCTGGCGGCCGCTGCCGAGCTCGTGTATGAGTACGCCGATGTTGTCGCCGGTCCGCGGTGCGTGGCGCCCTGGCGAGTAGGGTGGCGCCTTGCCGGTCAGGGGAACGGCCGTGAACGCGAGCTCGGGAACACCGTCGACCTTGAAACTGTCGCTTTCGTCGGCGCCGATCTCCCGCCAGTCGATACCGCAGTAGTGTTCCAGCATCGGGATGACGGGGAAGCCGGTGGTCAGGTCCTCGTGCACACTGCGGGTGGTGTACAGGCGCAATCGGCCGTGTTCGCGCAAGGTCAGCAGGCCCGCCGTGTGGTCGATCTGGCTGTCCACCAGCATCACGGCGTGGATACCGGTACCGCGCACGTCGTCGCCGGCCGGCTGCGCCGCGGGAAACGCCGCGAGCTGGGCACCGATGTCCGGCGAGGCGTTGATCAGAATCCAGCGTTCGCCGTCGCCGCTGACAGCGATTGAGGACTGCGTGCGCGGCTGCATTGAGGAATTGCCCCGGCGCACCTCGGCGCAGTTGTGGCAATTGCAGTTCCACTGGGGAAATCCGCCACCCGCGGCGGAACCGAGAATGTGAATCTTCATTGCACCCGTCCTGTGTCCGCGTGAGCCGGGCTCGCCGGCCTGAGCCGTCGCTGACGGGCGATGCAGCTTGCATGCCATGGTCGGTGGTCTCGTGATATTGCCCGGGAGGCGGGGCGCAGAGCGGTAATGGGCGTCGGCATGGCGGCGAAGGCCCGGGCGTGAGCGCGCCGGTGTACCGTGTATCTGGCACAGAGTGTGCCGTGGTCGGGACAGTGCTTCGCGGCGGCGGCTGGAGGCGCAGGCGTGCCCCGCCGCCGGGGCGGGGCACGCGCCGTGGTCGGGTGGCGATGCGGGGTGGTCAGTCCGGTGACGGATTGATCCCGTGGCGGCGCATCTTGCGGTAGAGCGTGTTCCGGCTAACTCCCAGCTCCGTGGCGGTTCGGGTGACGTTCCAGCGCTGGCGTTCGAGCTCGCGAAGGAGCGTGTCGCGCTCGGCGCATTCCAGGGGCGAAGCGGAAGGCGATGCCGGCGCTGCCGGTTCCGTGCTTTCCGCCGGCTGTATGGAGGCGGGCTCGGAGGCCTCTTCCCCGGAGGAGGCAGGGGTGGCGATCTCCGGTGGCAGGTCGGCGACACGGATAACGCCGCCGTCGCACAGGGCGAGCGCCGTACGCAGACAGTTGCGCAGTTGCCGGATATTGCCCGGCCAGTGGTAGGCGAGCAGGCGCTGGAAGGCTTCGTCGTCGATACCGGCGGCTTCTTCCGGGTCGCTCTCGGCAGCGAGGGCGGAGCGGATGAGCAGATCCTTGTCCCGGCGCTCGCGCAGCGCCGGCAACTGCAGGGTGATTCCATTCAAGCGGTAGTAGAGGTCCTCGCGGAAGCTGCCTTCCGAGACCAGGCGCGGCAGGTCCTGGTGGGTGGCGCTGATGACGTGGAGGTCCACGGGGGTCGGGGTCTCGGCGCCCAGTGGCAGGATCTCGCGCTGCTCCAGAACCCGCAGCAGCCGGGTCTGCAATTCCTGCGGCATGTCACCGATTTCGTCGAGGAACAGCGTCCCGCCGCTGGATTGCAGGATCTTACCGCGCATCCCCTCCCGGCGGGCGCCGGTGAACGCGCCGCCCTTGTAGCCGAACAGCTCGCTCTCGATCAGCGACTCCGGAATGGCCGCGCAGTTCACCGCCACGAACGGCTGCTCGGCACGCCGGCTGGCGTCGTGTATTGCCCGTGCCATCGCCTCCTTGCCTGTGCCGGTCTCCCCCTGAAGGAGCATCGCCACGTCCTTGTCTACCACGCGCTCGGCACAGCGTACGTTGTAGGCCATGCGCGGGTCGCCGCCGGCCATGAGGGAGTCCAGCGTCAGTCCCGTCGACGCCGGCTCCGAACGTGGCGGCCTGATTACCCGCCCGGTGGACACCCGTGTTCGTGCCTCCTGGCCGCGGTTGACGGGGCCGCGCATCATGGCGAAGTAACGGGTGCCGTGGCGCAGGTCGTGCACCGGCCATACGGATTGTCCCTGGCGGAAGCTGCGTTCCTCGATGGCGTTGGGTGAGAGGTCGAGGACCTCGTTGATCGCTCGGCCGACCAGGTCGATCTGCGATTGCTGACCGAGCTGGGAGACCGCGCTGCGGTTGGCCGCCAGAATGACGCCATCGCCGTTGATGGCCAGCATTCCCTCGTTGAGCAGGCCCACGAACTCGGGGCGCACGTGAAAGCGCAGCACCCAGTCGTC
>CAZHBN010000259.1:0-5792 GCA_964530405.1 uncultured Ectothiorhodospiraceae bacterium
TCGGTGCCTCGCTGCAGCGCCGCGCCGGCGTCGCCCGCCACGATGCCGTGGCCTGGGGTTATGCACGGGCCGCCGACGCCGCCGGTGTGGACATCATCCAGAACTGCGAGGTGACCGGCTTCCGCAAGGAGGACGGACGCGTCGTCGGCGTGGAGACCACCCGGGGGCCCATCGGTGCGAACCGGGTCGGCATTGTGGTGGCCGGTAACTCCGGCGTGCTCGCCGAGATGGCGGGCTTCCGGCTGCCCATCGAGAGCCATCCGCTGCAGGCGCTGGTCTCCGAGCCGGTCAAGCCGATCCTGGACACCGTGATCATGTCCAACGCCGTGCACGGCTACATCAGTCAGTCCGACAAGGGTGAGCTGGTGATCGGCGCCGGTATCGACAGCTACAACGGCTACGGCCAGCGCGGCAGCTTCGACATCATCGAGGGCACCCTCGCGGCCATCAAGGAGCTTTTCCCCATCTTCAGCCGCATGCGCATGCTCCGCCATTGGGGCGGCGTCGTCGATACCTGCCCGGACGCCACGCCCATCATCGGCAAGACCCCGGTGCGCAATCTCTTCATCAACGCCGGCTGGGGCACGGGGGGCTTCAAGGCGACACCGGGGTCCGGCTGGGTGTTCGCGCACACGCTCGCCCGCGGCGAGCCCCACCCCATCAACGCGCCGTTCTCGCTGGAACGCTACACCACCGGCTATCTCGTCGACGAGCACGGCGCCGCCGGCGTGGCGCACTGACAAGGGAGGAGAAGGCACCATGTTCCAGATCGAATGCCCCTGGTGCGGACCCCGCGACCAGATGGAGTTCTCCAGCGCCGGTGAGGCGCACGTGCAGCGTCCGGCGGATCCGGACGCGCTCACCGACGAGCAGTGGGCGGACTACCTGTTCATGCGCCGCAACCCCCGCGGTCGCCACTACGAACAGTGGGTACATGCCCACGGCTGCCGGCGCTTTTTCAACGTCATTCGCGACACCGTGACCTATCGAATAGAGGCGGTGTATCGCATGGACGAGCCCGTGCCGGGAGGTGAGGCATGAGCCAGCAGAATCGACTCGACCACGGCGGGCGCATCGATCGCGACCGCCCTTTGACATTCACGTTCAACGGTCGCCGGTACCAGGGCTACCAGGGGGATACGCTGGCCTCGGCGCTGCTCGCCAACGGCGTCTCGCTGGTGGGGCGCAGCTTCAAGTACCACCGCCCCCGGGGCATCGTCGGCGCCGGTCCGGAAGAGCCCAACGCCATCCTGCAGGTGGGGCGGGGCGCGACCACCCGTCCGGACCAGCGGGCCACGCAGGTGGAGCTCTACGACGGCCTGGAGGCGTACAGCGTCAACGGCAAGCCGAACCTCGAGTTCGACCTCATGGGCGTGAACAACGTGCTCTCGCGCCTGCTGCCGGCCGGCTTTTACTACAAGACGTTCATGTGGCCGGCCAGGCTCTGGCCGCGCTACGAGGAGCACATCCGTAACGCGGCGGGTCTCGGGCTCTCGCCCACCGAGCCCGACCCGGCACGCTACGACAAGATGAATACGCACTGTGACGTGCTCGTCGTCGGCGGTGGTCCGGCAGGTCTGTCGGCGGCACTGGCCGCCGGACGCTCCGGCGCCCGGGTCCTGCTGGTGGACGAGGGCAACGAGCTCGGCGGCTCACTGCTCGGGCTGCGCGACACCATTGGCTTCCGCCCGGCCAGCCGGTGGGTGCGGGATACCGTGGCGGAGCTCGAGGCCATGCCTGAAGTGCGGCTCATGACCCGTGCCACGGCTTTCGGCTATTACGACCACAACTTCCTCGGCGTGATCGAGCGCCGGACCGATCACCTTGGCGAGCAGGTCAACGGCGAGGTGCGTGAGCGTATCTGGCGCGTGCGCGCCAATGAGGTGGTGTTGGCAACCGGTGCCATCGAGCGTCCGCTGGTGTTCGCCAATAACGACCGACCGGGCGTGATGATCGCCTCGGCGGTGTCCACCTATATCAACCGCTACGGGGTCGTGCCGGGTCGTCGGGCGGTGGTGTTCACCAATAACGACAGCGCCTACCGCACCGTGCTCGATCTCCTCAATACCCGGGGTGTGGAGATCGCTGCCGTGGTGGACGTGCGCGCGAATCCCCAGGGGATGCTGGTCGAGCGCGTGCGTGCCAAGGGCGTGCCGGTGCACGGCGGCTACGTGGTGGCGGATACCCGCGGCAAGAAACGTGTCACGGGCGTGGAAATACGGCCGCTTGCCGGCAGCGGGCTCGGGGCGGAGCGACGCCGGCTCGACTGCGACCTGGTGGCGGTTTCCGGCGGTTGGTCGCCGGTGGTGCACCTGCATTGCCACACCGGCGGGCGGCCGGTCTGGGACGAGGAGAAAGCGTGTTTCGTGCCCGGTCCGCCGCGCAACGGTGAACGCTCTGCGGGGGCGGTCACCGGGGCGTTCGGTTTGCGCGAATGTCTCGAGAACGGGGCGCGTGCCGGGGCCGATGCTGCCACGGCGGCCGGGTTCGCGCCGGGCGAGCTTCCGGAGGTGCCGTCGCCGGCGGATACCAGGGAGGAACCGCTGCAGCCGCTGTGGCGGGTGCCCACCGACAAGCCCGTCAGCCGCGGTCCCAAGCAGTTCGTCGACTTCCAGAACGACACCTGCGCGGCCGATATCGTGCTCGCCGCCCGGGAGGGCTACGAATCCATCGAGCACGTCAAGCGCTATACCGCGCTCGGCTTCGGCACCGACCAGGGCAAGCTCGGCAACATCAACGGCATGGGGATTCTCGCCGAGACACTGGGGCAGGACATCCCCTCTACCGGTACGACCACGTTCCGCCCTGCCTATACCCCGGTGACTTTCGGGGCGGCAGCGGGCCGGGATGTCGGTGCCCTGCTGGATCCCGTGCGCAAGACCGCCATGCACGAGTGGCACGTGGCTCACGGGGCCCTGTTCGAGAACGTGGGCCAGTGGCACCGGCCCTGGTACTACCCCAAGGCGGGGGAAACCATGCAGCAGGCCCTCGACCGGGAATGCCTGGCGGTGCGGCAGCACGTGGGCGTACTCGACGCCTCGACGCTCGGCAAGATCGACGTGCGCGGGCCGGATGCCAACGTCTTCCTCGATCTCATATACACCGGCGGTCGGCGGAAGATGCAGACCGGGCAGTGCCGCTACGGGCTGATGCTCCACGAAGACGGCATGATTTTCGACGACGGCGTCACAGCCAAGCTCGCTGACAATCACTACCTCCTCACCACGACCACCGGTGGCGCCGCCGGTGTGCTCAGTTGGATGGAGCAGTGGCTGCAGACCGAGTGGCCCGATATGAAGGTGTATCTCACCTCGGTGACGGATCAGTGGGCGACCGTCGCGGTCAACGGCCCGGACAGCCGCAAGGTGCTGAGCGCTGTCTGCGACGACATCGACTTCTCCCGCGAGGCCTTCCCGTTCATGACCTTCCGCGAGGGCACGGTGGCGGGGGTACCGGCGCGGGTCTTCCGCATCAGCTTCACCGGCGAGCTCGCCTTCGAGATCAACGTGCAGGCGAACTACGGGCGTCATGTCTGGGACGCGGTGATGGCCGCCGGTGAGCCCTACGGCATTACACCCTACGGCACCGAGACCATGCACATTCTGCGCGCCGAAAAGGGCTTCGTGATCGCCGGTCAGGACACCGACGGCTCCCTGACCCCGCTCGACATGGGCATGCAGTGGGCGATCGGCAAGAAGAAAAAGGACTTCCTCGGCAAGCGCTCCCTGGACCGGCCCGACATTGTCCTGGAGGACCGCAAGCAGTTCGTGGGCCTGCTTACCGAGGACCCCGGGTTCGTGCTCCCCGAGGGCGCACAACTGGTGGACGATCCGCAGGCGCCGGTACCCATGCCTATGGTCGGGCACGTGAGCTCGAGCTATTACAGCGCCACACTCGGGCGGTCCATTGCCCTGGGGGTGGTCAAGGGCGGCCACCATCGCAAGGGCGAGTTCGTGCATTCGCCCCAGCCGGATGGCCGCGTGGTCTCCGCAGAGATTACCGACACCGTGTTCTATGACCCGGAAGGAGCGCGACAGAATGTCTGACGTGAAGCGCGAGAGCCCGCTGGTGGGGCAACATGACGCGGTCAACGGCGCCAACGGCACATCGCGTGGCGTGGCCCTGTTCGAACGCCCCTTCCTCGGACATCTCAACTTGCGGGGCAACCCGGACGATCCGGCCTTCACCGACGCTTGCGCACGAGTGCTGGGTACGGCTCTGCCGGTCACGCCCAACACACTGGCCGAGGGGCGGTCGCTGCTGGTCGCCTGGCTCGGGCCCAACGAGTGGCTGGTGATGTGTGAGCCGGATACCCAGGAGGGTATCGCCGAGGCACTGCGGACGGCGCTTGGCGACGTGCACTCGGCGGTCACCGACGTGACCGGCGGTCAGACCGCCATCGCCGTACATGGCCCGCATGCCGCCGAAGTGCTCGCCAAGGGCACCCCGCTGGATCTCCACCCGCGTGTGTTCGGTGCCGGTCGTTGCGCCCAGACCGTGGTGGCCAAGAGTGCGGCGTTTATCCGGGTCATCGAGCCGGGTGAGGCCTTCGAGGTCGTCGTTCGCCGCAGTTTTGCGGATTACCTGTGGCAGTGGTTGCGCGATGCCGCCGGGGAGTACGGGTGCGCGGTGCTCGAACCCCGCTCGTCACTGCAGCTCACCGGGGCGATGGCGGGAAGCGATTCGGCTCCACGGCGAGTCGCACGTTGAGCGCGTGGCCGTCAGCGCGGGAGGGTGGCGATGAGTGACGCCTACGAACGTTTCGTGCTTACCGCCACCGGGCCGAGCGCCCGGGGGCAGGTGGCGGGCATCAGCGGCTTCGTCGACTGGTACGGCGGTTACGTGGAGGAGTTCGATCAGTTCGACGACCTCGATGAGCACCGCTTCTTCGCCCGCGTGGTCTTCCATATCGAGCGTGAGACCTCTGCGGGGGTGAATGCACTCGCGCGCGGGTTCGGGGAAGTCGCCGAGCGCTTCGACATGCAGTGGTCGGTGCACAGTACCGCGCACCGGCCCCGGGTGCTGCTGATGGCCTCCAAGCTCGATCATTGTTTGCGGGATCTGCTCTACCGGTGCGAGCGCGGCGAGCTCGACATGGAGGTGACCGCGGTAGTATCGAATCATCGCGAGGTCGAGGCCCTGGTGGAGGGGCACGGTCTGCGGTTCGTGCACCTGCCGATCACGCCGGCGACGCGGGCCGAGCAGGAGGCAGCGCTGTGGGAACTGATCGAGACAACGGGCACCGAGCTCGTCGTGCTCGCACGGTACATGCAGATTCTCTCCGATGATCTGTGTCGGCGTCTGGCGGGGCGGGCGATCAATATCCACCATTCCTTCCTCCCCGGCTTCAAGGGCGCGCGCCCCTACCAGCAGGCCCATGCAAGGGGGGTGAAGCTCATCGGCGCCACCGCGCATTACGTCACGCCGGAGCTCGACGAGGGGCCGATCATCGAGCAGGTCGTCGAGCGTGTCGACCACACTTACACGGCGAGCGATCTCGCGGCGACGGGCCGTGACTGCGAGTGCCTGGCGCTTTCGCGGGCCGTAAATCTGCACCTGGAACAGCGCGTGTTTCTCAACGGCGAGCGAACCGTGGTGTTCCGGTGACCGTGCCGATTACGATCGCTGTACGCGGCTCTCCCGCTCGAAGATGTCGTCCGCCGGGTCCTGTGGAGCAATCCGTGCGCGGACACCGCGTGCCGGGGAAGCGTCTCTGCGAACCGCTGTGGGTGGTTTCCCGAACTGGCTGTGGAACTGGCGGGAGAAGTGCGCGGTATCCGCGAAGCCGCATT
>CAZHBN010000260.1:0-5726 GCA_964530405.1 uncultured Ectothiorhodospiraceae bacterium
CCGAGCCGCCGCGCAGTGGCGCTGAGACCTGACAATATTTCCTGCAAGGTTAGTAGATGGCATTGTGGGTCCACACCGGATAACCGGCGCCGGCACGGATCGGCAGCGCAGCGGTCCGGCTCGAACCTCGCGAAATCCATGACCGCTGCCACCCGAAGACGAGCGCCTCCGGCGATTACGCCATGGCCACCACGAGCCTGCCGCGGACCCGGCCAGCCAGCAGATCGTCAGCCCCCTGGATAGCCTCGCGCAGACCAATGGCTTGCGTAATGGCATCCAGTTGCTCCGGGGCGAGGAGCTGACCCAGCCTGCGCCATGCCTCGATGCGATCGGGCTGAGGCCTCATCACGCTGTCGATCCCGGCGAGGGTCACGCCGCGGAGGATGAACGGCGCGACGCTTGCCGGCAGATCCATGCCCTGGGCCAAGCCACACGAGGCCACGGTGCCGCCATAGCGGGTCGAGGCGAGCACATTGGCCAGGGTATGACTGCCCACCGAGTCGATCGCCCCCGCCCAGCGCTCCTTGGCAAGAGGCCGCCCGGGTTGAGACAGCTCCTGGCGGTCGATCACCTCTGCAGCCCCCAATTGCTGGAGATAGTCCGCTTCCTGCGTCCGGCCGGTAGAGGCTACGACCTCGAATCCGAGTCGAGCCAGCAGGGCAATGGCGTAGCTGCCGACGCCACCGCTGGCCCCGGTTACCAGGACTCTGCCCCGATCCGGCGTGACCCCATGGCTCTCCAGCGCCATGACCGACAGCATGGCCGTATAGCCGGCCGTACCCACCGCCATGGCCTGCCGGGCACTGAAGGCGGCTGGCCGATGCATCAGCCAGCGACTGTCCAGGCGGGCCTTCTCCGCCAGTCCGCCCCAATGCGTCTCCCCGATCCCCCAGCCGTTCACCAGTACCGCATCGCCCGGCTGGAAGTCCGCATCAGCCGAACTCTCGACGACCCCCGCGAGGTCGATGCCCGGCACCATGGGAAACGTTCGCACGACGGGTCCCTTGCCGGTAATGGCGAGCGCGTCCTTGTAATTCAGCGTACTGCACTCGATGCGCACGGTGACGTTGCCCTCGGGAAGTCGTGAGTCGTCCAGCGACTGGACCCCGACTCGCTGCTCATCACCGCTATTCTCGATCACAATGGCGTTGAACATTCTGGACCTCCCCTGCATCTCGCCTTATAGACCGGTCGTCTACCAAATGGCATGAGAAGACATATCAGCGCGGAAGCCCCTCTACGAACGTCGTGATGAACGTATCCATTGGTGCCGTCCTGCGCTCGAGCCTCGCCCGCATGACGGCACCTTCCCAACCGATCCAGAACGCCTCGGCAAGTCTGTCACAGTCCGCTGACCTGGCAAGGTCGCCGGCGTCCTGAGCCTCGCGAAGGCACCGCGCAAGCCGCTGCTTCCAGTCGTCGAGGGTGGCCCGCAACCACTCCCGGTAATCTTCCGGAAGGCCGGTCACCTCCTGCCCCAGGTTGCCGACGAGACATCCCCGGCGGAAGTCGTGGCGTTGCATGCCGGCCTTGGCATCCGCGACGAATGCCTCGATACGTCGCAGCGGCGGCTGCTCGTCATTGCGCAGGTGGCGATCAAGCTTGTCGGCGAAATACGCCCCGTAGTGCTCCATGATCGCGCGCCCGAACGCTTCCTTGCTTTCGAAGTAGTAGTAGAAGGACCCCTTGGGTACGCCGACACGTTTGAGAATGCCGTCAATCCCCGAGACGGCGAAGCCCTGCTCCGTCAGAACCTCGGTGCCGCTGCGGATCAGCGCTGCTCGCGTATCCGGATCGTCGCGACGCACCTTGGGTGGGCGACCGCGGCGTGCTCTCGGTAATTCGTGACTCATGTCGCCAATATAGACCGATCGTCTAAAAATTCAAGACAATCTCGCTCCCTTCGACACCACCGGGCTGTCTGTCGTCTCTAGGCAACCAGCGGGGAACCAGACAACAACAAGAAACGGGCCGGCAGAAAGCCGGCCCGTCGGGGCACACGCATTGGCGCGCGGCTTACTGCACGCCCATGGCCTTCTTCACGACCGGCAGCGCGTCCTCGCTGCCATCGGCGGTTTTCACACCGTCGAGCCACTGCTCGAGCATCTCCGGGCGCTGCTGGACGAACTGCTTCGCCGCCGGGCTGTAATCCATGCCCTCGTTGAGCACGTAGTCGCCCATTAGACTCTGGTCATCCACGCTCACACTGAACTGCTCGAGCAGCCGGCCCACGTTCGGGCACTGCTCGGTATAGCCGGTAGTGGCGATAGTGTGGACGGTGGCGCCGCCCTGATTGGGGCCGAAGAAATCCTCACCACCCTTCAGGAACTTCATGTCGATGTTGCGGGTCATCGGATGCGGCGCCCAGCCGAGATAGACCACCCAGTCCTCATCCGGCACCGAGCGTTTCACCTGGGTGAGCATGCCGGCCTCGGAGGAAGCCATCAGCTCCCAGTCACCGAGCCCGTAGGCATCCTGGTCGATCATGTCCTGGATGATCAGGTTGCCGTCGTTGCCCGCCTCGATACCGAGGATGCGGCCGCCGAACTGGTCCTTGTGCGCATCCAGGTCGGAGAAATGCTGCACGCCGGCGTCGTAGACGTAGTTCGGCACCGCGAGGGTGTATTTCGCCCCGTCGAGGTTGACGCGCACCTTCTCGACTTTGCCGTCGTCGAGGAAGGGCTTGATCATGCTCTGCTGGGTGGGCAGCCACAGCCCGAGGAAGAAATCGCGCTCGCCGCTGCCGACGGCCTGGAAGGCGATGGGGACCGAGGCAGTGGTCAGCGTGACCTCGTAGCCGAGTGCCTCCAGCAGGTCCTGCATGAGGTGGGATTTCACCGACACGCCGGTCCAGTTAACGCTGGCGATGCCGACGCTCTGACACTCCTGAGGCTCGGCGGCCTGGGCGCCACCGAGCCCGGTGGTCACACAGAACGCGGCTGCGGCCGCCGTGGCCAGGATAGTGCGCTTACTCATGGAACCCCCTTGGCGGTTGTGGTTCATGATTCACAGGCAACGGCGATATGACACCGATGCAACGATTGCCTGATTGATGTTAATTGAACGATCAAACAATTTCAAATATCCTACACGAGTCGCTGGGGCCAGCCGGTGCTCCCAGCATAGTCCAGCAGGAGGTGCGCGATGCCCAAAGTCGGCATGGAGCCGATCCGGCAGCAGCAATATATCGAGGCAACGCTCGAGACCATCCATGACGAGGGCCTGCACGCGACTACACTGAGCAAGGTAGCCCGTCGTGCCGGCACGTCCACCGGGCTGGTCGCGCATTACTTTCGTGACAAGTCCGGTCTGCTCGAGGCCACCTTCCGGCATCTCGCCCGTGAGCTCGGCCGCGAGTACCGGCGTCAGCTCCTGCGCGCGCAGACGCCACTGGAGCGCGCCCTGGCACTGATCGAGGCGAACTTCGCGGAAAGCCAGGCGCGACCGGCAATCGTCAGCGGCTGGCTGTCGTTCTGGTCGCAGGTGAATCACCGGCCGGAGCTGGCGCGGGTTCAGCGCGTGGTGGCCTCGCGCCTGCGCAGCAATCTGCTCCACGACCTCCGCCACCTGCTGCCGCTGGACGACGCCGTCCACGTCGCCACGGGCCTGCCGGTGCTCATTGACGGCCTGTGGCTGCGCGCCACGCTCACCACCGGCGGCGTGAGCTTCCCGGAGGCCCGGGAGCTCGCCCGCGACTACCTCATGACCCAGCTTGCCGTCCGAGAGAAGGAGGCGCCCCATGACCGAACAGCCTGACCGCCAGCTCTGGATCGGCGGCGAATACGTCGCCGCGACCACCGGCGAGACCTTCGAGACGCTCAACCCGGCCACCGGCCAGCCCATCTGCCGCGTCGACGTGGCCGGCCGCGAGGACGTCGACCGCGCCGTGACCAGCGCCCGCGCCGGTCAGCGGCAGTGGGCGGCCATGAGTGGCGTCGCCCGCGGCCGCGTGCTTCAGCGCACCGCGGAGCTGCTGCGCGCCCATCGCGACGAGCTCGCCCGGCTGGAATCCCTAGACGGCGGCAAACCCATCGCCGAGACGCCCGAGGCGGATGTGGACTCCGGCGCCGACTGCCTGGAGTACTTCGCCGGCCAGGCGAGCTCGCTCACCGGCGATTACCAGAGCGTCGACGGCGGCTTCTACTACACCCGCCCCGAGCCGCTGGGTGTGTGTGCCGGCATCGGCGCCTGGAACTATCCCCTGCAGATCGCCTGCTGGAAGAGTGCACCCGCGCTCGCCGCCGGCAACGCGATGGTTTTCAAGCCCGCGGAGCTCACGCCGCTATCGGCCATCCGGCTCGCGGAGCTGTTCAAGGAAGCGGGCCTGCCCGACGGTGTGTTCAACGTGGTCCAGGGCTTCGCCGAGACCGGCCAGGCGCTCACCGGCCACGCGGGTGTCGCCAAGGTTTCCCTGACCGGCGAGGTGGGCACCGGCAAGGCGGTGATGCGCGACGCCGCGAGCACGCTCAAGGCCGTCACCATGGAGCTCGGGGGCAAATCGCCGCTCATCGTCTGCGACGACGCCGACCTGGACAACGCCGTCTCCGGCGCGCTGCTGGGCAACTTCTACACCCAGGGCGAAATCTGCACCAACGGCACCCGCGTATTCGTGCACGAGGCGGTGATGCACCGCTTCCTGGAAAAGCTGCAGAAACGCACCGAGCACCTGCGTGTCGGCGATCCGCTCGACCCTGAGACGCACGTGGGCGCGCTCATCTCCGAGGGCCACATGCAGCACGTGCTCGGCTATATCGAAAAGGGCCGGACCGAGGGCGCGAAGCTCCTCACCGGCGGCGAGCAGGTAACGGTGCCGGGCTGCGAGGGCGGCTATTTCGTGGCACCCACCATCTTCGCCGACTGTGAAGACGACATGACCATCGTGCGCGAGGAGATCTTCGGCCCGGTGATGTCGGTGCTGCCCTTCCGCGACGAGGATGAAGTTCTCGAGCGCGCCAACGCCACGGATTTCGGCCTGGCTGCCGGCGTGTTCACCCGGGATCTCACCCGCGGCCACCGCATGGCCGCCGCCCTGGAAGCCGGTGTGGTGTGGGTCAACCACTACAACCTGACCCCTATCGAGATGCCTTTCGGTGGCGTCAAGCAGTCCGGCCTCGGCCGCGAGAACAGTCGCCACGCGCTCGACCACTACACGCGCATCAAGAGCGTGTTCGTGGCGACGGAGGACGTGGAGGCGCCGTACTGAAGGTGAGGATGGCGTGACGGGTTGCGGGTATCGCGTCCGGGTTTCGCGAGGCAATGCAGTGCAGACGGCCGAATCTGATCCCTCGCGAGACGGTACGCAAAGCGCGCAACTCGAAACACGTTGTTCAGCGGGACTCCCGCGTGCCGGCACTACCGGTAAGCCCGTGAGGGTGCGGAGTACGGGTTGCGAGGGTCGCGTTTTGCGACGCCACGCCGAAACGATACCTGAGGCGTGCCCCACTCCCCATGCGAGCACTGCCGCGCCGGTAGGCGCCCCGTTGGGCCTGACGCGCGAAGCCCGGAACTCGAAACTCGAAACGCACTACTCAGAACGGTTACACGTATGGCCAGCGATCGATTCGACTACATCATCATCGGCTCCGGCTCGGCAGGCGCCACCCTCGCCCACCGCCTCACCGAGGACGCAGACACCTCGGTGCTGCTGCTGGAGGCAGGGCCCATGGACCGGAGCCTGTTCATCCACATGCCCTCGGCGTTCGCGCACCCGCTCGCCAACGACAAGT
>CAZHBN010000261.1:0-5713 GCA_964530405.1 uncultured Ectothiorhodospiraceae bacterium
ACACGCGGGAGTTGCGCTGGTAGTTGTACATCGCCCGGCGACTGCCGGGCAGCGCATCGGCCGGCACGCGTTCGAAGCCTCGTTCCTGGAACCAGTGGGCGGTTCGGGTGGTGAGCACGAACAACGCCTCCAACCCGCGTGACCGGGCCTCCGCCTCCAGGCGCGCGAGCAAACGGTCGCCACGGGCGCCGCCACGATACTCCGGATGCACCACGAAACAGGCGAGCTCGGCCATCGCTGCGTCGGGCATGGGATGCAGGGCGCCACAAGCCACGACGGTGCCTTCCCGCTCCATGACCGTGAAATCGCCGATCTCGCTCTCGAGACGCTCCCGAGAGCGGCGCACCAACGTACCGTCGCGCTCCAGCGGTTCGATCAACGCCAGGATGCCGCCCACGTCCTCGATACTCGCGCGGCGCGTACGCTCGAACGACTGCGCCGTAATGAGCGTGCCCACGCCATCACGGGTGAAAAGCTCCATGAGCAGCGCCCCGTCCAGAGCGCGGTCGAGCAGGTGCACGCGGCGCACGCCACCATGACACGCTTCCACGGCGCCTCTTAGCAATCGGGCGAGCTCCGCGGACAATGCCCCGTGATCACGCAGGTAGCCGCGGGTTTCGTCCGTGGTCATCTGGCGCACCAGCTCACCGCGGTCATCGACCACCCGCTGGCCATCGAGCAAATAGAGCAGCTTCTCGGCACGTAACGCGCGCGCGGTGGCGAAAGCCACATCCTCGCTGTGGAGATTGAAAACCTCGCCGGTTGGAGAGTACCCCAGCGGCGAGACCAGCACGACGGCACCGTCTTCGAGGCGCTGGTGAATGGCATCGGCATCCACCCGACGGACCTCGCCGGTGTGCAGGTAATCCACGCCTTCGTGCACGCCGTAGGGCCTGGCCATGACGAAATTGCCCGAGGCCGCCCGGACCCTCAACCCGGCCATGGGCGAGTTGGCCAGCCCCATGGACAGCCGCGCCTCCAGCTCCAGGCGCACCTCACCCACCGCCTCGCGCACGCACTCGAGGGCGGCATCGTCGGTGACCCGCCGGCCGGCGACATAGTGCATCTCCGCCCCACGGTTCGCCAGACGCCGCTCCACCTGAGGTCGGGCACCGGGCACCAGGACAATGCGAACGCCAAGGCTGTTGAGCAAGGCGACGTCGTGCACGAGCGAGGCGAGCGTGCCATCGGCAATGGCCTCGCCCCCGAAGGCGATCACGAAGGTGGCGCCACGGTGGGCATTGATGTAGGGCGCCCCCTGACGAAAAACCTTGACCAGCTCCGTCAGCGCCTCGCTCATGCACGGGGCTCCAGACAGAAGCGCTGGATGAAGCGCCGCAGCAGCGTCACCGTGGGATCGAGCCGGTCCATGGCGAGATACTCGTCGGGCTGGTGCGCCTGGGCGATATCGCCGGGCCCCAGGACCACGACGTCCATGCCCAGATCACGCAGCCAGGGACCTTCGGTGCCGAAAGCCACCGCCCCGGCCTCGTGACCGGTGAGCTCGGCGGCCGCCCCGACCAGCTCAGCGGTTTCCGGCGTCTCCAGCGGCGGCTGCCCCGGGAAAAGCGAACGCACCGCGATCTCGCCGGGGTAATCGTCGAGAACCCCGCGAAGCCGCCGCTCCACCTCGGCACGGAGCACGGCGAGCTCCATGCCCGGCAACGGCCGGACATCGAAGTGCAGCTCCGCGGACCCGCAGATCCGGTTGGGATTGTCACCGCCGTGGATATGCCCGAGATTGAGCGTCGGCTGCGGCACTTCGAACCGCACGTCGCGATAACGCGTGGCGAGCTCGTCCCGCCATGCCAGCAACTCATTGAGCACCCGGGTCATCCCCTCCAGAGCGTTGATACCCAGACTCGGATCGCTGGAATGCCCGGACCGCCCGGTTATGCGCACCGCCTCCATCATCACGCCCTTGTGCAAGCGGATGGGTCGCAGCCCGGTGGGCTCGCCGATCAAGGCGTGACGCCCTGGCGCGCGCCCGTCAGCGGCGAGCGCCTTGGCCCCCGCCATGCCCGACTCTTCGTCGGCGGTGGCGAGCAGCACCAGGGGCTCGCTGAGCTTGGCCGGCTCCGCCGTGCGGGCCGCTTCCAGTGCCAGCGCGAGGAACGCCTTCATGTCGCTGGTGCCGAGCCCGTAGAGGCGGCCGTCCCGCTCGGTCAGGGTGAACGGGTCGCTGGCCCACAGGTCGCCGTCGTAAGGCACGGTATCGGTGTGACCGGCGAGCACCAGCCCACCCTCACCATGCCCGAGTGTCGCAACCAGGTTGGCCTTGTGCGGTTCCCCCGGCAGGGGACGGATGTCCACGGCGAATCCGAGCGCCTCGCACCACTCGGCGAGCCGGTCGATGACGGCACGGTTTCCCTGGTCGAGCTCCGGGCTGACGCTGCTCACCGATGGCAGCGCCACGAGCTCGGCGATCATTTGCCTGAGGCTGGGCAGAGCGGCCATGAGCCCTCCTCGCAATGGATGGTGGTGAACTCAGACTGCGACGAGACGCACGCCGCCGCAAGGATGGGCCGGACCACGACGCGACCCGGCGGTCAGAGGTCGCCCCAGCTCGATCGCCGCCGCCAGCGGATACGGGTAATGATGATGCCCACGATCATACCGGCGAAAAGCACCCCCGCGCCCACCAGGAACCAGTCCTGGCGGCTGCGGTCGGACAGCCGCTCGGTCTCGTTGACGAGGTCCTGGATCCGGCGCTCCAGATCGATCACCTGCTTTTTCAGGCGCTTGTTCTCCTCGGAAAGCTCGAGGCCCTGACGGGCGGCGTCGAGCTTCTGCGAGAGTTCCTCGCGCGAACCCGAGAGCGAATCGATGCGGCCATTCGCCTGCTGCAACGCCTGCTCGGTCTGGGCGAGCTCCTCGCTGAGCGCCTGATTGCGCTGGCGCACGGTCTCGAGCTCGGCGGCCACCTCGTCGAGACGCTCGGCGGCGGGGCGTTCACTGCTCAGATACTGCGACGGCACCCAGCCCGTCTGGCCGCCCGGCGCCCGCACCTGAGTCCAGCCGTCGCGGCTATCGAGCAGCTCCAGCGGCGTGCCCGTAGTCAAAAGCTCCGTGATCCGGTAGCCGTTGCCCGGCCCGCTTCGCAGATTGATAC
Organism: uncultured Ectothiorhodospiraceae bacterium; assembly: GCA_964530405.1. Taxonomy (GTDB): domain Bacteria; phylum Pseudomonadota; class Gammaproteobacteria; order Nitrococcales; family Nitrococcaceae; genus Arhodomonas. The sequence goes on from CAZHBN010000261.1 coordinate 3,113, forward strand.
GGAACTCATCGGTCACGTAACGCGTCGCAGCGAAGGAGGCCGAGGCCACGGTAAGCAGCAAGACGATGACAATCGCGCGGAACGCCTGTCGCACGGATGCACTCCATAACGGTCGATGGGCCCCCTCGAGACCGCGGATTGTAGCCGATGGCCGGCTTCGGATGACAGTCGGGCGCGGCGCGCGCCCAGCCCCGGTTACAACGGTGGACTGTTGCTCATACCACCGGGACAGGCACAATAGCCACCCCGCCGACAACCGCGCGACGTCATGACCGATAGCGACCTGTTCCTGAAAAAGGGCGAGGACCGCCGCCTGCGTGCCGGCCACCTGTGGGTATTCAGCAATGAGGTGGATACCGGCCGCTCACCGCTGACCGCCCTCGCCCCCGGCCAACCGGTGATCGTCCGTGCCCATAATGGCCGTGCCATCGGCTGCGGCTACGCCAACCCGCATTCGCTGATCTGCGCGCGGCTGGTCAGCCGCGGCACCGAGCACGGCCTCGGCGAATCGCTGCTGGTACACCGACTCAAAGTGGCGCTGTCCCTGCGCGAGCGCCTGTACAGCACCCCCTTCTACCGCCTCGTCCACGGCGAAGGCGACGGCCTCCCGGGGCTCGTGGTGGACCGCTTCGGCGACACCGTGGTGGCCCAGATCAACACCGCCGGCATGGAGCAGGTGCGCGAGGCCATCGTCACCGCGCTAGAGCGCGTCATCGCCCCGGCGCACATCCTGCTGCGCTGTGACAGCCCGATGCGCGAGCTCGAGGGCCTGGATCGTTACGTCGCCTGGGCGGACGAGGAAGGCCCGGAGACGCTCGCGGTCATGGAGAACGGCGCTCACTTCACCGTGCCGGCCGTAACCGGCCAGAAGACCGGGTGGTATTACGATCACGGCGCCAACCGCGCCCATCTGCTGCCCTGGGTGGGTGGCCGGCGCGTGCTCGATCTGTTCAGCTATGCTGGAGCCTGGGGCATCGAGGCCGCCTGTGCCGGTGCCGACGCCGTGCTCACCGTGGATGCCTCCCGGGAAGCCTGTGACGCCGCGGTGAACAACGCCGAGGCCAACGGCGTCGGCGACCGCGTGGATGTCGCCTGCGGCGACGTCTTCGACGTACTGGCCGCGCTGCGCGAGGACCGGGAACGCTTCGACGTGGTGATCGCCGATCCGCCGGCGTTCATCAAACGGCGCAAGGACCGGCGTAACGGCCTCGCCGCCTATCGCCGCCTCAACCAGGCAGCCATGCAGGTACTCGCCCGCGACGGCCTGCTCGTCTCGGCTTCATGCTCGGCACATCTCGACGAGCAGGATTTCCTGCGCACGCTGCTAGGCGCCGCCCGCCACCTGGACCGCAGCCTCCAGGTCACGGCATTCGGCCAGCAGGGACCGGACCACCCCGTGCACCCGGCGATTCCGGAAACACGCTACATCAAAGCGATCTTCGCCCGGGTACTGCACGCCGACTCCAGCCCTTGAAGGAACACCACGATGCTGACGTACCCGGACATCGACCCCATCGCACTGCAGATCGGCCCGCTCGCCGTTCACTGGTACGGCCTGATGTACGCGGTGGGCTTTCTCGGGGGCTGGTGGCTGGGGCGCATGCGCGCCCGGGCGTCGTGGCGGCCGATCCGTCCCGAGCAGATGGATGACCTGGTGCTGTTCGTCGCCATCGGCGTGATCGTCGGTGGCCGGCTCGGTTACATGCTCTTCTACGGCACCGGCCAGCTCGCGGACGATCCCCTGTCGCTGTTCCGCGTCTGGGAAGGTGGCATGTCGTTCCACGGCGGCCTCATCGGTGTGCTGATCACCGTGTGGCTGTTCGCCCGGCGCATCGGCCGGACGTTCATGGAGGTCATCGAGTTCGTCGCGCCACTGATCCCCATCGGCCTGGCCGCGGGCCGCATCGGCAACTTCATCAACGGCGAGCTGTGGGGGGCGCCGACGGACATGCCCTGGGGCATGGTCTACCCGCCCCTGGGTCCGACACCGCGCCATCCCTCCCAGCTCTACGAGTTCGCCCTGGAGGGCGTGGCACTGTTCGCGATCCTGTGGTGGTTCAGCCGCCGCCCCCGGCCCACCGGCGCCATTGCCGGCATGTTCCTGCTCGGCTACGGCGCCTTCCGCTTCCTGGTGGAGTTCGTCCGCCTCCCCGACGCCCATATCGGCTACCTTGCCTGGGGCTGGGTGACCATGGGGCAGGTGCTGACACTGCCGATGATCGTGGCGGGGGCAGCCATTCTGGCGTGGGCCTACCGCGGCACCGCCGCACGAAGAGTTTCAAGCTAGAAGTCATCAGTCTAGAGTTGGCATGGTTCATCGCCGACGGCGGATGCGCGCGTGCGAACGCGATGCCCGAGGCTGCCCGGAGCCACTTTGTGACTTTCATCTTTCAACGTTCAACTCGTTCAAACCGCCATGCGACAGTACCTTGACCTCATGCGCCGCGTGCGCGAGACCGGCGTGCGCAAGGACGACCGCACCGGTACCGGCACGCTGTCGGTCTTCGGGCACCAGATGCGCTTCGACCTGGCCGAAGGCTTCCCCGTGGTCACCACCAAGAAGCTCCACCTGCGCTCGATCATCCACGAGCTGCTGTGGTT
>CAZHBN010000262.1:0-5671 GCA_964530405.1 uncultured Ectothiorhodospiraceae bacterium
GCCACGATCTTCACGCCGCGGTCGTGGCCGTCGAGGCCGACCTTGGCGAGGAGTACCCGGATCACCGGTTCGCTTCGCGCCATCTCCTCTCCTCCTCGTCGTGGGGCCGACAGGCCCTAGGCCGAGAGGCTTTCGGCGGCCTCTTGCAGCCAGCGGCAGGCCCCGTCGGCATGCTCACGGGCGAGTTGCTCCGCTTCGACCACGTCGCCGCGGCATATCGCCCGGTAGATGCGCTCGTGCTGATCCCAGATCGGGCTTTGGTTGGCTACGTCGTCGATGACGTTGATCATGACCCGCCGGGTGTGGTGCCACTGTGTGGCCATGACCTCCAGCACCCGGGCATTGGCTGCGGTCTCGTAGATCAGCCAGTGGAATTCCTCGTCCGCGGCGATCAGCAGGGGCACGTCGTGAGCGGCGAGTGCCGAGCGCCCATCGGCGAGAATGCGCTCGCCCTCGGTCACGAACCGGTCGTCACAGCGGCGGGCCGCTTCGCCGGCGGTGATCAGGTCGATGCCCGCGCGCAGGCCGTACAGGTCGCGCACGAGCTCCGCGGAGAGTGGGGCGACACGCAACCCTCGACGGCCGGCTGGGCATAGAAAGCCCTCCGTCTCCAGACGCTTCAGCGCTTGACCCACCGGCAGGCGCGAGACGTCGAGCCGGCTTGCCAGTCCGTCCTGGGTAATGCGTTCGCCTGGCCGCAGGGTTCCCTCGCAGACGGCGTTCAGCACCGCGTCGTAGACCAGTTCCGGCAGCGGTTTGGGGGTGTCGATGCGTTGCACTATCGCCTCCTCCACAGGGCGGCGGTCGCGGCGGTGTCGTGCGGTCGCCTTCGGCGAAGACGGTCGATGACGCACTGACGCTCCTCGGCATCCATGTTCGACCAGCGGCTGATCTCGTCGATGTGGCGGCCGCAGCGGCACGCTCCGTCCGCGTCCAGCCGGCATATCTCGGTGCACGGGATGGGCACGCTCTGCGTCGTCATCGCGTCATCAGAATTCCGAATACGGTATACAGTAGAAAGCGTAGCCGGGGTTCCGGCGAAATCCACCCGCGATTGAGTGCATCGGCTTCAGGCCGGTATAAGGGCAGGGGGTCGATCGACGAGCGGAGCGGCGGTGGCACTGGCGGCGAGACAACTGGACTGTGGCGTTGTGCGCGTCACCGCGCTGCTGGTGCGCGACGGCGAATGCGTTGCCCTCACCGGTCCGTCCGGTTCCGGCAAGACCCGCATCATGCGGGCGTTGGCGGACCTCGATCCCGCCGTGGGGGAGATCACTCTGGACGACCGTTCCCACTTGGCGTGGACGGGCCCTCAATGGCGGGCACGGGTGATGTACGTGCCCGCGGAAAGCGCCTGGTGGGACGACCGCGTCGGCCCGCATTTTCCGGCCGATGTCACCGCTGCCGACCTGCGGCCCCTGGGCTTCGCGGCGGATGTGCTCGACTGGCCGGTCTCCCGGCTCTCCTCCGGTGAGCGCCAGCGGCTCGCTCTGCTGCGCGCCGTGCTCCGCGCACCACGGGTGCTATTGCTCGACGAGCCTACCGCCAACCTGGACAGCGCCAACGTCGATCGCGTGGAGCGCTGGCTCGCCGCACGATCCGGCGATGATGGTGGGATGCTGTGGGTGAGTCACGACCAGGATCAGCTAAGGCGGGTGTGTGCCCGCGGCTATGGCATCCATGCCGGCGAGCTCCGGGAGATCGAGCCATGGCCGTGATTCCCCTCACCGCACTGGATCTGGCGTTGGCCGCGGGACTGGTGCTCGCCCTCGGTGCGCTCGCCTGGCGCGAACGTCTGGCGATCACCCGTTCACTCTGGGGAGCGACGCTGCGTATGGGCATCCAGCTCGCCCTGGTGGGGGTGGTGCTCGAGGCGGTGTTCGCACTGAACGACTGGCATTGGGTCATGCTGATGGGGCTCGGCATGCTGCTCATCGCCGCTCGCGAAGTGCACGTTCGCCAGCGTCACCCCTTTGCCGGCGGGTGGGGCTTTGGTATCGGCGCGGGTGCAATGTTCGTGGCGAGTTTCAGCACCGCGGCGCTGGCATTGCTGGTGCTCGTGCAACCGGATCCCTGGTACCGTCCCCAGTACGCCATCCCGCTATTAGGTATGCTGTTGGGCAATACCATGAACGGAGTCGCGTTGGGCCTGGAGCGGCTCACCGAGGGGGCCTGGAGACAGCGTGCGGCCATCGAGGCGCGGCTGATGCTGGGTGAGCAATGGCAGACGGCGGTCGCGCCGCTGCGTCGCGAGAGCATGCGCAGCGGTCTGATCCCCATGATCAACGGCATGGCCGCTGCGGGTGTGGTGAGCCTGCCGGGGATGATGACTGGCCAGATTCTCGCCGGCAGCCCGCCTGGAGAGGCGGTACGCTACCAGATCCTGATATTTCTCCTGATCACCGTGGGGACGGGCTTCGGGACGTTGTTCGCCAATAGGATGGCGGCGCGTCGACTGTTCGACGAGCGCAGCCGTTTGCGTCTGGATAGGCTGCGAGACAAAGGGCAAGGGAGATGACAATGAGCCGAACATGGGGGCGTACCCTGCTGGCATCCGCCGTGACACTCGCCCTGGGGGCGTGTGGAGGCGGTGGCGGGGACAGCGACGAACCAGCCACCGAGATCGGCGGTCGCCTGCAGGTGGCCGAGGGCACGTACGCGGATGCGCCGGATGGCGAGCGCATGCTGTCGAATCCCGCGACGGTGAGCGGCAGCGCAACGGTGGGTGGCGGCAGTGACCGTTACCGGGTGACCCTGGCTCAGGGCCAGGCGGTTTCTCTGGTGGCGGCAGCGGGTCAAACGTTGCGCCTGCGGCTGTGCGCCGTCGGTGGTGACTGCGAGCAGACCCGAGCGACCGCCGGCCAGCCCGTGCGCACCTTGCTCGCGCCGGCGGATGACACGTACCGCGTGGAGCTGGTCGCGGAGGCGGGGTCCGGGCTGTACGTGCTCGGCGTCGCCGGTGGTGCGTCCACCGCCGATTTCGCGGCGGCCGCCGGTCCCTTCGTGGCTGGCGAGATCCTCGTAGGGCTGCGTGCGGGGGCGCAGTGGCCCGACGGTGCGCTGAGCCGGCAGGTGGCTCCGGGAAGCGACGAGGGGCCTGTGCTCGTGCACCTCGACACGCCGGCAGGGGAAACCACCCTGTCCCGTTTCGGCGTGTCAGGCGTGGATTCCGATGGCTTGCGCGCACGTACGCTCAGGGCCGTTGCCGAGTTGCGGCGTCATCCGGACGTACGTTACGCCGAACCGAACTATCTCTGGGAGCGCGATCGCATCCCCAATGATCCGCGCTACGCGACCCAGTGGCACTATCCGGCACTGGCGTTGCCCGAGGCGTGGGACGAGGTCATCGGAAGCGGTTCGGACGTGACGGTGGCAGTCGTCGATGACGGCATTCGACGCCACGTGGATCTGAACGGCCGTCTGCTGTTCGATCAGGGGTACGACTTCGCGTCCGACCCGAACTTCTCCAATGATGGAGACGGAATCGATCCGGACCCCACCGATCCCGCGGTGGATGGCATTTTTCACGGCACCGAGGTGTCCGGCCTGGTGGCAGCGGCCACCAACAACGGGCTGGGCGTGGCCGGATCAGCGTGGCAGGCCGCCCGGGTTCTGCCGGTGCGCGTCGGCAGTGCATCGCGCATCACGCTGGCGGATGTGCTCAACGGTGTGCGTTACGCGGCGGGCCTGGCCACGCCGGCGGGGCCGGCACTGGCTGCGCCGAGGGCGCAGGTGGTGAATCTCAGCCTCGGGGGGCCGGGCGGTGCGGCCCAGGCGGCCGAGTTCGCGCGCGTGCGTGAGCGGGGCGTGATCGTGCTCGCGGCCGCGGGCAATACCGGCGATGCCACGCCACAGTACCCTGCCGCCCATGCGACTGTGCTCGGCGTCGCCGCCACGCGACGCGATGGTACGCGGGCGCCGTATTCCACCATGGGGGCGTCGGTCTCCTTCGCCGCGCCAGGCGGTGATGCGGGGGATCCGGTGCAGACCCTTACCGGCGATGACGCCTACGCGGGGGTCGGGGGTACTTCCTTCGCGGCGCCCCAGGCCGCCGGTGTGGTGGCCTTGATGAAGGCCGTTCACCCGGATCTCACGCCGGAGGCGGTCGAGTGCGGCGTCCGCGCCGGCGAGCTGACCGACGGTGAGCCCGACGCGTGGGACCCGGCGCTCGGATACGGACGGCTCGATGCTGCCGCGGCAGTGGATTATGCCGGACGCCTGGCTCGTGGCGAGAGCATGGTGTCCCCCAGGGTGGATGCCGTGCCGAGGCAGCTCGATTTCGGGTCCTTGACGCAGCGCATGGCGATCGAGTTTCGCATCATCTGTGGTGACGGTGCGTTCGCGGGCCCCCCCGAGCCACAAGCGGCCTGGCTGACGGTCACCGCCCTGGACGCGGCCGGCGGGCGTTACCGCGCTTCCGTGAACCGTTCCGGCCTCGCCGAGGGCGTGAATCGCACGGTTTTGCGAGTGGAAACCGACGGTGGTCAACGGCTGGACGTGCCGGTTACGGTTCTCGTGGAGCCGGTGCCTGCCGCGGATGCCGGGCGGCAGTACGTTCAGCTCTATCGCTGGGCGGACTATGTTGACGGTGAGCCGGCCTCCCGCCAGCTCGAGCTGGACGGCAGCGACGATTACCGCTACCGCTTCACTGACGTGGCGCCCGGCGAGTATGCGGTCATTGCCTCCAGTGACCTGGACGGTGATCGCCGCCTGTGTCAGCTGGCGGAGATTTGTGGCGGCTGGCCGGACGGTGGGACCGTCGAGCCGCTGGAAATCGATGAGGGCGAGGTGCGTGAGGACGTGAACTTCCCGGTTGCGCCGTTGACCTTCCTGGCGCCCCAGCAGCGCAAGGAGGGGCCATGAGGCGCGGCGTGTGGCTGTTGGCCGCGGCGCTCGGGCTCGTCGCCTGCCGTGCCCAGGAACCGTCACTGGAGCAGGCACTGACCACAGAGCCGATGACCCTTGCTCGCTCGGCGCGTTGTACGCCGGGCGATGCGCGGGTCCAATGGTTCGACGATGCGCAGGCGCTGGTTGCCGGAACGGGGTCACTGGTGGATACCGACGCCGCCGGCGGACTCGACTGGCGCTCGCAGGTGGCTGTGGGCGTGTGGTTGGGTGAGCGTCCCACCGCCGGGTACGGTCTCAGCCTCTCCGGCAGTCGCCTGCAGGACGAACGGCTGGAGCTCGTTGTCCAGCGCGAAACGCCGGCGCCGGACACCATGGTGGCACAGGTGATTACGTACCCCTGCCTAATCGTGGCCGTACCGCGGACGGGGTACTCGACGTTGCACGTGGTCGATGACGAAGGCGCCACCCTCGGTCGCCTGCAGTCCGTCGGCGAATGAATGCTCGTGTGGACGTATGCGTGAGCGCAGTGCGCTTTCCGGGCCTGCGCGTGTAGCCGCGCCGGGGGCGAAAGCCCCCGGGAGCGGATAGCGCAGTCAGTAGCGAACGGTATAGGTCAGGCTGTAGGTACGCCCGCGGCCCTTGTAGTCGAACATTTCCTCCGGGCCGTAGTACGGCGCGTAGAAGAGTTGGGCGCGCTGTCCCCACACTGTCGTGTAGTCGGCGTCAAGCAGGTTGTGCACGCCGAAGGAGAGCTCACCGACGGGTAGCGCCTGACGCCCGAGCAGGTCGACGGTGTTGAAGCCGTCGATCTCGTTGCCCTGAT
>CAZHBN010000263.1:0-5668 GCA_964530405.1 uncultured Ectothiorhodospiraceae bacterium
AACCCGTAGAGCTTCACACGCTTCGGCTCCGCCAATTTGCAATCCTCCCGCCAGACTCTCTGTGGACTTCAGTTGAATACGACACGCAGTGACAGGCTGCAGACGGCGCTCAAGCCTCGATCACCTCGAAATCGTGGGTGATTTCGGCGGCTTTCGCCAACATGAGCGAAGCCGAGCAGTACTTCTCGGCGGAAAGGGCCACCGCGCGGCGCACCACGGAATCCTTGAGGCCGCGGCCGCTGACGCGGTAGTGCAAGTGGATCTTCGTGAAGACCTTCGGCGGCTCGTCGGCGCGCTCACCGGATACCTCCACGACGCAGTCGCTGACGTCGTGGCGGCCACGCTGGAGAATATGCACCACATCCACGCCCGAACAGCTGCCGAGCCCGAGCAGGAGCATTTCCATCGGTCTCGGCCCGCGGTTGTCCCCACCGAGATCGGGGGGACCGTCGAGCATAAGCCGATGACCGCTGCCGGTCTCGCCTTCGAACGCCATTTGCCCGCGCCAACTCACCGACACCTGCATGGCCATCGCAACCTCACCCGCCGCCCAAACGAACGAAAGGACCCGCAACGCGAAAGGGTCCTTTCTTAGTGTAATCTGCCAGTATAGCTCGCATATACGCAACCCAGTAGGGTATATTCGTGTGGATTCGTTCCGACTTGCGAACGTTTTCACAGTGGTCTACGAATTATGATCAGGGGAGCCCACCATAATTAACGGGGCAGGATCCGACGGCATGGTACAAGCAGTCAGGGACGCCCAGTTGCCCATCCAGAATCTTCTCGCGCACTGCCACCGCCGGCGCTATCCGCCCAAGACCGTGGTGCTTTACGCCGGCGACCAGTCCGACGCCCTCTACTACATCATCGAGGGCTCGGTCAGCGTGCTGATGGACGACGAAGGTGGCCACGAACTTGTTCTGAGCTATCTCAACGCCGGGGACTTTTTCGGTGAAATGGGGCTGTTCGGGGGCACGAGCACCCGTAGCGCCTGGATCCGGACGCGAACGCACTGCGAGCTCGCGGAGATCAGTTATTCCCGCTTCCGTCAGGCTGCGGAAGAAGACCCGCAGCTACTCTTCCTGCTGGCCGGGCAGATGGCCGACCGTCTGCGCAAGACCAGCGCGAAGGTCCACGACCTGGCGTTTCTCGACGTCACCGGGCGCATCGCGCGGACGCTACTCGACCTCGCCCACGAGCCCGACGCACTCACCCACCCCGACGGCATGCAGATCCGCATAACGCGCCAGGAGCTCGGGCGCATCGTGGGCTGCTCGCGGGAAATGGTGGGTCGGGTCCTGAAGGACCTCGAGGAGCGCGGACTGATCTCGGTCAGCGGCAAGACGATGGTGATCTACAACACCCGCTGACACGGGTGCGGCAGAGGCCGGATTGCGGGCCTCGGGTCCGCGATTCGCCGCCGCGTGGGCTACGCGCAACCTGAAACCCGCGACGCGATACCGCCACGCGCGCTCTAGCGCGATCCCCCGAAGAGCTCGGCGAGCTTCTCGCCGGGCTCCGCCGCCCGCATGAACGCCTCCCCCACGAGAAACGCGTGCACGCCGTGCTCGTGCATGTGTGCCACCTCCTCGGCGGTGTGAATACCGCTCTCGGTGACCAGGGTCACCTCCGGCGGCACCTGTTCACGCAAGGCGATGGTCGTGGCGATATCCGTCTCGAAGGTGTGGAGATCGCGGTTGTTGACCCCCAGCAGGCGCGGCCGCAACGCGAGTGCGCGCTCGAGCTCATCACCGGTGTGCACCTCGACGAGCACGTCCATGCCGAGATCCCCGGCCAGCCCGTGGAGCTCCTGGAGACGGGTGTCGCCGAGCGCGGCGACGATCAGCAGCACGCAATCCGCCCCCAGGGCCCTGGCCTCGTAGACCTGGTAGGGATCGATGATGAAGTCCTTGCGCAGCACCGGCAGCGAGGTCGCCGCACGAGCCTGTTCCAGGTGCGCGTCCGCACCGCCGAAGAAATCCTCGTCGGTGAGCACCGACAGGCAGCTCGCCCCGCCGGCCTCGTAGCTGCGAGCGATCGTGACCGGATCGTAGGGATCGCGAATCACACCCTTGCTTGGCGAGGCACGCTTGATTTCGGCGATGACGCCCGAGCCGCCGGCGCTCACCGCCGCCTGCAACGCCGCACGGAACCCTCGCGGCGCCGACGCCTCGGCGATGCGGCGCTCGAAGGCCTTGAAGCCCACCTGCTCACTGCGCTCGGCGACGATCGCCGCCTTGCGCTCGAGAATACGCTTCAATACGTCGGGGGTTTCAGGATGCGCCATGGATCCACCCTCAATCACGGAACCGGTTGGTGAAGTGCACGAACTCGTCGAGCTTGCGGGCAGCCGACCCGTCGGCCAGTGCCTCGCGGGCACGTTCGACGCCTTCGGACGGGGTATCCACCAGGCCGGCGCAGTAGATGGCCGCACCGGCATTCATGGCGAGCATATCCGCCGCAGGCCCGTGCTCCCCGGCATAGACACGCCGGATGATCTCCAGGCTCTCCACCGCGGTGTGCACTTTCACCGCATCCAGCGTGGCACTGGCGAGGCCGAAATCCTCCGGACGTATGGTGTATTCGCGAATGGTGCCTTCGTCGAGCTCGGCGACGTGCGTGGGCGCGGCAATGCTGATCTCGTCGAGCCCGTCCTCGGAATGAACGACCATGACCCGCCGGCTGCCCAACCGCTGCAGCACTTCGGCGACCGGACGGACCCAGCGACCGGCGAACACGCCGAGCAGCTGGCGCTCGGCCCCGGCCGGGTTGGTCAGCGGGCCGAGCAGGTTGAACAGCGTACGCACCGCCATCTCCCGGCGTGGTCCCACAGCGTGACGCATGGCGCTGTGGTGCATGGGGGCGAACATGAAGCCGACGCCCACGCGGTCCACGCATTCCCCCACCTGCGCGGGGTCGAGGTCCAGCTTGGCGCCGGCAGCCTCCACCAGGTCCGCACTGCCGGAGGATGAGGATACCGAGCGGTTACCGTGCTTCGCGACACGACCTCCCGCAGCAGCGACGATGAACATCGATCCCGTGGAGACGTTGAACAGATTGGCGCCGTCACCGCCGGTACCGACGATGTCCACCAGCGCACCGCCGTCCACGGGCACGCCGGTGGCCAGCTCGCGCATCACCGCCGCCGCGGCAGCGATCTCGGTGACGCTCTCGCCTTTCATGTGCAGCCCCACGAGAAACCCGCCGATCTGCGCCGGCGTGGCTTCACCGGTCATGATCCGACGCATCACCGAGGTCATTTCCTCGTTGGTGAGGTCGCGGCGATCCATGACCGCACGTATGGCGTGTTGGATTTCCATGACTGTCTCCTCAGGCGGCGCGGGCGGGTCGTTCCAGGAAGTTGCGCAGCAGGTCGTGGCCGGCGGCAGTGAGGATCGATTCCGGGTGGAACTGCACGCCCTCCACGTCCAGCGCCAGATGCCGCACGCCCATGACCTCCTCCATGCTGCCGTCGTCGTGCTCGCACCAGGCGGTGACCTCGAAGCACGGCGGCAGCGTGGCCCTGTCGAGGACCAGCGAATGATAGCGCGTCGCTTCCATGGGGTTGGGCAGTCCACGGAAGACCCCATGGTCGCGGTGATGAACGGCCGAGGTCTTGCCGTGCATCACCCGCCCGGCACGCACGACCTGCGCCCCGAACGCCTGGCCGATCGCCTGGTGGCCGAGGCAGACGCCGAGCAGGGGAATGCGCCCGGCGAAACGCTGCACCACCTCCAGCGAGACGCCGGCTTCGTTGGGCGTGCACGGCCCCGGAGAGATCACGATACGTTCCGGGGCTAGGCGCTCGATCTCGTCGACGGTGATGGCGTCGTTGCGGTGCACGGCCACCTCCGCACCGAGCTCGCCGAGGTACTGCACGAGGTTCCAGGTGAACGAATCGTAATTGTCGATCATCAACAGCATGGCAGCGCCCTCAGCTAACAATCCAGGCCGGCCTCGGCCATGGCCACCGCGCGGAAAAGCGCACGGCCCTTGTTCAGGGTCTCTTCCCACTCGAGCCGGGGTACGGAGTCGTGCACGACACCCGCGCCGGCCTGGACATGGACCTCGCCGTCCTTGATCACGGCGGTGCGAATGGCGATGGCGGTGTCCATGTTGCCCGACCAGGAGAGATAGCCCACGGCGCCGGAGTAGACACCGCGCTTGACGGTCTCCACCTCGTCGATGATCTCCATGGCGCGAATCTTGGGCGCGCCGGACAGGGTGCCCGCCGGAAAGGTCGCGCGCAGCACGTCCATGGGCGTGAGCTCCGGGCGCAGGCGCCCGGATACGTTGGAGACGATGTGCATGACGTGGGAGTAGCGCTCGATGGTCATGCGGTCGGTGACGCGCACGCTGCCGGTCTCGCAGACCCGGCCTATGTCATTGCGCCCCAGATCGATGAGCATGAGATGCTCGGCGAGCTCCTTGGGATCGGCCAGCAGCTCCTCCTCCAGGGCCCTGTCCTCGGACTCGCTGGCGCCCCGGCGACGCGTTCCCGCGAGCGGGCGCACCGTGACCTCGCCTTCCTCCAGGCGGGTCAGGATCTCCGGCGACGACCCCACCACCTGGAAATCGCCCAGGTCGATGAAGTACATGTATGGCGAGGGGTTGGTGCAACGCAACGCCCGGTAGAGGTCCAGCGGGCGGCCATGATAGCTCGCGGTCATGCGCTGGGACGGAACCACCTGCATGCAGTCACCGGCGGCGATGTATTCGCGGATGCGCTCGACGCCCGCCTCGTATTCCGCCTGTCCCGGTTTGGAGGTGAAGTCTTCCTCCACCACCTCCCGCGGCGGGCGACCGGTTCGGTAAGCGAGCTCGGTGGCCCGCAGACGTTCGGCAATATCGTCGAGCCGCGACTGGGCACGCTCCCACGCCTCCGGCTCCCCCGGATCGGCATTGACCACCACATAGAGCTTGCCGGCCAGATTGTCGAAGACCAGCACCTCCTCGGAGACCATCAGCAGGATATCCGGTACGCCCAGCGGATCCGGGTTGGGGCATTCACCGAGGCGCGGCTCGATATGGCGCACGGTATCGTAGCCGAAGTACCCCACCAGCCCGCCGAGAAACCGCGGCATGTGCGGGAAATCCGGCGTGGGCCCCGCGGTCACCCGGGCGTGCTCGTTCTCCACCCAGGCGAGTGGATCGTCGACGGTGCACGTATCGGTGACCGCACCGTCGACCATTGTCTCCACGGTATGCCCGCGTATGCGGTATTGCACCCGGCACGGCAGGCCGATGATGGAATACCGACCCCACTTCTCGCCGCCCTGAACGGACTCGAAGAGATAGCTGCCGGGGCCCTCGGCGAGCTTGAGGTAGGTGGACAGCGGGGTGTCGAGGTCGGCGAGGACCTCGCGCACTAGCGGGATACGGTTACAGCCCGAACGGGCCAGCGTCTGAAACTGGGTCTGATCCATGGTCACCACCGATTGACATTACACACGACGACATCCGCGAAGCGTGGCGCCAGCCTCGCCATCGCTCACGCAGCGTCAGCCTGTGCATGGAGTTACGCGGTTCGGTGACCGAATTCATGGCTCGGTAAATCAGTTCTCAGTAATGGCGGCAGCTCGGCAAGCGACTCCACCACCGCGTCGGGCCGAGCGTCAAAGATAGCATCCCCGTCGCGATAGCCATAGGGCACGCACACGATGGG
>CAZHBN010000264.1:0-5660 GCA_964530405.1 uncultured Ectothiorhodospiraceae bacterium
GCGACCACTGGTCGAGCCCCAACGCCGGTGTAGTGATGGCCGCCGGCGCCGGGGCCCTGGGGCTGCGTCTGGGCGGCGGCGCGCACTATCACGGCGAGTGGCGCCACCGACCCACCCTTGGTGCCGGGCGCCCGGCCGGCAGCCCGGATATCGCCCGGGCCATTGCCCTGGTGGAGCGCGGCACTGCGGTCTGGTTGGCAATCATTGCCGGAGGGTATGCCCTTGCCTGAACACGGCGGACGACTCCGGGCCGCCGCCCGGACACACGGCATCCCGCCGCATCGCTGGCTCGATCTCTCAACGGGTATCGCCCCATGGTCCTGGCCCGTGCCGGCGGTCCCCGACCACGTCTGGCGGCGCCTGCCGGAGCATGACGACGGCCTGGAAGACGCCGCGCGCACCGCGTTCGGCGGCGAGGCCTGGCTCGCGGCACCGGGCACGCAGGGTATTCTCCAGAATCTGCCCCGTGCGCTGCCGCTACGGCAGGTTGCCTGCCCTGCCGGCAGTTACGCAGAGCACTCCGCCACCTGGCGGGCCGCGGGTACGAAGGTCACCGAAGAGGACGACGCCGGCCTCCACGCAGCGGCCGACCGTGCCGAGGCAGTCGTCGTGGTGAATCCGGACAATCCCAGCGGCCGCCGTCTCGACCCGGCCGTGCTGCTGACGCTCCACGCCCGCCTCGCTCGCCGCGGGGGATGGCTGATCGTCGACGAGGCGTTCGCCGACGCCGCACCGGACGCCAGCATCGCCGCGCTCGCCGGCCTCCCCGGGCTGGTGATATTACGCTCGGTGGGCAAGTTCTTCGGCCTGGCCGGAATCCGGCTGGGCTTCGTGGGCGCTCCGGCCTGGCTGCGCGAGCAACTCGCGCTGCGGTTCGGGCCCTGGGCGGTGAATCACCCCGCGCGCTGGCTCGGCCGGCGCGCCCTTGCCGACCGCCGCTGGCAACGCCGCCAGCGATGGCGACTGCACGCGGCCGCACGCCGGCTCGACGCGCTGCTCCACCGCCACGGTCTGACCGTCGCCGGCGGCACCGCTCTCTTCCGCTACGTCCGCCACCGCCACCCGGCGCGGATCGCCCGCGCCCTCGCCGCCCGCGCCGTGCTGGTGCGCACTTTCGACACCCCGCCGGCACTGCGCTTCGGGCTCCCGGGAGACCGCGCCGAGTGGCAACACCTGGACGCTGCACTGCAGGAGATCACGCCATGATCATTCGTCCGGCCCGCCGGTTCCGCGCATGCGCGACGCGAGGGCGTGGCGATGACGGGGAGAACGACTCGACGCTACGCCGAGCCTCCGCCCCCGGCGAAATGCCGGATTGCCCGGCACCCCGGCACCGGCGGCGGTGGCCCGTTGGCATAAGCGCGCTAGCCTGGATGGTGTTGGCGCTGCTGGCAACGTCACCGGCGCAGGCCGCCGTCACCACCGAGGACGATGACGGCCGCACCGTGCGGCTCGAAATTCCCGCCAAACGGATCGTGAGCCTCGCGCCTCACACCACGGAGATACTCTTCGCCGCCGGCGCCGGTGATCGCGTAGTCGGCGCGGTGAGCTACAGCGACTACCCGCCGGCGGCGCAAGCGATTCCGCGGGTGGGCAGCTACGACGCCGTCGACTTCGAGCGCATTCTCGGGCTCGACCCGGACCTGGTGGTCGCCTGGGCGAGCGGCAATGACAGCGCCACCATCGAACGACTCGTCGAGCTCGGTCTCACCGTCTACGTGAGCGAGCCGCGGACGCTGGCAGCCATACCGCGCACCATCACACGCCTGGGTCGGCTCGCGGGCACAGCGAACACGGCAGTGGCCGCCGCCAGGCGGTTCCGCGAACGCCGGCAACAGCTCGCCGCGCGCTACCGTGAGCGCTCCCCCGTGCCGACTTTTTTCCAGATCTGGCACGGACCGACGATGACCGTCAATGGCGAGCACCTCATCAGCCGTGTGATCGAGCTCTGCGGCGGGCGCAACGTGTTTGCCGAGCTGCCGACCCTGGTGCCACACGTGAGTACGGAGTCGGTAATCGCCGCCGATCCGGAGGCAATACTCGCCGCCGGACGCAACGCTGATCGCCCCGAATGGCTGGACGACTGGAGCCAGTGGCCGTCGATCACCGCGGTGCAGCGTGACAACCTCTTCCACCTGGACCCGGACGTAATCCATCGCGCCGGACCTCGAGTGCTGGACGGCGCCGAAGCGGTCTGCCAGGCCCTGGCAACCGCCCGGGAGCAGCGTCCATGACCGCGCCGACACTGATGATTCAGGGCTGCACCTCGGACGCGGGTAAAAGTGCCGTGGCGACCGGCCTGTGCCGTGCACTCGCCCGCCGTGGTCTGGCCGTCGCACCGTTCAAGCCACAGAACATGGCGCTCAACAGCGCGGTCACCGTCGACGGCGGCGAGATCGGACGCTCCCAGGCAGTACAAGCCGCCGCCTGCGGCCTCGAGCCCCATAGCGACATGAACCCGGTGCTGCTCAAGCCAAGCGCCGACCGCAGTGCCCAGGTGATCCTCCAGGGGCGGGTGCACGGGAGCATGAGCGCCCTCGACTACCACGGTTTCAAGCGCGCCGCCCGCAACGCCGTGCTCGACTCCCACGCCCGCCTGACGGCGCGTTATCAGCTGATCGTCGCCGAAGGCGCCGGCAGCCCGGCCGAGGTGAACCTGCGCCGCAACGACATCGCCAACATGGGCTTCGCCGAGGCGGTGGACTGCCCGGTCGTGCTGGTGGCCGACATCGACCGCGGCGGCGTGTTCGCCACCCTCGTGGGAACGCTGGAACTGCTCTCGCCGAGCGAGCGCGAACGCGTGGCCGGCGTGGTCATCAACCGCTTTCGCGGTGACCGCTCGCTCCTCGACCCTGGGCTCGAGTGGTTCACCGAGCGCACCGGCAAACCAGTACTGGGTGTGCTCCCCTATCTCCACGGACTGCACCTGGAGGCCGAGGACGCCCTGCCCAGCGAGCGTACAGGCGACGGGGAGCTGCAGGTGGTGGTGCCGGCGCTGCCGCGGATCAGCAATCACACCGACCTGGACCCGCTACGCCTGCACCCCCAGGTGGCCGTGCACCTCGTCGGCCCAAGCGAAACGCCACCGCCTGCAGATCTGGTGATCCTGCCGGGCAGCAAATCGGTGCGATCGGATCTCGCCTGGCTCGAGGCCCAGGGCTGGCCGGCCTACCTCACCCGTCACCTGCGCTTCGGCGGTCGCGTACTCGGCATCTGCGGCGGCTACCAGATGCTCGGCCGGCTCATCGCCGACCCCCACGGCGTCGAGGGGCCGCCGGGGGAGAGCGCGGGGCTCGGCTGGCTCGACGTCACCACCACTCTCGCCGCCGAGAAACACCTCACACGGGTCCGGGGAGCCCTTAGTGACGGTGCGGCGGTGGACGGCTACGAGATCCACATGGGCGAAACCGATGGCGATGACCGCCAGCGCGCATTCGCCCGGCTGACGGACACGACGCCCGATGGCGCGCGCAGCGCCGACGGCCAGGTCGCCGGCACGTACCTCCACGGGGTCTTCGAGCACCCCGAAGCGCGCGAGACACTGCTGCGCTGGGCGGGCCTCGCCACCCCCGAAACCACCGACTACGCCGCCCAACGCGAGGCGGGGATCGACCGCCTCGCCGCCACCATCGAGGCGCATCTCGACCTCGACACCTGCCTGCCGGAGATCCCCGGCTGAGCCCGACCATCGTTCCGGACAATTCCCCAAGGAGTAAGCGCAACGGATGATTGCATCGAGACGACTCATTGCCGCATCGACTGCTTTGACAATGGCGCCCGCCGTGCTCGCTACCCCATCCAACCGGAGCACGGATACCGTGGAAATCACCGCCGAACCCATCGAGGAAAGTCTCTCGGGTGAGCTCAGCACATTCGGCAGCCGGGTCGAAGTAATTAGCGGCGAAGCCATCGAGAAGACGGGCGCGACCGATACGGCCCAGGCCCTGCAAATGCTCGTCCCCGGCCTCTACGTCGCCCCGGAGAACGGGCGCTTCGACTACGTGGAGGCCTCACTGCGCGGCTCGCGCACCGAAGACATCCTATGGCTCGTGGACGGCGTGCGCATCAACAACCGCCTCTATGGCAGCACCTCGCCACTGGACTCCATTCCCGCCCACATGATCGAGCGCATCGAAGTGGTCAAGGGCGGACAGAGTCTGTTCTACGGCACCCAGGCGCTGGGTGGCGTGGTGAACATCATCACCCGCGGCTTCCGCACCGAGACCGACGGCCGAATCGGCATCGGCGCCGGCGACCTGGGCGACCGCCACGCCAACGGGTACGTCCGCGGCGAAATTGACGGCAACCGGCTCGTCGCCTTCGGCTCCCACGACCGCTCCAACGGCTTCCAGCCCTACCGCGACGAACACATCGAACCGAGCGCACGCCCCGGGGGCGTCGACCGCGGCTACCGGGTGACGAACCTGGGCGGCAAGTACCGCCGTGAGATCGGCGACGGCGGCCGGTTGACGCTGGAGACCATTCACAACGACGCCGTGCTCGACGACGCCGACCCCACCGAGACGCATAGCGCCGAGAACGACCGCACCGAGGACATCGTCATCGCCAAGTGGGATCAGTTCGTCTCACCGTCGTTCAGCTTCTTCCTCAAGGGCTATTACCACCGGTGGGACACCGAATACAGCGAGCTGCGCAACACCTCGATCCCTGGCGAAGTGGAGACGGTCTACGACGCCACGCCCTGGGGCTATGAGGACTACGGCCTCAACGCCATGGGCCGGTGGTTTCTCGACGACGGCGGCGAAGTGGTCTTCGGCGCCGACTGGCAGGAGTATTCCGGCGAAGATGACGTCCTGCTGATCGAAACCCGGACCGAGGCAGTGGGCGCGGTGTTCGCGCAATACCGGCCGAGGCTCGCGTTCTCGCCGCGCACACGCCTCGCCCTCGGCATGCGCTGGAACAAAGCCGACCTGGGCGGCGAGAACACCGTGTGGAACATCTCGGCCCGACACCCCTTGGGTGGCGGCCAGTATGTCCGCGGCACCCTGGGCACGTCCTTCCGCCTGCCGAGCGCCTACCAGCTCTACGCCCGCGATCCGGATCACCCCCGCGGCAACGAGAACCTGGACGGCGAGGAGAGCCTCAACGCCGACCTGGGATGGGGCGGCGCGACACGCGTGGGCAGCGTCGGTGTGAGCTGGGAGCTCGCCGCGTTCGGCCGCGAAATCGAGGATCTTGTCCAGTTCGCGAGCACCGACGGCGTGAGCACCTATATCAATAGCGACGAGCGCGTGCGCATGTACGGCGGTGAAGCCCTGTTGGCTCTGCAGTTCGCCGAAGGCTGGCACACCTCCCTGAACGCGACTTACACCCGCGCCAGAACGGATGACGACGATCAGCAGATCGACAACGTGCCGGAATACCTGGTCAAGGCGGGGGTGGGCTACGACGCCCCCGGCGGCGCCTATGGCGCGCAGCTGTCCACGGTCTACGTGGGCCCGACCCATGAGCACGTCAGCGACATCGGCCGGGAGCGCTACGGCGAGCACCTGCTCGCCGATGTGAGCGGTTATCTGCACTTCGGCGATGCCCACCTACACCGCCTCGGCCTGCGGGTGTATAACATCACCGACTTGGATTACGCATCGACCATCGGCAGCGCCGAACGCGACGGCAGCGACGAACCCTACCGCGTGGAC
>CAZHBN010000265.1:0-5632 GCA_964530405.1 uncultured Ectothiorhodospiraceae bacterium
TGCCGCGGCTGCCCTCCCGAAACTGCCAAGGCACGCGACACTTTCAACTTGCAGCCTGTCACTTGGGACTCACGCCCCTCAAGTCGAGACTCTACGGCCGCGGCAACGTCACCCCGCGCTGGCCCATGTACTTGCCCTGGCGGTCCTTGTACGAGAACTCGCAGCTCTCGTCGGATTCGAGGAACAGGAACTGGGCCACGCCCTCGTTGGCGTAGACGCGCGCAGGCAGGGGGGTGGTGTTGGAGAACTCCAGCGTGACGTGGCCTTCCCATTCCGGCTCAAGCGGCGTGACGTTGACTATGATGCCGCAGCGCGCGTAGGTCGACTTGCCCAGGCAGATGGTGAGCACGTTGCGCGGGATGCGGAAGTACTCCACCGTGCAGGCGAGCGCGAAGGAGTTGGGCGGAATGATGCACACGTCCGAGGTCATGTCGACGAAGCTCGCCTCGTCGAATGCCTTGGGATCCACCATCGCCGAGTTGATGTTGGTGAACACCTTGAACTGGTTCGCGCAGCGCACGTCGTAACCATAGCTCGAGGTGCCGTAGGAAATGATCCGGTTGCCGTCCTCGCCGGTGCGGATCTGGCCCGGCTCGAACGGCGAGATCATGTCGTGCTCGGCCGCCATCCGGCGGATCCACTTGTCGGACTTGATGGCCATGGGCGCTCCCACTGGGAATTCGGGCAAAAATAAGCGCTTATTTTGCCCTGTGCGCCGGCGCTCGTACAGGTTCAGTCATCGTCCACCTGGATGTTCGGGAATCGGCTGGCGCCGGCTTCCGCCTGCCGCGACAGCCGCGCGGCCGTGCGCAACGCCGCCTCGCGATAGAGTCCCGCCACCCGGCTGTCCGGATCGGAGACGACCGTGGGCCGGCCGGAATCCGTCTGCTCGCGGATACCGATATCCAGCGGCATGGACCCGAGCAGCGCGACGTCCTCGGCATCAGCGAGCTGCTGACCGCCGCCGGCACCGAAAACATGCTCCTCATGGCCGCAGTTGGAACACACGTGCAGCGCCATGTTCTCGAGCACGCCGAGCACGGGGACCTTCACCTTCCGGAACATGCGAATACCCCGCCGGGCGTCCAGCGTGGCGATGTCCTGGGGCGTGGTGACGATCACCGAGCCCGCCACGGGGACGCGCTGCGCCAGCGTGAGCTGAATGTCACCGGTGCCCGGCGGCAAATCGATGATGAGGTAATCCAGCTCGCCCCAGCGCGTGTCGTTCAGCAACTGAGTGAGCGCCTGGGTCACCATCGGCCCGCGCCAGACCATCGCCTCTTCCTGCTTGACCAGCACGCCGATGGACATGACCGCCACGCCGTGGGCGGTCAGCGGCAGGATGGACTTGTTGTCCGGACTCTGCGGGCGCTCCCCCTCGACGCCCATCATGCGGGGCAGACTGGGTCCATAGATATCGGCATCGAGCAGCCCCACCTTCGCACCCTCGGCGGCCAGTGCCAGCGCCAGATTCACCGCACTGGTGGACTTGCCCACGCCGCCCTTCGCCGATGCCACGGCGATAACGTTCTTCACCCCCTCCATGGGCTTGAGCGACGCCTGCACCTGGCGCGCCGACACGGCCCAGCGAACGTCCACGCTGACGTCTTCGGCACCGGCGTCACGCACGCACTCGCGCACTGCCTCCACGAGCTCACTACGGTAGCGCTCCACCGGAAACCCGAGCTCCAGGGCCACTTCCACCCGGCCGCCGTCCACACGGATACCGCTCACCGCACCGGCGGTCACCAGATCCTCGCCCAGATGGGGCTCAGTCCAGCCCCGGAGGGCATGCTCCACTGCCGCCTGTGTCAGTGCTGCCATGATCCGTCACCTCGTGCCTTGTAGCTGATCGGTCGATTTTACGGGCCGCGCCCGCAAGCTGGAAACCGTGCCCCGTCCAGGAATGGGTAAGCCACCTGTAAGGTCCCCGCTCCTACGCTCCCGGGCAGCCGACACCCTCGTCGGCAGACGACGAACAGCTCCACGGAGGAGGTACAATGTTGAGCACGAATTCCCCTCGCTGGCTTCTCGCGCTGCTGCTGGCCGGCAGTGTTGGCCTGGCCGGCTGCGGAGGCGGCGGCGACGATGACGGCGACTCGGACAACGGCGGCGACACCGATACCCCCGGTCAGCCCGACGACGGTGGCGACAGCGGCGACAATGGCGGCGACGGCGACGACGGCGGCGATTCCGGCGGCTCCGGACTGACCTCTTCGACGGTGGATGACGTCGCGCGACTGGTGATCAGCACCGGCCTGTCAGCGCGTGGCAGCGTCAGCGCCGCTAACCAGTCGACACAATCGGGCGGCACCGGCACGAGCAGCCTGCAGACGAACACGCTGATCCGCGAGGCGGCGGTGCCAGACATGAGCATCGGTTGCACGCAATCGGGCACTCTCACCTTCCAGTTCAGTGACGGCTATTTCAACGGCGACACGATCGCGAAAGGCGCCGAGTTCACGCTCTCCTACGACGACTGCGTGTTCACCACATCGCCAGACGAGCGCATGAACGGCGCGATGACGCTGACTTTCCTCGAAGCCTTCGACATCAGCTCCACACCGGACGAGCGCACCCAGCACGTACGCGCAGACTACGACGCACTCACGAGAACCCGTGTCAGCGACGGGCGCGAGGAATCGTGGGTCGACGGCGCGCTGCGGCTGGATGCTTTCGTCGACATCGGCAGCGACAGTGGCGCGCTGCTGCCGTGGCCGGCCACGGCGGGTGTGCCCGCAGGTGCGGACACCACCCGCGGTGACATCACCGACGTGGAAGACACGCCTCTGCACTCCCGCGTGCGCCTGTCTGACGGTTCGGTCGCCGAAAGCCGCCTTATCGACGCCGCCTACACGGTGCAGGTGAGCACCACGAACACCGGGGCGGACGCGGTGCTCTATACCGGGGAATACACCGTCGAGTCGATCCAGCCCGACGTGGGCATCCTGGAAGTCGAAATCGTCACGCCCATGGTGTGGACGATTGCGGCCGACGGCGACATCACCGGGGTACAGGGAGAGCTGCGTATCACCGGACCCAATGGACGTGTCGCGACGATACGCACGCTGACCGGCGCCGACGACGACACCGCCGAGCTCCAGTTCGACGGCACCACCCAGCGCATTCTCTGGGACGAATTCGACCAGCTCTGAACCCCGCCGCGACGGTGGCCGCTGGTCCATCGCCGAAAAGCGGGATAAGCTTCTCCAGACGAATGGCGCCCCGCCCACTGGCCACAGTGGCGGGGCGCCGTTACGTTACCGCACGGCCATGACCCGATATGGCCCGGCACGCACAACCCGCACCGCAAGACTGCAACCAGAAACCATGGAACATACCCCGACGAGTCATGCCCGCGGCCTTACCCTGCGATTCGCGCAGCCGAAGGACGTCACCACCATCCTCGGCTTCATCCGCGAGCTCGCCGACTACGAGCACCTCGCCCACGAAGTGGTCGCCGATGAATCCAGCCTCACCGAGACGCTGTTCGGCGAGCGCCGCTACGCGGAAGTCGTGCTGGCCGAGCAGGAGGACGACCCTGCCGGGTTCGCCCTGTTCTTTCACAATTACAGCACCTTTCTCGCCCGCCCCGGCATCTACCTGGAGGATCTCTACGTGCGCCCGACACACCGTGGCCGTGGCATCGGCGAGGCGCTGCTCACCACGCTGGCACGCATAGCGTGTGATCGCGGGTGCGGCCGGCTGGAATGGTCCGTGCTCGACTGGAACGAGCCCGCCATCGGGTTCTATGAACGTCTCGGCGCCCGCCCCCAGGATGACTGGACCGTCTATCGGGTCACCGGCGAATCGCTCGATGCCCTTGCCTCACGGTTCCCCGCGGCGGAGAACCCGGCATGAAGGGCGCGCGCAGCAATGTCGTGCTCATCGGCATGCCCGGCGCCGGCAAGAGCACGGTGGGCGTGCTGCTCGCCAAGCAGCTCGGCAAGGGGTTCGTGGACACCGACGTGGTCATCCAGAGCGTGGAGGGCCGCACTCTGCAGGATATCGTCGACGGC
Source organism: uncultured Ectothiorhodospiraceae bacterium (assembly GCA_964530405.1). Lineage (GTDB taxonomy): Bacteria > Pseudomonadota > Gammaproteobacteria > Nitrococcales > Nitrococcaceae > Arhodomonas. Next base: position 4,020 of record CAZHBN010000265.1, read on the forward strand.
GAAGGCCACCTGGCGCTGCGCGCCATCGAGGAACGCGTGCTGTGTGAGCTCGACGTCCACGACCACGTCATCGCCACCGGCGGCAGTGCCGCCTACAGCGAAGCGGCCATGGCCGCCCTTCACCGGGACGGAGTGATCGTCTACCTGGACGTTCCCTGGCCGGAGATCGAGGCGCGGGTCACCAACCTCGGCAGCCGGGGTATCGCACGGGCCGAGGATCAGACCCTGCGCGATGTATACGACGAGCGAACCCCGCTGTACGAGCATCATGCCGATATCATCGTGGACTGCGACGGCCTGACCCAGGCCCAGGCCGTCGAGCGGGTCGCCGCCGAGTTGGAGCAGCAAGCGGCAAGTGGAAAGTAGCAAGCCGGCGGCGCGCCCTGCCACAAACTGGCAGCATTCAGGCTGGAATCCGGCCCCGCCCCCGAAACGCGGGACCCGAAGTGCTGACCTTCCGGCTTTGAACTGTGGACCTTGGACTTCACATACCGCCTCTTGCCCTGCCGCAACGTCACGCCGCTATGCTGAACGCCCCGGAACGGGTTTGGGAGAGGGCCCCTGGAGTGAGCACGCAGCGCGTCAACGAGGCGGAGATTGCACGCATTTTCGCCAGCGCACCATTCGTCCGCCACTTGGGGCTTGAGGCGGTGAACGTCGAGCCCGGCCTGTGCGAAAGCCGTATCGTACTCGCTGACCACCACCGGCAGCAGGACGGTTTCGTTCATGCCGGCGTCCAGGCCAGCATGGCCGACCACACCGCCGGCGCCGCCGCAGCCACGCTCATCGGTGACGACCGCCTGGTGCTCACCGCGGAGTTCAAGGTCAACCTGCTGCGCGCCGCCGCGGGGCGTTATCTGCGCTGTCGCGCCCAGGTGCTCAAGCCGGGCTCGGCGCTGACGGTGGTGGAGTCCGAGGTCTTCAGCGGCGATGATGAGCATCATGAACGCCTGGTAGCCAAGGCGACCGTCACCCTGGCGGTCATCGACAAGGCACGGTACGCGTCACCGGAGGCAACCGTATGATCCGCGTCTACGGATACCCGCAAAGCCGCAGCGGCCGCGTCGTCTGGGCGCTGGAAGAAGCGAACGCCGAATACGAGTATGAGCCGGTGGACCTCATGGCCGGCGAGGGCCACTCGCGGCAATACCTGGGCGTGAACCCGGGCGGCAAGGTGCCCGCGGTGATCGCCGACGGTCAGCTCATCACCGAGTCCGGCGCCCTGGTGCTGTGGGTGGCGGACCGCTTCCCGGAGGCCGGCCTCGCACCAGAGCCCCGCACTGCCGAGCGCACTCAACTCCACCGCTGGCTGTTCTTCCTCATCACCGAGCTTGAACAACCGCTTTGGACCATGGCCAAGCATCGCTTCGCCCTGCCGGAACGCTATCGGGTGCGCGAGGTCCTGGACACGGCACGCTATGAGTTCGCCGTCGCCGCGGACGTGCTCGCCGCCGCGCTCGGCAACCGGCAATACCTGGTCGAGGACCGCTTCAGCGTGGCCGACATCGTCGCCGCTCACACGCTGGCGTGGGCCCGGGCGGCCAAGGCCCCGATGGACCGCGACGAGCTGAGCGCCTATGCCGACCGCCTGCTCGAACGCCCGGCGCGAACAC
>CAZHBN010000266.1:0-5599 GCA_964530405.1 uncultured Ectothiorhodospiraceae bacterium
CGAAGAGGCTCAGGCCGAGATCACCATCAAGGGCGTCGGACAGGGCGCGCTCGTGCTCGAGTCCATGAGCCAGGAGCTCAACACCGACAGTAGCGACACTCCGGAGAGCACCACAGTCAGCATAGTTCTCAAGCTAATCGACGGCGGCGGCGATCCGGTTTCCGGCGTGGGCCTGACCGCCAACGGACAGGTCGCGGGCGGCGACTCGGGCGGCGGCTCGGGCGGCGGCAACCAAACAACGGGCAAGGTCCTGTCCAAGCAATGGCCCGAGGGCGCAATCACCAATAGCGCCGGCACCGCCAAAGTAGAATTCGACGTAACCGGTTGCGCCGGCGACACGTTCGAGTTCACCGCGGAGCAGGCAGATGGCGGCACGAGCCTGGGGAACCCGGTCATCGCCACGCTGAAGACCTCCTCCGCCGCTGGCTGCCCCCCAGCTCCGCCCACGGTTGTCGAAACTGAGCCGGCTGACGGCGCAAACGAGGTCAAGGTGGATGACAAGCTGACCATTGTGTTCTCCACCGCGATGAATGAGACCAGCGTGCGTAGCAGCGTGACTCTCCTGGACGACGACGACGCAGTTGTTGCCGCGCAAGTGGATCCGATCCCAGGAACCAATAACCACGAGTTCAACGTCACGCCCGACAGTAACCTCGAGAACAGCACGACGTATCGACTGCTTGTAAGCGACGATGTCGAAGCCGCGTCCGGTGAGACCATGGAGCAGCTGTTCAGCATCCACTTCACAACCGAAGCTCCATAGGGGCCCCTAACCCGCGCCGACACGCCCCCATCTGTGACGGCGGCCATATCGGCGCTCTAGCTGAAGGAACCGTCACCGGGAGTACGCACACAGTACTCCCGGTGACGGTTATGGTTGCCGATTCGTACGTAATCCATTAACCTGCTCGATTCTCGACGACCGCAACCTCCGGGTCGCAGTCCGGATGCCAGGCGGCCAACAAAGGTGAGAGCATGAAAAAGGATATCCATCCCAAGTACCGCGAGGTAATCTTCCAGGACCCTACCGCGGATTTCGCGTTCAAGACGCGCTCCACGGTCCGTACCAGTGAGACCATCACCTGGGAAGACGGCAAGGAGTATCCGCTGGTCAAGGTGGAAGTCTCCAGCAAGAGCCATCCGTTCTTCACCGGCAAACAGCGCGTGCTCTCCAGCGGCGGCCGCGTCGACCAGTTCCGCAAGCGCTACGGCCGGCTGGCGAAAAACAAGTAAGTCCAGCGCGGCTCATAACGCCACGCAGCCACGAACGAAAGGCGCCACGAGGCGCCTTTCTTTTTTGTCCCGCCGGGGCATACCCAGCCTCACGGCACCGGAACTCGGGCGCACTCGCCACCTTCTTCCCACTCCGCCCCGCAGCGACACCTGACACGCGATACCAGTCACGTGATACTCATCCACCTATCGCGTGCTGCCCCGCAACACGATCATCACATAAGGTAGCGGTTAGCCTTCCCGCCTATTGGGTTTATTGATAGTATCTCCGCGGCCCTGTCCTGACGGTGCCACGGACCGAGTGCTCAAAGCCCCACGAGCCGGTCCGCAGTAGCCGCTCCAGTCGTGTCGGCGCCCTCCGGGCGAACCGTCATCACATCGGGACACCGGTGCCTGCAAGCGCAGGGAGCGTGAACCGGGAGGCCGCGCACCCGCGCCACGGATCACACCCGTTCCGGCGCCGGACCAACCAGGAGACCTGTCCATGTCCGATAAGACCGTCACGATTACCGATAACAGCACGGGCAAGACCGTTGAGTTCCCCGTACGCGAAGGAACCCACGGTCCGGACGTGATCGATATCAAGACGCTATACCGGGATACGGGGTGCTTCACCTACGATCCAGGCTTCACGTCCACGGCGAGCTGCCGCAGCGACATAACCTTCATCGACGGCGATCAGGGCATTCTGCTGTATCGCGGTTATCCGATCGACCAGCTCGCCGAGCAGAGCTCTTTCCTGGAAGTGTCGTACCTGCTGCTCAACGGCGAGCTCCCGAGCCAGACGGAACTGGAGACGTTCGAGCACTCGATCACCCGGCACACGATGGTGAACGAGAGCCTCAAGAACTTCTTCAATGGGTTTCACTACGACGCCCATCCCATGGCGATGCTCACGGGCGTGGTCGGATCGCTGTCGGCCTTCTATCACGATACGATCGATATCAACGATCCGGAAACCCGCATGCTCTGCGCTCACCGGATCATCGCCAAGATGCCGACCATCGCGGCGGCGGCTTTCAAGCACATGATGGGCGAGCCGTTCGTCTATCCGCAGAACCGGCTGTCTTACTGCGGCAACCTGTTGAACATGCTCTTCGCGCGCCCCACGGAAGAGTTCGAGATCAACCCGGTCGCCGAACGTGCTCTCGATCAGCTGCTCATTCTCCACGCGGAGCACGAACAGAACGCGAGCACCTCCACCGTACGACTGGCGGGCAGCACCGGCACCAACCCCTTCGCGGCGATCGCCTCCGGCTGTGCCGCACTGTGGGGGCCGGCGCACGGCGGCGCGAACGAAGCCGTGCTGAACATGCTCGAGCAGATCGGCGACGTGAAAAACGTGCCGACATATATCGACAAGGCGAAAGACAAGGACGATCCGTTCCGCCTGATGGGCTTCGGCCACCGGGTTTACAAGAACTACGACCCACGCGCGACGATCATCCGCAAGACTTGTCACGACGTGCTCGACGAGCTCGGCATGGGCGACGACCCGCAACTCGAGCTGGCCATGCGGCTGGAGGAGATAGCGCTCGCCGACGATTATTTCGTCGAACGCAAACTCTACCCGAACGTGGACTTCTACTCGGGGATCATCTACCGGGCATTGGGCATCCCGTCGGAATTCTTCACGGTACTCTTTGCCCTCGGGCGCACGCCGGGCTGGGTGGCGCAGTGGATGGAAATGGTGGCCGATCCGGAGCAGCGCATCGGACGCCCGCGTCAGCTCTACACCGGTGCTCCCAAGCGAGACTACGTACCACTGCACCGCCGCCGTTAACACGGCCGGGGCCGGCGCCACGAGCGCACACGGTACGGCGGGCCCGCCCCGTGCGGGAGGCGGGCCTGCTCGGTGTGAGCAATTTACGGCGCGTCGGTTACCGTTACTAAAGTTCGTCAGCCACCGGCTCGGCGAGAAGGCGTCGCACATCATCCACGGCGGCACGCGCCATGGGCTGACCGTCAACACGACTGTGTGGCGGCTGCCGCAGCCCCCGTGAGTCGAAAACGCTCAGGTCGAAACGGGCATCCCCCGCGACGAAGCGATAGACGGGCAGGAAAACGTACTCGTCCCCGAAACGAAAACGACGCTCATCGGTATCGAACGGGATTTCGTGCTCCAGTAGAAACAGCGCGACTTCCTCGGGCGTATCAACGAACACGTGCAGATGGACGTCGGAGAACTCCCCCGCGGTACCGTCCAGGACATCCCCGACCAGCCGCGGGCGGAACGTCGCGAAGAACTCCATCGCCTCCACCGCCGCCTCACGCAGGGAACGCAGCCGTTCCTTCTGAGCGGCACCTCCGAACAACCGTTGGTAATCACGAAGCGCCGCCTGAATCTCCCGGTTCTGCGGCAGGTTGCGCGTATCCCGCGCCCCAAGGCGGTCAGCCGCCTTGCGCTTGGCAAGCTGAAAATCCCGAACCCCCTGCTCTGCCATGATCCGCGCCGCTTCCTGGATCAGACGCTCGCGCATGCGCTCGTCGCGCGCTTGCTGACGCTTGGCCATGGCCTTTCCTCCACTCGCGGGCCGAAGCCGGGACACCTTCAGAACAGGGTGCCACCGTCCTCAACACCGGCCCCGCCACTTCCGTAGGTGCCGTTCGCGCCAGCCGCCTCCCGCTCAGGGACATGACCGACCCGGAACGTCTCGATCATGCTGTTGTCGTTGCCGCTGCTTCGCAACCCTGTCTCGCGATCGATGCGCACACTCACCAGCCCGGACGGTCGATCCGGTATCGACTCCGGCACGCCCTCGAGCGCATCGCCCATGTAATCCACCCATATGGGCAGCGCGGCCCGTCCGCCCGTCTCGGCGCGGCCAAGCGGCTGCAGCCTATCGAAACCAACCCACGCAGTCGTCACCAACTCCCCGTTGAAGCCCGAAAACCAAGCGTCCACCTGATCGTTGGTGGTACCCGTTTTCCCTGCAAGATCGTTGCGACCGAGCCGCATGGCCTTCCGACCGGTACCGTGACGCACCACATCACGCAACATGCTGCCCATCAGCCAGGCATTGTCCGCGGGAAGAACGCGCGGAGCCGGCAGTACGCTTGCGGTCTCCGCCAACGCCGGCGACACCGCTCCGGGCAGCAAATCGAGGTCTCCACTATCGTGGTCCGCGGCTGCAGCCGCCCCCCCATCGTCATTGGCACCGCACGCCGGCTCACACACACGGTAGTGCACGGGCTCGTAAATGACCTCACCGAGGTCGTTCTCCACACGCTCGATCAGATGGGGCGCCACCAGGTATCCGCCGTTGGCGAACACGGCGTACCCCCGCGCAAGCTGCATGGGTGTCACGCTTGCTGTCCCGAGAGAAAGCGACAGGTTCCTGGGAAGACGATCGCGCTGAAACCCGAAACCGGCGATATGGTCGATCGCCGGTTGCACTCCAATGCGCCGAAGCACGCGGATCGACACGAGATTACGCGAATGAATCAGCGCCTCGCGCAATCGCGTGGGGCCGAAGAAGCGCTGACTGTAGTTCTGGGGTCGCCATGTGGCCTCCAGCGAGGGGTCATGGAATACCACCGGTGCGTCGTTGACGATCGTCGCAGGCGTGAACCCGTTCGCCAGCGCTGCCGAATAAACGAACGGTTTGAACGCAGACCCGGGCTGCCGCTCGGCCTGCAGGGCGCGATTGAAATTGGACAGCCCGAAATCATAGCCCCCCACCAGAGCCTCGACCGCGCCATTGCGCGGCGACAGCGACACCAGCGCACCCTGAGGCTCCGGAACCTGTGCCAATCGCGGACCATCCGACGTCTCTCGTACACGCACGACGTCGCCCACGGCCAACACATCCGACGGACTATCGGGCGCCGACCCAACGACATCCCGCGACCGAAAAGGCTTGGCCCATTGCATGGCCGAGAACGGCAAGCGCCATGGCTCATCCCGGGCGACGGAAAGCAAAGTCGCACCGTCCTCGTCGACGGCCACCACCGCCGCGTTGATCAGGCCAGCCACTCGCTCGTAGGCGTCCAAACGTTCCAGCAAGGCGCTAGCATCGGGCTCGTCACCGACATCGAGATGATCCACCGGACCACGCCAGCCGTGACGCTCATCGTAGGCATGCAACCCCTGCTGCAACGCAGCCCTGGCAGCCTTCTGCCGCGCACCATCGATGGTCGTGTAGACACGGTATCCTTCGGTGTACACGGCCTCCTTGCCGAACCGGGAAACGAGACGCTGACGCACGGCTTCCGCCACGTACGGGGCATCGACTTCCGGGCGTACGCGGTGAACTTCCGCGGTTATCGGTGCCTGGCGCGCCTGCGCATAGGTATCGCTGTCGATAAGCTCCATCTCGAACATCCGCCGCAGGACGTAATTGCGGCGCTCGATGGCTCGCCCGGG
>CAZHBN010000267.1:0-382 GCA_964530405.1 uncultured Ectothiorhodospiraceae bacterium
GGAAAGGTCGAGCCCGCGTTCGCAGATCTCGACGAACTCCTCCTTGTTGTAGGCGATACCGCCACCCGAGCCACCCAGAGTGAACGAGGGTCGGATGATGGTGGGGAACCCGATTTCCGCCTGCACGGCGAGCGCCTCGTCCATGCTGTGGGCGAGCCGCGCGGTGGGCGTATCCAGACCGATGTTGGCCATCGCGGCGCGAAAGGCTTCGCGGTTCTCGGCCTTGTCGATGGCATCCTTGGTGGCGCCGATGAGCTCCACGCCATGGCGTTCAAGCACACCGTGACGATCAAGATCGAGCGCGCAGTTCAGCGCCGTCTGCCCGCCCATGGTCGGCAACACTGCATCCGGGCGCTCCTGCTCGATGATGCGCTCGACGGTA
>CAZHBN010000267.1:392-817 GCA_964530405.1 uncultured Ectothiorhodospiraceae bacterium
CGGGCCGGCCCCGATGATGAGGATGCTGTTGATATCTGTGCGCTTGGGCATCGTCTGTCTCTGTGGGCCTGGCGGTATGGCTGCGGGCGATCACTGACCGCGGTAATCGCGGATCAGGTCGACGAAATGCTGGAATAGCGGCGCGACGTCGCGGGGCCCCGGACTCGCTTCAGGGTGCCCCTGGAAGCCGAATGCGGGACGGTCGTCCAGGTGAATCCCCTGCAGACTCTCGTCGAACAGCGACCGGTGCATCACCCGGCATCCAGTGGGCAGCGACGATTCCTCGATGGCGAAGAGGCGCCGATGCTCGAGGATGGCGTAGCGATCGGTCATCCCCGCGACATAGTCGGCAATGGCCCGGGGCGCGTCGTCCGCGGCTCGCTGCTGGAACTCAGGGGACAGCAGGCGGCGGTCGGAGAGGAAGG
>CAZHBN010000267.1:827-5538 GCA_964530405.1 uncultured Ectothiorhodospiraceae bacterium
GGCGAAGCCGTGGTTCTGGCTGGAAATCATCACCCGTCCGGACGCCACGTCCACGACCGGGTGGTTGGCGCCGTGATGGCCGAACTTCATCTTCACCGAATGCGCCCCCACGGCCAGACCGAGAATCTGGTGCCCCAGGCAGATACCGAACAGCGGCACCTTCGCCTCCAGGAATTCGCGCGTGGCAGCAATGGCATAGTCACATGGCTCCGGATCCCCCGGGCCGTTGGAGAGGAACACGCCATCGGGATCGAGCGCCAGCACGTCGGAAGCCGGCGTGGTCGCGGGCACCACCGTCACCCGGCAGCCGTGGTCCACCAGTAGCCGGAGGATGTTCCGCTTGATTCCGAAATCGTAGGCGACCACGTGCCAGGGCAGCTCCGCGTCGGTCCGCGGCGCCGGCTCCGCCTCGTCGTGATCCAGCGACCACGTGCCCAGACGCCAGTCGTAGGCAGTGCTCGTGGTGACTTCCCGAGCGAGATCGAGCCCCTTGAGGCCCGGAAACTCGCGGGCCCTCGCGAGCGCCTGCGCCTCGTCCACCTCACCGGCCATCAGGCAGCCACCCTGCGCGCCCTTCTCCCGGACCAGGCGCGTGAGGCGGCGCGTATCGATATCCGCGATGGCCACCACCCCGTGGCGGCGAAGGTAGTCCGGCAACGCCTCGCGCGAGCGCCAGTTGCTGAGCCGCGGCGGCAGATCGCGCACGATCAAGCCCGCGAGCTGCGGCCCTTCGGCCTCCTCGTCCAGCGGCGTCGTGCCCGTATTGCCGATGTGCGGGTAGGTCAGCGTCACCAGCTGGCCGCTGTAGGAAGGATCGGTGCAGATTTCCTGGTAGCCGGTCATCGCCGTGTTGAAACACACTTCGCCGACGGCCGAGCCGTGCGCACCGACCGCCTGGCCGCGAAAGACCGTGCCATCTTCTAGCGCCAATATCGCGGGCGTACTCAAAGGGGACCCTCCACTGCTCGCAAAAACGGGAGGGATCCACTGTGAGATCGCCTCCCGTTCAGCTCAGGCTTTCAGAGATTGTGTTCGTCCGGGGCGTTTGGTCGCTGATTTTACTGTGCGTTCGATGGCATGTCCATCCTGGGCGACCTTGTCAGTCATGACCCGTGCCCATTACTATCGGCGGGTTTTTCCGGCCTTCCAACCCACACCTGCGGATCCTGCATGAACGCGCTATCGCTGCGTCACCTCAACAAGACCTATGCCGGCGGGGTCACGGCCCTGCGTGACGTGAACCTGGAGGTCGAGCCCGGGGACTTCTTCGGGCTCCTGGGCCCCAACGGCGCCGGCAAATCCACCATCATCGGCATCATCAGCTCGCTCGTGCGCAAGACCAGCGGGGATGTCGAAATCTTCGGTCACGCCATCGACCGCGACCCGTGGGAAGCGAAGACCAACATCGGACTCGTGCCCCAGGAGTTCAATTTCAACCACTTCGAGACCGTCGGTCAGATCGTGCTCAACCAGGCCGGCTACTACGGAATCGACCGCGAGCTGGCGCGGACGCGCGCCGAGCGCTACCTCAAGGAGCTCGGCCTATGGGGCAAGCGCCACGCCGTCTCCCGCAATCTCTCCGGCGGCATGAAACGCCGCCTGATGATCGCCCGGGCGCTCATTCACGAGCCACGTGTTCTCGTCCTCGACGAGCCCACCGCGGGGGTGGACATCGAATTGCGCCGCTCGATGTGGACATTCCTGCGCAAGATCAACGAAGAGGGCACCACGATCATCCTCACGACGCATTACCTCGAGGAAGCCGAATCGCTGTGCCGCAATATCGCGATCATCGACGAGGGACGGATCATCGAGCACACCAATGTCCGGGCGCTGCTACGCCGGCTCGGCACGCAAAGCTACATTCTCGACATCCAGTGCCGTATCAGCGATGTACCGCCGCTACCGGATTACCACGTAATTCCGCTCGAAGACGGCAGCCTGGAGGTCGAAGTCCGTAGCGATCAGGGCCTCAACGGCCTTTTCCGGACGCTGGACGAGGCCGGTGTCGAAGTTCTCAGCCTCAAGAACAAGGCCAACCGCCTCGAGGAGCTGTTCGTGCGCATGCTGGAGAAAAACGAAACGCACGGAACCGAAGCCGCCGCCCGGACCGCCACCTGAGGAGTTTCGCGTGCAAGCCGAGTATTTGCGCCAGACCACGGTGGCTCTCGCCACCATCGCCCGCAAGGAAACGCACCGATACCTGCGCATCTGGATCCAGACACTGGTTCCGCCGGCGATCACGATGTCCCTGTATTTCGTGATCTTCGGCAACCTCATCGGCTCCCGCGTGGGGCCCATGGAAGGCTATTCGTACATGGAGTTCATCGCACCGGGCATCATCATGATGGCGGTGATCACCAACAGCTATTCCAATGTCGTCTCCTCGTTCTTCGGCGCCAAGTTTCAGAAGCACATCGAGGAGATTCTCGTCTCGCCAACGCCCAACTACACCATCCTCCTCGGGTATCTCGCCGGCGGCGTCGGACGCGGGCTGCTCACCGGCCTTATCGTGACGTTCATCGCCACCGGCTTCGCCGACTTGAGCGTGCACAATGCCTGGATTACCGCCTCGGTGGTTTTCCTCACCGCGGTACTGTTCTCCCTCGGCGGGTTCATTAACGCGATCTTCGCCAAGAAGTTCGACGACATCTCCATCGTGCCGACGTTCGTGCTCACGCCACTGACCTATCTCGGCGGTGTGTTCTATTCGATCAAGCTCCTGCCCGACTTCTGGCAGAACGTGTCGCTGGTCAACCCGATTCTCTACATGGTCAACGCATTCCGCTATGGCATTCTGGGCACATCGGACATCCCCATTGGTACCGCCTACGGGATCATCCTGCTGTTCATCGCAGTCCTCGGCGCGATAAGCCTCTTCCTGCTCCACCGCGGTGTCGGACTACGCACCTGAGCCACTGCCGGACGCGCACCGAGCGGCCCACGCGACGAGCTTCACCGGCGACGGTTGATCCTGGAGCGAACGAGACCGATATCACCGGAAGGGGTCAACGGAGGCATACATGGACCTGGAACGATCACCGCTGCTCACCGATCTGTACGAGCTCACCATGCTCCAGAGCTACTACGAATACGGCATGGAGCAGCAAGCGGTTTTCGAGTTCTTCATCCGTCCATCACAGTCGCGCTCGTTTTTCATCGCTGGCGGCCTGGCTCAGGCCCTGGACTGGCTCGAGCAGGCGCGTTTCGGCGATGAAGAACTCGCATGGCTCGCCGCCAGCGGCCACTTCAGCGACGCATTCGTCGAGCGCCTGCGGGATTGGCGCTTCACGGGTGAAGTCCGCGCCCTTCCTGAAGGCACGGTGTTCTTTCCCGAAGAGCCGCTGTTGCAGGTGTTCGCACCGCTGCCCGAGGCGCAGCTCGTGGAATCGCGGCTGATGAACATCCTCCACTTCCAGACGCTGATCGCCACCAAGGCGGCGCGCTGCGTGCAAGCCGCCGAGGGACGTCTCGTCGTCGATTTCGGCCTGCGCCGCGCCCACGGTGGCGAAGCGGGCCTTTGGGCCGCCCGTGCCTGCTATCTCGCCGGCTTCGGCGCCACCGCGACCGCCCTCGCCGGCGCCCGCTACGACATCCCCGTGACAGGCACGATGGCGCACTCGTTCATACTCGCCCACGACGACGAAACCGAAGCCTTCGACCGCTTCGCACGCAGTCATCCCGACAATGTCGTGCTGCTCATCGATACATTCGACGTGGCGGAAGGCGCACGCAAGGTGGTGGAGCTGGCCGGGCGCCTAGCCCGTGACAACATCCGGGTGAAGGGCGTTCGCATCGACAGCGGCGATCTCGCTGCCAACGCCAGGATGGTTCGGGATATCCTCGATGCCGGCGGGCTTACGGATACCCTGGTGCTGTTAAGCGGCGGTCTCGACGAATTCCGCATCGCCGACATCGTGGCCTCCGGTGCGCCGGCGGACGGATTCGGCGTCGGCTCGAAAGTCAACACATCCGCAGACGAACCCTTTCTCGACTCCGCCTACAAGCTCCACCACTTCAGCGGGCGCGCCCGCGCGAAGCACGCCCGGGGCAAAAGCGACCTGCCGGGGATCAAGCAGGTATTCCGGCAACACGACGCCGACGGCGTCCTCGCGCTAGACACGATCGGGCTCGATGGGGACAACGAGGGGGGTAACGCACTTCTCGAGACGGTCATGCGTAACGGAGAACGGCTGGATTCGGCCAATACGGCTACTGACCTCGGGGAAGCACGCACACGCGCAGCCCACGAGTTGGCCCACCTACCGGAGGGGTGCCGACGGCTTACCGCGCCGGAAACGGTCCCTGTGCGCCTTAGCGACGCCCTGCAGACGCTGCAACGCGCGACGCACTAATCTTGCGGGATATATTGCCAGGGCTCAGCGCCACTGCGCGGCGGCTTGGCAAGGCGCGTGAGCACCGGCGTGACGAGCCCCACGTCAAGCGAACGCAACGCTGACGAGGCGCCGCGCAGTACGCCCTGCGGGTGGCCGTGCGCACCGCTGTGGTCTGCGTTGATCATCACTCATGCAGTCCTTACTGCACTACGCTCCTCGCGGCCTTGCCACAGCCGCGCACACGGTCACTGAGACCTGAGAATACTTCCCGCAAGTTTAGTAAGCTCGCCCGGGGAGCGTCGGGTGACACACCCCGGGTTCTGCACAAGCCCCATCGGGCTTACTTGATGCGCAGCTCTTCCAGCGACCGGCCA
>CAZHBN010000268.1:0-5534 GCA_964530405.1 uncultured Ectothiorhodospiraceae bacterium
GGCATGGACCTGTCCATCGGCGAGTTCGAGGAGGTTGGCAACACGGTCAAGGAGTTTGCGTCCGACGATGCCACCGTGGTTGTCGGCACGGTCATCGATCCGGAGCTGGAGAACGAGTTGCGCGTGACGGTCGTGGCTACCGGGCTCGGAGGGGCACAGGGTGGCGTGGCCGAACCGGCGGCGGCGCAGCGCACGGTGGCCCGCAAGGCCAGCGGCGAGGTCGACTACAATCAGCTCGACCGGCCCACGGTAATCCGCAAAAAGGCGGCCAATGACCGTCCGGCGCAGCAGGACGACGACATGGACTATCTCGACATTCCCGCGTTCCTCCGCCGCCAGGCGGACTGACGGGCATCGGGCAGAGTCCCGTTGACGTCGTGTCTCCGACCCGTTTGCCGGGCCCATTGGGGCCCGGCCCGTCTGGGGGCGTGTGTCTGCTGAACGCAATGTACAATCGTCCACATTTGTATTACATTAGCTTGATTATGTGTCGGACCGCCGTGTCGGTTTGCAGACTCGTTCACGCCGGCAGCGAGCGTGCTGTATATCACGGCCTCATTGGGGGAAGCTCAAGCGCATGATCCGCCAGCGAACGCTCAAGAACAGCATCCGCGCCACTGGCGTCGGTCTTCATACGGGTGAGAAGGTCTATCTGACACTTCGGCCCGCAGCCCCCAACACCGGCATCATCTTCCGACGTGTCGATCTCGCCGAACCGGTCGAGATTCGTGCCCACCCGGAGAATGTCGGCGATACCAAGCTCTCTACCTGCCTCATCCAGGACGGTGTCCGCGTCTCCACGGTCGAGCACGTTCTCTCGGCAATGGCCGGCCTGGGCATCGACAATGCGTACGTGGATCTCTCGGCACCAGAGGTTCCCATCATGGACGGCAGCGCCGGCCCGTTCGTGTTCCTGATCCGGTCTGCGGGCATCCAGGAACAAGAGGCCCGCAAGACGTTCATCCGCATCAAACGCCCCGTGCGCGTCGAGGAAGACGACAAGTGGGTGGCTTTCGAACCGTTCGACGGGTTCAAGGTAGGTTTCACGCTGGAATTCGATCATCCCGTCTTCCAGGACGGTTTTCAGCGTGCCGAACTCGATTTCTCAACGACCTCCTTCGTCAAGGAAGTCAGCCGTGCGCGCACCTTCGGGTTCATGCGCGACGTCGAGTTCATGCAGCAGAACAACCTGGCGCTCGGTGCCAGCCTCGACAATGCCATCGTCGTGGATGACTACCGGGTGCTTAACGAGGACGGCTTGCGTTACGCCGACGAGTTCGTCAAGCACAAGGTCCTCGATGCCATCGGCGATCTTTACCTGCTCGGGCACAGCCTGATTGGATCGTTCACGGGCTATAAGTCCGGGCATGCACTCAACAACCGTCTTCTGCGCCGTGTTCTCGCGGAGACCGATGCGTGGGAGAAAGTGACCTTCGATGAAGTGGCGGATGCACCGATTACGTTCGACCAGCCGGTACCGGTGACCTGATCACCAGCAGGCCCCGGGTTACAGTCAGTCGCTCCTGCAGGACCCCCGCCGTGCGCGGGGGTTTTTGCATCTGCGGCAACGGTTGCCGAGTGCCGACGGAGATCGATCAATTGATCGGAGAGGCGCTTGTGCCATTATCGGGACATGGACGTACGATTCATTCAGATCATAGTGCTCACCGTCGGGCTGATGCTTTCCATCGGCGCCGGCACGGCCTCGGCGGCAACGGTCTGGCAGCTCGACATTAGCGGACCGATCGGTCCGGTGACGGCGACCTACGTGAGCGACGGCATCGAAGCGGCCGATCGCGAAGACGTTGCCGCGGTCATCCTCCGCATCGATACGCCGGGCGGGCTCGACAGTGCCATGCGCACCGTCGTGCGCGCGGTGTTGGCAGCGCGTACGCCCGTGGTGGTCTGGGTTGCGCCATCGGGAGCCAGGGCCGCCAGTGCCGGCACGTATATCCTGTACGCTAGCCACGTTGCGGCCATGGCGCCTGCGACCAATCTCGGTGCGGCCACGCCAGTGCAGATAGGGGGTGGCGGGTTTCCGGGGCCGGGTGGCGGTGATGGCGATGGCGATGGCGACGGGGAGGCCGACGGCGACGACCGGCCCGCGAGCAATGAAGAGGCCATGCGCCGCAAGGTCGTCAATGATGCGGTGGCCTACATTCGCGGTCTGGCGGAGTTGCGCGGGCGTGACGCGGAATGGGCGGAACAGGCCGTGCGCGGCGGCGAGAGCCTGTCGGCGCAGGCCGCTCTCGACCGAGGAGTCGTGGAAATCGTCGCCGGCGACGCTCAGGAGCTGCTTTCCGCCCTGCACGGGCGGGAGGTGGAAACGGCCTCCGGCACGCGTATGCTGCAGACCGAGAATGCACAGATCGTCAGCCGCGCGCCGGACTGGCGAACGCGCTTGCTGTCGGTGATCGCGCACCCTAATGTCGCCTATATTCTCATGCTGATCGGCATTTACGGGTTGATCTTCGAGCTCGCGAATCCGGGCGCCATCGTGCCTGGTGTGATCGGTGGCATCGCTTTGCTCCTGGCGTTGTTCGCGCTGCAGGTCCTGCCGGTGAACTACGCCGGCGTTGGGCTCATCCTCTTCGGTGTAGCGTTGATGCTCGCGGAGGCGTTCGCGCCGTCATTCGGTATCCTCGGCCTCGGGGGCATGGCCGCGTTCGTGGTGGGCTCGCTGCTGCTCTTCGATGCCGATGTGCCCGGTTTCCAGCTGTCGATACTGCTCGTGGCCGGTGTCAGTCTCGCGAGCGTGGCACTGCTCTTCGGTGCCGGTACCATGGCGGCACGCGCCTACCGCCGGCCAGTGGTTTCCGGGCGCGCGCAGCTCATCGGTGCCTCGGCCAGCGTCGTCTCCGGTTTCCCGGGGCACGGACGCGTTCGTGTCATGGGCGAGTTGTGGCAGGCGGAGTCGTCCGATGCACTGGCCCCGGAAGAGGTTGTCGAAGTGGTTGATATGCGCGGCCTGCGGCTGGTGGTCGCGCGCCTTGATCGGTCGAATGACAGGAGGAATCAGGTTTAATGAGCGAGAGTCACCTCGAAGCCGCACTGTCCCGCTTCAATGAATGGTTCGAACAGGCGAAGGCACACGAGGCGATCGCCGAGCCCACGGCGATGACGCTGGCGACGGCACGTGCCGACGGTCGACCGTCGGCTCGCATCGTGCTGCTCAAGGGCGTGGACGAGCGTGGTTTCGTCTTCTACACGAATACTGACTCCCGCAAAGGGCGGCAGATCGGTGAGAATCCGCACGCGGCATTGGTGTTTTTCTGGGAGCCGCTGCAGGCGCAGGTGCTCGTGGAAGGCGAGGTTGCCGCGGTGAGCGAGGTCGAAGCCGATGCGTATTTCGCCTCGCGGCCGCGACTCAGTCAGGTTGGTGCCTGGGCGTCGGAGCAGTCGCGACCGCTGGCGAGTCGCGAGGCCCTGGAGACACGGGTGGCCGAAGTCGAGGAACGCTACGCCGGGCAGGTCATCCCGCGGCCCCCGCACTGGGGCGGATATCGTGTCGTCCCCGACATGATCGAATTCTGGGCGGGGCGGCATGGCCGTCTGCACGAGCGTGACCGTTTCTGGTTCGAAGACGGTCACTGGCATTACACGCTGCTCAATCCCTGAGGGTTCCCTTCACCCCGTGCTTGGCCAAGGCGGGCGCGCTTCAGGCGCTCCCGCCATAATCCAGCCACGGCATCAGCCGTAATGGTGGTTCGCTGCAGGTGAGCCCTCCGGGGCGTTCGAGCTGATAGCTCGCACCTGTACGCTCGGCGTGTGCCTGCCACCGCTGCTGAATGCCCTGGATCGCCGTCGGCTGCAGTGGGTAGTCGTGACCGAGATAGACGATCTCGCCGTCGGCGTTCTGGGCTAGCACGGTGTAGGCGACCGGTCCCACCGCCGGGAGCGTCTGCTCGGTCAGGGTGATCGCGCTGGCGCTGTCGACATCGGGCGATCCGTCGACGATCTCGCGCCGGCATTCATCGTCGGCGAGACGTGCCTTTGTCGCGGCCTCGATCGCTGTCTCCGCGTTGTCGGCGAATATGCCCTCCGCCGGTGCCGTGGGCATGACGCGAATGCCGTGCGCACCCAGGCCGGCCATGTACTGCCGCTGTGTTCGACACCACTGACCGTAGCCTTCCGGAGTCTCGGCTTCCGTGTGTGCCGCCCACTCATCGAACGTCAGGTATGGGGTCCAGGTCTGCCCCTGTACGGCGACGAAGCGGTTGCCGGCGTCCGTGGTGACCGCCACGGGCGTATCCGGTCGGTAAAGTGCGCCTTCGACCACTTGCCACAGCGCGTGGAATCCCGCGTGTTCGAGCTGCACCTTCAGGAGCGCGCTCAGGTCATGGAACGTGGCATAGGCCAGGTGCACTGGGGCAATTCCGAATTGCTGGCGTATGGCCTGGTCTGTGGCGAGAGACGGGGTGCCGCGCTCGAGCAGGCGCTCCTCTAGCAGCCGGCGGACGTCGTCTAGCGTCGGTCCGGGTGCCACTAGCGCGAACGGTACGGCGAGCAGGGGGCCGGCGCCCGCCGAGCGCCTCGGTGCGAGCTCCGGGAGAGGGAAGCGTCCCCCAGCGTTACCCAGGGTCAGCCGGTGAGGCGTAAACGCGCCGCCACGCAGACTCCCCCGGTAGACCTCCAGCAGCGCTTCAGCCATGGGCAGGCCGGGTTGTAGCAGTTCGGTGAGGTCATACAGCGCGCCGGTGAGAATCAGGCCCGCAGCACGGACGTCGTCGCCGAGAATGCGGTGAAGGTCGGCCGCCATCGTCTGGCCCAGAATCTCGGCGGCATCGCGGCTCAGTGGCTCCGGCGGCCGTTGGCCGCTTCCGATCGTTTCCTGAGGCAATTCGACGGTGAGAACGGCCGGGGTAGCGGACAACGCGGCAGACATGGTTGCTTTCTCCAGGGTCTCGAAGCGCGGCGATATCGGTGCCCGCGCATGCAGCAAAGTAGAAAGTGGATTGCCATTATGCACTCCGGCCTTCCCCAAAGGGAAAACCCTGGCGCCCGAAAAGGTTATCGTCGATACTGGTTCGTAGGTGGCGAAACACTGTGAAGTCGATTCCGGAATTGTCAATTCCGCTCATGTACGATTTAATATTATAGTGGAAACGGAAAAAGCCAATGCGCGCGAGCGCCACGCTTCCGTTTCGACTGGCGCGAATTCGAACAAGCCAAACGTGTCGAGGAACGCTTCAATGGTAGATCTAACCAAGTACAGCTCCGAGGAACTGCGCGCTCTGAAGAAGGACATTGATAAGGCGCTGGAAGCGCGTCGCAAGGACGATGCGAAAAAGGCCCAGCAGGAAATGAAGGCCATTGCCGAGCGCTACGGTTTCTCGGTCAATGAGCTCGTTCAGGGGCAGACGGCGCGGTCGACGCGGCGTGGCAAGGCGCCCGCGCGCTTCCGTCATCCCGACGATGCCTCCAAGACCTGGTCGGGTCGCGGCCGCAAACCGGTCTGGGTCAAGGACTGGGAGGCGGCTGGCCGGTCGCTGGAAGAGCTGCGCATCAAGTAAGCCCGATGGGGCTTGTGCAGA
>CAZHBN010000269.1:0-5528 GCA_964530405.1 uncultured Ectothiorhodospiraceae bacterium
ATCGCCTTCGCTCATGGCTTCAACGTGCATTACGGCCAGATCGAGCCGCGCGCCGACCTCGACGTGATGATGATCGCACCCAAGGGCCCGGGGCATCTGGTGCGCTCCACGTACGTCGAAGGCGGCGGCGTGCCCGCGCTCATCGCCATTCATCGCGACCCCACCGGGCGCGCCCGCGATGTTGCGCTGTCCTATGCGTCGGCCATCGGTGGCGGACGTTCCGGCGTCATCGAGACCACCTTCCGCGAGGAGACCGAGACCGATCTCTTCGGCGAGCAGGTCGTTCTCTGCGGCGGCATGACCGAGCTCATCAAGGCCGGTTTCGAGACTCTCGTGGATGCCGGGTACTCCCCGGAGATGGCGTACTTCGAGTGCCTGCACGAGACCAAGCTCATCGTGGACCTGCTCTACGAGGGCGGTATCGCGAACATGCGCTACTCCATCTCCAACACGGCGGAGTACGGCGACTTCACGCGCGGTCCGCGGGTGATCAACGAGCATTCCCGTGCGGCGATGCGCGAGATTCTCAACGAGATCCAGAACGGCGAGTTCGCAAAGGAGTTCGTCCTCGAGAACCAGGCCAACGCACCCACGTTGAAGGCCATGCGTCGCAAGGCCGCCGAGCACCCCATCGAGGAAGTGGGCGGCAAGCTGCGCGACATGATGCCCTGGATCCGCGCGAAGCAGCTCGTCGATCGCGAGCGCAACTAGGTGTGACGTTTACGGCGGCGTCCGGAGTCCGGGCGCCGTCCGCGTGCTGTGCCGCGCCCCGTTTGCCGCGGCCGTCCGCTGCTATGCTGGCGGGCGTGAATTCGGCGACCCGAGAGGGCCATGAACCACGACACCCCACGGCCGCGGCGTCGCGGCATCTACCTGCTACCCAACCTGCTCACCACCGTTGCCCTGTTCTTCGGCTTCTACGCGGTGGTAGCCGCCAACAATGACGCGTACCAGACCGCTGCGATCGCCATTTTCGTCGCCATGGTGATGGATGGCATGGACGGCCGGGTGGCCCGGCTGACCAACACCCAGAGTGATTTCGGCGTGCAGTACGACAGCATCGCCGACATGGTCTCCTTCGGTATCGCGCCATCGCTGGTGATGTACCAGTGGGCGCTGCGTGATCTCGCCGAGCTCGGAGATTTCTGGGCCAAGCTCGGCTGGCTCGGGGCGTTCGTCTACACCGCCTGCGCGGGCCTGCGCCTCGCCCGGTTCAACACTCAGGCCGGGGTGGCCGACAAGCGATTCTTCCAGGGCCTGCCCAGTCCGGCGGCGGCCGCCACCCTGGCGGGCATGGTGTGGGCCGGCAACCGCCTGGACTTCGGAGGCTGGGGGGCGGGTGTGCCCGCTTTCCTGCTGGTGGTGGCCGCCGGCATCCTGATGGTGAGCAATGTCCGCTATTACAGCTTCAAGGAAGTGGATTTCCGCTACCGCGTCCCATTCATCGTCATCGTCCTGCTGGTGCTGGTCGTGGCGCTCACCTCGGTGCATCCGCCCACGGTGCTTTTCCTGGTCGCGCTCGGGTATATGGGGTCGGGACCCGTGCTGACCTTCATTCTCCGGCGCCGGCGACTGCGTGCCCGGCACCAGCATCATCACCATCCTTGATCCGGGGTAGCGGGGTGAACGGCGAAAGGCAGCGGACCTACCTCGAACGCATGGGAGTGCCGGTGTGGGTTCGCCGGCATCGCCCCGGGCCGGAGGTGGATGACGCCAACGGGCCGGCCACCGCTACGTCAGGGGAAGAGGCGGCGCGACAGCCGGACCCGGCCGACGAATCCGCCATGGACGCGCTGTCGCCACCGGTCGCAGCCGAACCCGAGCCCGCGGCAGACCCCGAAGACGCCACCCAGGCGGCAGCGATCACCGATCACGGCGGTGAGGCCAGTCCGCCTGCCCCCGTTGACTCGCCGGATGATGAGCAGGCCTGGATGCGTCTGCGCGAGGAAGTCGTCGACTGTACGGCCTGTCCCCTGCACGAGAGCCGCACACAGGCGGTGTTCGGGGTGGGCTGCCGCAGTGCCGATCTGATGATCGTCGGCGAGGCCCCGGGTGCCGAGGAGGACCGGCGGGGCGAGCCATTCGTGGGGCGTGCGGGCCGGCTGCTGGACGAGATGCTCCGCGCCATCGATCTCAGTCGCGACGGCGTTTATATCACGAATATCCTGAAGTCCCGCCCGCCGGGCAACCGCGATCCGCGTCCCGAGGAGATCACCGCCTGCGAGGGGTACCTGCGTCGCCAGATAGAGCTGGTCCGGCCACGCCTGCTGCTCGCCGTGGGGCGAATCGCCGCGCAGCATCTGGTCGGCTCGAGTCAGCCCCTGGGGCGACTGCGCGGGCGCTGGCACGAGTACGGGCCGAAACAGACGCCGTTGCTCGCCACCTATCACCCCGCTTACCTTCTACGTAGCCCAGCACAGAAAGCCAAGGCATGGCAGGATCTGAAGCAGGTCCGCGATCGGCTGCGGGAAGAGGAGCGCGTGTCATGAGTGCCGAGCCGTCTGCCTTTCTCTCCATTATCCGGCCGATGCGGGAGTCGGACCTGGATGCCGTCCTGCGTATCGAGTGCGCCGCCTACGATTTTCCCTGGACACGCGGGATCTTCCGGGACTGCCTGCGGGTGGGCTACGATTGTTCCGTGCAGCTCGACGCTGGCGAAGTGGTGGGGTACCTGCTGCTCTCCTCGGCCGGGGGCGAGGCGCACGTGCTCAATCTCGCGGTCACGCCGGCACGCCAGGGGCAGGGGTTCGGTCGTCGGCTGCTGCGCCGGGCCGTTCGCCAGGCCGAACGTCTGGGCGCGGACAGCGTTTTCCTGGAGGTGCGCCCGAGCAACGTGTACGCCCTGCGTCTCTATCTCAGCGAAGGATTCCGCCAGGTGGGGCGGCGGCGGGACTATTATCCGAGCGATGACGGTCGCGAGGACGCACTGGTGCTCTGCCGGAGTGTCCGAGTCTCGTGAGTCGGCGCCAGATCTGGGCGTGGGCGTGGTACGACTGGGCCAATTCCGCCTTCGCGACCGTGGTGATGGCTGGCTTCTTCCCGCTGCTGTTCCAGGACTACTGGAGTGCCGATGCCACGCCCGCGGCGTCCAACCTGCGTCTCGGCTGGGCCAATGCGCTCGGTAGCCTGATCCTCATGCTGACGGCGCCGCTGCTGGGGGCGATCGCTGACAGCACCCGTGCGCACAAGCGACTGCTATTCGTTTTCGCCGTCCCCGGCATGTTCGCCACCGCAGCGCTGGCCTGGGTGCCGGGCGGTGCCTGGGTCGCGGCGGCGGCATTGTTCGTGTGCGCGTCGGTGGGCTTCATGGCCGCCAACGTCTTCTACGATGCGCTGCTCGTCGAGATCGCGCCGAGCGAGCACTGGCACTCGGTTTCGGGGCTCGGCTACGGTCTCGGCTATCTCGGCGGGGGGTTGCTTTACCTGGGCTGCGTGTTTGCTGCGCTCAATCCCGGTGTGTTCGGTTTTGCCGATGGCGGCGCCGCGGCGCGTGGCGGTTTCGTGGCGACCGCACTATGGTGGGCGGTTTTCGCCGTGCCCCTCGCCACTCTGGTGCCCGAGCGTCCGGTGTGGCCGCGTCGTGGATTGTGGCGCGCCGGCGTTCAACAGCTCGCGGCGACGTTCCACCACCTGCGCGGGCTGCGTGCCGTGGTGATCTTTCTCGTCGCCTACTGGCTCTATATCGACGCGGTGCATACTGTGATCCGCATGGCCGTGGCTTACGGTCGCTCACTGGGCTTCGAGCAGTCGGATCTGATCATCGCGTTGCTCGTGGTGCAGTTCGTGGGCTTCCCCGCGGCTATCGCCTACGGGCGGTTGGGCGAGCGCATTGGCCCGCGGCGGGCAATCTACCTCGGGCTGCTGGTCTATGCTGTGGTCTGCGTGTGGGGGGCGCTCATTCGTGAGCCCTGGGAATTCTACGTGATCGCAGTGCTCGTGGGGCTGGTGCAGGGTGGCGTTCAGGCGCTCAGCCGCTCGCTTTACGCCCGATTGATTCCCGCCGAACGTGCCGGCGAGTTCTTCGGTTTCTACAATCTGCTGGGCAAGTTCGCAGCATTGCTGGGGCCGCCACTGTTCGGCCTGTTCGGCACCTGGTTTGGGGACGTGCGCTATTCCATGCTGGCGTTGATCCTGATGTTCGCGGCGGGCGCCCTGCTGCTCGCCCGCGTGCCGGACGAAGCGCTCACGCCGGCGACGGAACCTGGAGGCTGAGTATGCACCGTCTGCTATTCCGTATCGCGCTGTTCGCCGCGCTCGCGGCCGTGACCGGTCCGGGCTGGACAGCGGAGTTCTGTGCCGCGATCGACGCCCCCGAGCACCTGGCTTTCGCCGGCGAGCGCTATCGCCTGGTGGCCGCCGAACGCTGCGGGCGGGTCGAGACCCGGCGCTTCCGTGCCGTCGATGAAGGCGAACGGCACGAGCTCCTGTGGCGTCGCTATCTCGGTGATGTGGCCGCTGAACGCTTCCTGCGCGGGTATGTGGAAAGCCTCGCCCACATTTCCATCGGCCGCCCTGATCTTCGTGCCCGGGAGCTGCCGGGCGAACCGGTCTCGGATTATCTCGTGGAGGCCCGTACCCTCGGTGTCGGCGCTGGTCGCCCGGGCTATCGGCTCTACCGGCTCGTCGCACGTGAAGGGGCTCCGATGGAAACGTTCGAATTCCGTTACCGTTCCCCAGAGGGTGACGTTTCCGCAGTTCCCGATCTGACGGCGCGCATCGAGGTGTGGCGGCGTGGTATCGCCGAGCTCGACCCCGGCCTTTGAAGCCACCAGGGACGCGGCCCAGCCCCATCACCGCTGCGGATGCCTCGTGTCGTCCGCGGCGCAACGGTCGCGCGTTGCATTGGTTGCAGAGAGGAAGCAATGAAGAACGATGGCAGCGAATCCCGCCCCACGCGTTGGCAGGTCATCAAGAGTGTGGTTGCCGCGGCCCTTGGTGTGCAGAGCGAGGAGGCGCGTCAGCGTGACTTCACTCAGGGAAGCCCCGCGGCGTTCATCATCGGTGGCCTGGTGTTCACGGTGCTGTTCGTGATCGCGCTCGTGGTAGTGGTCAACCTGGTGTTGAGCGCGACCGGCTCGGGGTGAGGGTGACGCGGCACGGCGGGCGCGATGACGCCCGCCGTGCCGGTTGCCTAGATCGCCTCGACTCGGGCGTACTGTTCGTCGAGTCGGGCCAGAGCGGAGCGCATCTCCGCGAGCTTGTCCCGTTCTTTCTGCACCACGGCCTCCGGCGCCTTGGCGACGAAGTTCTCGTTGCCGAGCTTGGCTTCCACGCGTTCCAGGTCCTTGGCGATCTTGCCGCGCTCCTTGGTGAGTCGCGCGAGCTCGGCGTCCTTGTCGATGAGCCCGGCCATCGGAACCAGCAGCTCCATCTCTCCCACCAGCGCGATCGCCGACTCCGGCGCGTCGTCGCGCGCCACGAACTCGATGGACTCGAGACGCGCGAGTGCGGACAGGTAGTCCCGGTGGCGGTCGACGCGTTCGCGATCGCTCTCGGCAGCGTTGGCGAGGAGGACCGGCAACGGCCGG
>CAZHBN010000270.1:0-5501 GCA_964530405.1 uncultured Ectothiorhodospiraceae bacterium
GAGCAGGCCCGCGGCCAGCGCCGAGAGCAGGATCGGCGCGGCGATCAGCACCGCGACGGTGAGCGCCTCGTTGCCGAGCTCGATGGCGAATTCCGGGGACATGGTCGCGCTCCTCAGGCCGAGGGGAAGAAGCTGGAGGCAAGCGTGCCCATGACCATGGACCAGCCGTCGACGAGGACGAACAGCATGATCTTGAAGGGCAGCGAGATGATCATGGGCGAGAGCATGAGCATGCCCATGGACATCAGCGTGCTCGCCACCACCAGGTCGATCACCAGGAACGGCAGGAACAGGATGAAGCCGATCTGGAACGCGGTCTTGAGCTCGCTGGTGACGAACGCCGGCACCAGCACGCTCAGGGGCACCGATTCGGGACCTTCAACGCGGCCGGTGCCCGAGAGCTCCAGGAACATGCTCAGATCGGTTTCCCGCGTCTGATCCAGCATGAAACCCCGCAACGGCTCCGCGGCCCGTTCGAGAGCTGTGACCGCGCCGACCTCGTCGGCCAGGTAGGGCTGCAGCGCCTGCTGATTCATCTCGTTGAACACGGGCTGCATCACGAACAGTGTCAGAAAGAGCGCAAGCCCTACGAGCACCTGGTTCGACGGCGTGCTGGTAGTACCGATCGCCTGACGCAGGATGGCGAGCACCACGATGATGCGCGTGAACGCGGTCATCATCAGCAGGATCGCCGGCAGCAGCGTGAGCACGGTCATGAGCGCGAGGATCTGCAGGCTCACGCTCCAGGTCTCGCCCTGCTCCGTCTGCTCGATGGTCACCGCCGGCACGCCGTCGGCCTGCGCGGCCACGGCGAAGGGCGCCAGCGCCGCTACCAGTGCCACCAGCAGGGGCAGCCAACGACGCATCAAGAGCGCTCCGTCTCGCCCATGGCGCCACGCAGGCGCGCGGCGAAGCCCGCTGTCTCGCCGGCCTCCCCGGGCGCGGGCGCGATGGGCTCATCGAAGACGTGGAGCGTGCGCACCGCCCCGGGCGAGACACCGAGCAGAAGCTGGCGATCGCCGGCCTGCAGCAGCACCACCCGCTCGCGCTGACCCACCGAAACGGCGCCGAGCACCTGCAGACGACCGGCCGCGCCCCCGGTGAAGCGCCCCATGCGCCGCATCGCCCAGGCGAGCGCGACGATCACCGCGAGCACCGCGGCAAGCCCGAGGGTGAGCCGCACGAGGGCGCCGGTATCCACCCCGCCGGACTCCGCCGCCCAGCTCACGCCGGGCAGCACGAGGCCGGCCATGGCAACGGCATGGCGTGTCATTTGAGCTTGCGCACCCGCTCGCTGGGGCTGACGACGTCCGTGAGGCGGATGCCGAAGCGCTCGTTGACCACGACCACCTCACCGTGGGCCACCAGCGTGCCATTGACCATGACGTCCATGGGCTCGCCGGCCAGCCGGTCGAGCTCCACCACCGATCCCTGGTTGAGCTGCAGGAGGTTGCGGATGCTGATCTTGGTGCGACCGATCTCCATGGACAGTGTCACGGGAATGTCCAGGATGACGTCCAGATTGACGTCCTCATCCGCCGGCGGCGCTTCGCCACCGGGTTCGAGATCGTCCAGCGAAGCCCGCTGTGCCGTGTCGGCACCCGTCTGGTCGCCGGTTGCCGGCGCAGGCTCCTCGTCCATGGCGTCGTCGACGTCCTGCTGCTCGGCGAGAGCGGCCTCCCAGTCGTCGCCAAGCGACTGCTGATCGTCCTCGCGGTCCTCGTCACTCATGTCAGTCCTTCCTCAGCTTGATGAGGCTCTCGCGCTCCGGCGCACGGAGCTGCTCGGTGATCTGGATGGCGTACTGCCCATTGGACTGGCCAAGCCGCCCGCGCATCACGGGCACATCTCCCTCGGCACGCAGCGTCACCGTCTCCGGGAGCTCCACCGGGATGACGTCACCGGGCTTCATGCGCATGAGGTCGCGAAGGCCGATGGTTACCTCGGTGAGCGTCGAGGAGAGCTCCACCTCCGCGCCTTTCATCTCGTCGCGCAGGGAGCGGATCCAGCGCTCGTCCACCTCGTTGCGATCACTCTGCACACCGGCATCGAGCACATCGCGAATGGGCTCGATCATGGTGTAGGGCAGGGTTACGTGAAATTCCCCGCCACCGCCGTCGAGCTCCACCTGGAACTTCGACACCACCACGACCTCGGAGGGCGAGACGATATTGGCGAACTGCGGGTTGACCTCCGAAGAGACGTACTCGAACTCCACCGGCAACACCGGCGACCACGCCTCGTAGAGGTCCGAGAACGCCTGGTCGAGCACCATGCGGATGACCCGCGTCTCGGTGGGGGTGAATTCCCGACCCTCGATCTTGGTGAAAAAACGCCCGTCCCCGCCGAAGAAGTTGTCCACCAGGATGAACACCAGCTTCGGGTCCAGGATGCACAGTGCGCTGCCCCGCAGGGGCGGCACCTTGACCAGGTTGAGGCTCGTGGGCACGAACAGGGTATGGACGTACTCGGAGAACTTCATCATCTCCAGCCCGCCCACGGAGACCTCGGGCGCCTTGCGCAGCATGTTGAACAGCCCGATGCGGAACAGCCGCGCGAAACGCTCGTTGATCATCTCCAGCGTGGGCATGCGCCCACGCACGATGCGCTCCTGGCTCTGGAAGTCGAACGTCCGCGCCTCGCCGGGCGGCGCCTCGTCCTCCGCCTCGCCACCCACGTCACCGCCGTCGATGCCGTGCAGCAGCGCGTCGATCTCGTCCTGGCTGAGGATGTCCTGATCGCTCATGGGGTCACGGCCCGTTACTGCACCACGAAGGAGGTGAAATACACCGCCTCGATCTCGCCTTCCACCGACTGCTCCGCAAGCACCGTATTGACCTCGGCGAGCGCTTTCATGCGCAGCGCCTGCTTGCCTTCGCGGGTGGTGATCTCCTCCTGGGACTGGTTACCGAAGAGCAGCAGCAGATTGTTGCGCACCACCGGCATGTGTGCCTGCACCGCCTTGATCACACCCTTGTCCCGCGCCATGATCTCCACACCCACCTGCAGGTAGCTGGTCCGCCCGCGATTGTCGATGTTGACCACCAGCGGCGGCTCGAGCGGCAGGTACTGCGGAGGCTTCGGCTCCGGCTCCGCCGGCTCTTCCGCAGCGGACGCCGGGTCGCCGCCGCCGATGACGCCGGTGAAATAGAGTGCGGCGACGGTTCCGCCACCGAGCACCAGCATGCCCAGCACGACGATAAGCACGAGCACCAGCACGGACATCCCCCGCTGGCGCCGCAGCGGTGCTGCGCCGGTAAGAACCCGGCCAGGAGCCACACTCATTGATTCAGTGTCCCTCATCGCTATATACGCATCCTGTTGGCAAAGCTCGTCACCCTGCCCATCGGCCCGCGAGGCCCAAACTTGACCCCGCCGATGCACCGGCCACGGCCGCTAGCGACCCGTTCGGGCGGTGTCGGCCCTAGACGTAATGATCGACGAGCCCCCGCCCCAGCCGCATGCCGGTGGTGGTGTCCGCCGGCGCGGCACCATCGCCGTTGCCGCCCGTCTCGCCGCCATGTCCGCCACCACGGCCTTCACCACCGCCGGCGAAGCTTTCACCGGCCCCGCCACTATCGGGGCGGTCCTCGCGCACGGAGACGTCGACCCCGGTGAAGCCGTTGTCCTCGAGCATGGCGCGCAGGCGAGTGCTGTCAGCGAGCAACGCCTCGCGGGTGGCCGAGTGCTGTGCATGTATCGCCACGCTGGCACGGTCGTCACGCAGCGAAACCGTTATTTCCAGTGGCCCGAGATCCGGTGGATCGAGCTGCACCCGTGCGGACTGTACCTCGTTTCGCACCATCCACGTGACCTGCTCGCCCACCGCCTGGGTGAAACCGGGCTGCCCCACCGGCGTGGTAACGCGCAGCGACGCGGTCGCCGTACTCTGCGTTGCCGGGCGGGGCGCGGTCGCGGCACTGTCGTCGAGGGCGGCTACGGTGGCCATGAGCTCACGGAAGCCCTGACCGTCACCGCGCTCGGCGGCGGGCCGCAGTCCATCCATGAGTTGGCGCATGGCGCCCGGGTTACGCTCGTTGAGGCTGGCGGACAGCGCCTTCGCCTGCTGCAGGCCATCGGTGCCCGCGGCCCGGCCGCCGCCCTCGGAAGCGATCAGCGCACCGATCAGGGCGGCGACATCCACCTCGCCTTCGCCACCGCTGCCCTCGGGGCCCGCCGCGGCCTCCGGCAGCAACGCGGCCGCGTCACCGTCTCCCGAGCCGGGCAGAAGCTGCTGCAGGAGCTTCGCCAGCTCTTCCCCGCCGGGAAATCCCTCGGGACTGTCACCGGCCAGCCAGGCGGCGATCTGGTCGCTGTCGACCTCACGGCCGGTGAGCTCTTCGAGGCTGGCGCTCAAGCGCCCGAGAAACGACTCGCCGTCACCACCACTTCCTCCTTTGACCGGTGCGCCGTCGGATGACAGCACCCCGGCGACGGATTTGATCGGCTGCATCATTGACCCTCCACGTCCCCATTGCCGCCCACACGCTGGGCGAGCTCATCACTGTCGCGCTGCTCGCGCGCCTCCGCGCGCCGGCGTTCCTGATCGCGGTAACGGGCGACCAGCTGCTCCAGCGCCCGTGCATTGCCCCAGGCCCGTAACCATTCCTCGCGCAAGCGCTCGACCTCCGCCTGCAGGGCATCGATGCTCTGCTGCTGCTGTGCAATCGCGGTGTCAATGCGAGCGAGAAACGCGTTGTAGTCCCGCAGCCGGTAAGCGTCGATGCCGTTCTGTCCGGACAGTGCCAGGCGCTGCTCGTACTCGCGTCGGAAGCCACGAAGCTGGGCAAGGCGTTCGCCCTCCTGCTCCAGGGCCTCGCGCCGCTGCGCGAGCACGCGTGCGGCCTCGCGGGAGCGGTCGCCCGCCAGTCGCTGGATCGGCTGCATGCGCTCGGAACGTCTCGACACGGTATCTCCACTAAGCCCTATGCCAGCTCACTGCCTGCCTCCGAACCGATGAGGTCGTGCAGCTCGGTGACGGCGTCGCCGAAGCTCACCGCCTCGCGCACGTCCTGGCGCAGGAAGCGCATGATCGGTTCGTGATAGGCGATGGCTTCGTCCACCTGCGGGTCGCTGCCCTGCTGGTAGGCACCCACGTTGATGAGATCCTCGTTGCGGCGGTAAGTGGAAAACAGCCGCCGCAGCCGATGGCTCGCCTCCATCTGCGGGCGATCCACGATGTTGAGCATGGCGCGGCTCGCCGAGGCCTCGATGTCGATCGCCGGATAGTGGCCGCTCTCCGCGAGGGCGCGCGAGAGAACGATGTGGCCGTCGAGGATGGCGCGCGCGGAATCCGCCACCGGATCCTGCTGGTCGTCACCCTCGGTGAGCACGGTATAGAAGGCGGTGATCGACCCCTGGCCGACACGGCCATTACCGGCACGCTCGACGAGCTGGGGCAGCTTGGCGAACACCGACGGCGGGTAACCCTTGGTAGCCGGCGGCTCACCGATGGCCAGCCCGATCTCACGCTGGGCCTGTGCATAGCGGGTCAGCGAATC
>CAZHBN010000271.1:0-5496 GCA_964530405.1 uncultured Ectothiorhodospiraceae bacterium
GGCAGGACGACCAGGGCGCGGAGCACACCTTCCGCGTGGAGTTCGCGCAGACGGGCATGAGCGTCATGGTCGGCCCCGAAGAGACGGTGCACGCGGCCGGCGCGCGGGTCGGTCTGCACATTCCGAAGGCTTGCGGCATGGGCATTTGCGGGACCTGCAAGGTGCTCAAGACCGCTGGCGACGTGACGGTCAACCACAACGGCGGTATTACCGACGACGACCTGGCTGCCGGCTACATCCTGAGCTGCTGCAGCGTGCCGCGCAGCGACGTGGTAGTGGACTACTGAGCCGCGAAATCACCGTTGTTGGTAGTGAAGAAGGGAGGAGACGAGGTGTGACCAGCAAGGCCGTCACAACGCATGTGTATACCTTTCTGCTGTTGCCCGGGTTTTCGTCGCTGGCCCTGGCATCGGCCGTGGAACCGTTGCGGGTGGCGAATTATATTGCCGATGCCCCGCTGTATGACTGGCGCATCGTGTCCGCGGACGGTGGTCCGGTATCCGACGGCGCCGGCGTCGCCACCGCCGTGGATGGACCGCTGGATGCGGTCGCCGGCTGTGACACCCTCCTCGTGTGCGGTGGCAGCGAGCCCTTCGGCACCACTGACGGCGCAAGCCGAGAGCACCTTCGCGCGCTGGCCGAGGCCGGCGTCCGCGTCGGCGGCATCATGGGCGGGCTGTGGCCGCTCGCCGAAGCCGGTCTGTTGCACGGGCAGGATTGCGCTGTGCGCTGGAGCCAGTTGCAGGCGTTTCGTAGCGCGTTCCCGACGATCCGGGCCAACGATCGGCTGTTCGTCATCGACGCTGCCCGGATCAGCTGCGTCGGCGGTACGGCGGTGGTGGACATGATGCTTCACCTGATCGCCGAGCGGCGTGACTGGCGCTTCGTCGCGGAAGTCTCGACGATGCTCGTGCGCGACGGTGTTCACGGGCATTTCGACCGCCAGCGCATCCCCCGGCGGCGACTGCAGCGTGAGGCCCAGGCCGTGGTTGCGGACGTCGTCGCGATCATGGAGGCCAACCTGCAGGAACCGCTCGGCGTGAACGAGCTGGCCGGTTACGCCGGCATGTCGCAGCGCAAGTTGAGCCGCCTGTTTCAGTGTCATGTCGGCTGTACGCCGGCGCGCTTCTACCTGGCCCTGCGTTTGATGAAAGCACGCGAGCTGCTGCGCGAGTCGTCGTTGAGCGTGGCGGCGGTGGCCCACGCTTGCGGCTTTACCTCCATCTCGCATTTCAGCACCCGGTACCGCGCCCATTTCGGCATGTCGCCGAGCGAGGGGCGCCGCGGTCCGCGTATCACGAACCGCCATTGTCAGTATCGGGTCGCGACAGCCGCGAACCCTGTCACGCCGCCGGCGCCTGCTTGAGACCACCGAAGGAGGGATTCCCGCTCATGTCATCATCCACCGACGCCACTGCAGTGCACGAGCGCGCCGTCGTCATCGACGGGCTGGTGATTGCGAACTGGAGCCGCGAGCTGTTCGAGGACATGCGCCGCGGCGGTCTCACCGCGGCCAACTGCACGGTCTCCGTGTGGGAGGACTTCGAGGCCACGGTGCGCAACATCGCGGCGTTCAACGGCTTCTTCCGCGAGCATTCGGATCTGATCATGCCGGTGCGTACCGCCGCCGATATCCTCACGGCCAAGGAACGCGGGCGCACCGGCATCATTCTCGGCTTTCAGAACGCCCACGCCTTCGAGGACCAGATCGGTTACGTGGAGGTGTTCAAGCAGCTCGGCGTGGGGATCGTCCAGCTCTGCTACAACACCCAGAACCTGGTGGGCACCGGTTGCTATGAGCGCGACGGCGGGCTCTCGGATTTCGGGCGGGAGATCCTCGCCGAGATGAACCGGGTGGGCGTTCTCGCCGATCTTTCCCACGTCGGGGCCGCCACCTCCCGGGAGGTGATCGAGGCGTCGAACCAGCCGGTTTGCTACTCCCACTGCCTGCCCGCGGGGCTGAAGGCGCATCCGCGCAACAAGACCGACGAGGAGCTGCGTTTCATCGCCGAGCACGGTGGCTTCGTGGGCGTGACCATGTTTCCGCCGTTCCTCAAGAACGGCAACGACTCCACCGTCGACGACTACGCCGAGGCCATTGAGTACGTGATCGATCGCTGCGGGGAGGATGCCGTGGGCGTCGGGACGGACTTCACCCAGGACCAGGGCCGCGAGTTCTTCGAATGGCTCACCCACGACAAGGGCTATGCGCGGCGGCTGACCCGCTTCGGAGAGATCGTCAATCCCGAGGGCATCCGCACCCTTGGTGAGTTCCCCAACCTCACCGATGCGCTGCTGCGCCGGGGTTGGCCGGAGGCGCGGGTGGAGAAGGTGATCGGCGGCAACTGGGTGCGCTTGCTGCGCGAGGTCTGGGGCGAGTGACAGCTGGAGAGACGATCATGGGAAGTCATCCGCCTGAGCTACCCATCGAAGTGGACGATGCCACCGGCGTGTGGCTGTCCGACGCGTTGCCGATGCTCTACGTGCCGCGGCACTTCTTCGTCAACAACCACAAGGCCATTGAGGCCGCGCTCGGCGTCGAACGCTACGCGGCGCTCCTCTACGACGCCGGCTACCGCTCCGCCTGGCACTGGTGCGACAAGGAGGCCGCCCATCACGGGCTCGCGGGGGCGGCGGTCTTCGAGCACTACCTGCGCCGGCTCTCCCAGCGCGGCTGGGGGTGGTTCACGGTGGAGTCCCTCGACGTCGAGCGCGGCGAGGCGAGGGTGCGCCTCGATCATTCGGCGTTCGTCTACGAGTACGGCGAGTGCGGCGAGAAGGTGGACTACATGTTCACCGGTTGGTTCGCGGGCGCCATGGACTGGATCGCCGAGAGCCGGGGGTCAGCGCTGCGTACTCGCTCGGTGCAGCGCCAGAGCGCTGCCGAGCCGGGGTGTGAATACGGCATTTTCGAAGTGTCGCCCTTGGGAGACCGGTCGTAGCGGGAGGCTGGATCGCACGGGGCGTTTCCTTTCCGGACCGCGGGCGGCAGGGATGCTGCCCGCGAGCCGACATGGACGTATTCACGGCCTGTCCGGGCAGGAGCGTCCCGTGCGGTTCCCGTTCCCCCTGCCGGTTTCCTCGACGGCAATCGAAGCACCGCCCGCAAGTCAACGAGACAAGATCGACGGAGTGCAGGAGAGATGGGCCAGTTCGACGCCTTGTTTCAGCCGTTAACCATCAATCGGCTGACCATCCGTAACCGCATCGCCAGCACCGCCCACGCGGAGGTCTACGCCACCGACGGCGGCATGACCACCGAGCGCTACGTCCGCTACTACGAAGAAAAGGCGCGCGGTGGCATCGGTTTGTGCATCTGTGGCGGATCCAGCCCCGTCTCCATCGACAGCCCGCAGGGCTGGTGGAGCTCGGTTAACCTCGCCACTGACCGCGTCATCCCGCATCTCCAGAACCTCGCCGACGCGGTACACCGCCACGGCGCCAAGATCATGATCCAGGCCACCCACATGGGTCGGCGTTCACGCTGGGACGGCGAACACTGGCCCAACCTGCTATCCCCGAGCGGGTTGCGCGAGCCGGTGCATCGCTCCACTTGCAAGACCATCGAACCCGAAGAGATCGAGCGCATCATCGACGACTTCGCTGCCGCCGCGCGTCGTATCAAGGCGGGGGGGCTGGACGGCATCGAGATCTCCTGCGTCCACCAGCACCTCATCGACCAGTTCTGGAGCCCGCGGGTGAACCAGCGCACCGACGAGTGGGGCGGCAGTTTCGAGAACCGGATGCGCTTTGGCCTGCGGGTGCTCGACGCGGTGCGCAAGGAGGTGGGGCCGGACTTCGCGGTGGGCATGCGCATCTGCGGCGACGAGTTCCACCCCGACGGCCTCACCCACGAGGACATGTGCGCGATCGCGGCGTACTACGACCGCACCGGCATGGTCGATTTCTTCGGCGTGGTGGGCTCCGGCTGCGATACCCACAACACCCTCGCCAACGTCATCCCCAACATGAGCTATCCGCCGGAGCCGTTCCTGCATCTCGCCGCCGGCATCAAGGCGGTGGTGGACGCGCCGGTGATCCACGCCCAGAACATCAAGGACCCGACCCAGGCCGCACGGGTGATGGACGGCGGCTACGTGGACATGGTGGGCATGACCCGCGCCCACATCGCCGATCCGCACTTCGTCAACAAGCTGCGCGAGGACCGGATCGACGAGATCCGCCAGTGCGTCGGCGCCAACTACTGCATCGATCGCCAGTACCAGGGCCTCGACGTGCTCTGCATCCAGAACGCCGCCACCTCCCGCGAGCATCTCGGCATGCCCCACATCATCACCCGCAGCGACGGCCCGCGGCGTCGCGTGGTGGTGGTCGGGGGCGGGCCGGGTGGCATGGAGGCAGCGCGCGTGGCTGCCGAACGCGGCCACGACGTCACCCTGTTCGAGGCGCGCGAGTCGCTCGGCGGGCAGATCAGCATCGCCGCGCGGGCGCCGCAACGTGACCAGATTGCGGGCATCACGCGCTGGTTCCAGATGGAGCTGGAGCGCCTCGGCATCGACCTGCGTCTCGCCACCCGGGCGGACGCCGAGACTGTGCGCGGACTCGCCCCTGACGTCGTTGTGCTCGCCACCGGCGGCCGTCCGTTCATCGACCAGAACCCGGCGTGGGGGGCGGCTGACAGCCTGGTGGTGAGCACCTGGGACGTGCTCGGCGGTGCGGTGGAGCCGGGGCACAACGTGCTCATCTACGACAGCCCGTGCGAATGGTCGGGGGTCTCCGCGGCTGACTATATCGCCGCCAAAGGCGCACTGGTGGAGCTCGTCACCGACGACGTCAAGCCCGGGCTCGGTGCCGGCGGCACCAACTTCCCCACCTTCTACCGCAGCCTGTATGACAAGGAGGTGGTGATGACCGGGGACCTCGCTCTGGAGCAGGTCTACGCCGAGGGCGACAAGCGGGTGGCGGTGCTGCGTAACGAGTACACCGAGCGGCTCGAGGAACGCCTGGTCGACCAGATCGTGGTGGAGAACGGCGTGCGCCCGGACGAGGCGCTGTACTACGCGCTCAAACCCGACGCCCGCAACCACGGCCAGACGGACGTGCACGCACTGTTCGAAGGGCGGCCGCAGCCCGCGCTCAGCGAGGCCGGCGAGGGTTACGTGCTCTTCCGCATCGGCGACTGCGTCTCCCCGCGCAACACCCACGCGGCCATTTACGACGCACTGCGGTTGTGCAAGGACCTCTGACGGCGCCGTCCGTGGCGACACCCGACCGCGCACACAGGGCTGGGAACGATAATGATGCTTGACTGGCTGCTGCCCGCACTGCTGCTCACCGCGCTCGTCCTCGCCGTCGTCGGCGCCGCCCGCCGGGTCGCGCTGTGGCGCCAGGGGCGGGCGGAGGCGGTGCCCCTGCTGAGGGGCCTCTTCGCCATGCCCCGCCGCTACCTGGTGGACCTCCATCACGTGGTCGCCCGCGACCGCTACATGGCCAACACCCACGTGGCCACCGCCGGCGGATTCGTGGCCGCGCTGG
>CAZHBN010000272.1:0-5492 GCA_964530405.1 uncultured Ectothiorhodospiraceae bacterium
AGCATCGGACTTTTAATCCGCTGGTCGCTGGTTCGAGTCCAGCAGGGCCCACCAGAATTTTCAGGAACTTGGCAAAAGCTCGCCCGATGAGGCGGGCTTTTTTTATGGCTGGGTGCCAACCAAGTGTCAACGCGACTGTCGGCGCCCTTCCTGCCCTTTCCGACTTGTGCATTGGCGTCCGAAATCGCGCGGAGAAAAAGAAACGGCCACCCGGGGGCGGTGGCCAAAGGCGGGGGGGGCCAGAACCATTACAGCGTGTCTCATCTGACGTTGGGATCATTCATTCAGGCCGCAATCGCCACCAACGGCGCGTTGATCAGTAATTGCCCAAACTGCGGCTTCATTCACACTTCGGCAGGACGCGGCGCAAGCGGATTCAGCCGTGCGGCTTCTTCCAGGTGGTCCGGCGCGAAGTGGGCATAGCGCATGGTCATGCGTATGTCGGTGTGGCCGAGGATGCGCTGTAGCACGAGCATGGAGCCACCCCGCGCCATGGAGTGCATGGCGAACGTGTGCCGGAGGACGTGGGCGAGTTAGCCCTCTGGCAGCTCTAGCTGCGCGCGCTCGACGGCCGAACGAAACGCGTAGTAGCGGTCTTCGAACAGTCGCCCCCGGCCGCGACCACGCCGCCGCAAGCCACGCGCCAGGCTCGGCCGGATCGGCCGGATCGGCCGGATCGGCCGGATCGGCACGACGCGAACACGCCCGCCTTTGGTACGACCAAACCGCACGCGGTCTTCATAGACCTGCGGTGCGGTCAACTGCTCAACTTCCGACCACCGCGCCCCCGTCGCCAACGAGAGGCGGGCGACGTGGATGGCATCGGGATTGGACGACTGCCGCAAGCATCATGGGGCGCTTTTCTACGCATCCGCGGTGTTTCCTCAGGACGCGGTGATGATCGATGGCGAAACACGCGGCTACGCCGGGCGACATTTCTGCCCCCGCTGCGGCTCATCCGTTTTTGCGCGCCGCGCAGACGAAGTCGAAATGCACCCGGGATCTCTGGATACCCCTGACCAGCTTTTGCCGACTTACGAAAGCTGGATCGTCCGTCGCGAGTCCTGGTTACCGCCCTTTCCCCTCACGAAACGATACGATCGTGACCGTGACGCCATGAGTCGCTTTCTCGATGCGTGCCCTCAGGAGCACCCAAGCCCTCGCCCCCCAAACCGCGGCGATCAATGACGGTCACGGCTTCAAGGTGACACGCCGGCCGCGAGCGGTACCCGTGAAGCGTTGCCTCAGGCGCTCGCTCAATCAATCCGCGACGCGTATCCCGGCTCCCGGGCGAGCGCGGCAAGGATGCCGCATTCCTCGACGGGGTGATGCCCGTCACAAGCCGCCTGTAGACGTTCGAGCCGGGCGGCGAGCGCGGTCAGCCGAGCAATACGCTGCCGGACGTCAGCGAGGCGCTCTCCGACCTTCTCGTCGACAGCTTCGCACGGTCGCTGGGGATGATCGGCCAGCGCCAGCAGCTCGGCGATGTCGGCAAGGGGGAAACCCAAAGCGCGGGCGTGGACGACGAACTGCAAGCGCTGGACATCGGCATCCGTATAGTAACGATAGCCGTTCGCGCCCCGCTGCGGCTCGGGCAACAGACCGATACGTTCGTAGTAGCGGATGGTGACGGCCGGGCAGTCGGTGACC
This sequence comes from uncultured Ectothiorhodospiraceae bacterium, assembly GCA_964530405.1. Lineage (GTDB taxonomy): Bacteria > Pseudomonadota > Gammaproteobacteria > Nitrococcales > Nitrococcaceae > Arhodomonas. The sequence continues at coordinate 1,651 of CAZHBN010000272.1, forward strand.
TGGGCCGCCTGGCCTATGGTGTAGCGCATAATCGGTACCTTCCCATCAACGCTTTACCTTATAGTGACTATAAGCTTTAAAGTCACCTCGTCATACACGACATCGGACGCCTGTTATGGCCGGATGCTGCCACGAGGACGACAGCCACCTCACTGCGCTACGCCAACGCCAGACACGCATGCTATGGGCCGTGCTCGTCATCAACGCCGGCATGTTCGTCACCGAGTTCACCGCCGGCTGGATAGCCGACTCAACCGCCCTGCTCGGCGACTCCCTGGACATGCTCGGCGATGCCCTGGTCTACGGGTTCAGTCTCTGGGTGGTCACGCGCAGTGAACGCTGGAAGGCTGTCGCAGCCGGGCTCAAGGGCACCGTGATGGCCGTATTCGGCGCTGCCGTATTGATGGAGGCGGCCAGCAAGGTCGTCTGGGGTGGCGTGCCGCAGCCCCCCATCATGGCGGTCTTCGGTGCAATCGCGCTCGCCGCCAATAGTCTCTGTCTTGTGATGCTGACCCGTCACCGCGGCGATGACGTGAACATGCGCTCGGCGTGGATCTGCTCACGCAATGACCTGATCGCCAACGGCGCGGTGCTGCTCGCCGCCGCCATGGTCCACGCTTCCCGCTCCCCATGGCCGGATATCGTCGTGGGTGTGGCAATCGCCGGGCTTTTTCTCCGCTCTTCGGGCCTCGTGCTATCTGACGCCCGGCGGAGCCACCGTGCATCGACGTCGGCGAACGATTCCATGGGCTGACAGGCCGCACGCCGACTCCTGCAGTACCATTGCTGATACCCCGACCATCGGTCACCCGGGTCCCGCTGCACGAACGTTATGGCAAAATGAAGCATTCGCCAGTAACGTTTATGAAAAGTGCGCGCCAACGACCCCTTTCCAGCGATGGCGAGCCACTGCCCCCGATAGCGTGGCTGACGCGCGCCCCAGCGCACGGATGCAGGACCGGGACAACACGACTATGGCAAGACAGCGTGGCTCTTCCGATGCCAATCTACACGTCGCTTATTCACGCTTACGCCACGACCTGATCAAGCAGAAATTCCAGCCCGGGCAGCGGCTCGTGGTCGCCGACCTCGCCGCTGCCTACGATGTCAGCAACACCCCGGTGCGCGAGGCTTTGAACCGCTTGCACGAAGCAGGCTTCATTCATTTCGAACGTGGCCGGGGTTTTTTCGTGAAACTTCCCTCACCGGACGAGATCCAGGCGCTCTACGAGCTGCTGGCCGTGCTGCTCAAGCATGCGGTGCGAACCGCCGTCGATGCCGGGCAGAAGGACGCGGTGCTGGACGTCCTCGAGAGCACTCGCAAGGCATTCACCGGGAACGCGCAGGCTACCTGCCCCCGCGAGGCGGGTGAACAACGGGCCGACGCGCTCGAAACCATGATCGAACGGCTCGTCCGGCTGAATTGCGCGGACGAAGTGCTTCACGTCGTTCGCAACACGCTGGATCGGACCCACTACGTACGCTGCATCGACCTGGAGTCACGCACCGGCGTGGTCGACGTCTGCGAAGCAATTATAGGTCTCGAGGATGCCGTCCGTGACAATGACCTCGCTGGTTGCGACGCGTCGATCGAACGTCAGATCACCGGCAAGATCCAGCGGGTGCCGAGCCTCGTGCGCGAGGGTACCGGACGGTATTACGCGCCGTATTGATGTGACTCGGAGTCGGACGTCCGGGCCACATAGGGCTCCTCCACCGTGAGGTGGCTGACCAGCAGTTTCAGCGCGAGAAGCGGTAGAAACCACTCGACGCCCGGCGCGGGCATGAGCACATAGAGCTGCGAGAAAACGGCTCCGGCGCTCGCGAGGAGCGCCACGCTACGCTGCAGTCGGATGGGTACCTGCAGTGTGGCCACCGCCGCCACCAGGATATAGCCGTAAGCGTAAGCGAAATAGAAAACACTCCAATCCAGGAACAGCGCAGCGACGATGGCGACGTGAATGCCATGCAGCGCCACGAAACCAAGCTGCTCACGCCGACCCAGCCCATCACGGTGGTACCATCGCTTCGCGCTCGCGGTGGCGTTGGTGACGACGCCGCCGACGATGTCAAACGCCAGCAGCGCCACAAGCACGTATTCAATCAGCGACCAGCCCGACACGGCGACCGCCGCATGCACGCAGACACCGGCAGCGGCAAGCGTCGCGCTCACCGCCGAAAGCAACTGCTCGGCACGAGTCGCCCCCGGCCCGACGAACCGGTCCCAGGCACCGGGGATACCGGAACGCGGCGCCGGGTAGCTCCAGTCCGATCGCATAGCGTCATACCCTCCGTTCGCTCGTTGCGTCATGCTCGATTGCCGACACCGCATGGGATCGTCGCCGGCGGCGATCAATGGCCCATTTTCACCGTCAGCGCCCGCGGCAGGGCGAGGGCCACGACGTAACCGGGCAATGGCCTCCAGCCGACGAACCGGTACTGGGGGAAATTGCGGTAACGCCCGTCGAAACTGGTCCCAGACATCTCCATGGCGGCGACTTCGAGTACTTCCAGTCGACACCCGTGGCCGCAGCGCAGGAGCTTGGCGAGGGCCTCCTTCGCCGTCCAGAAGGCGGTTCCCCAGAATTCCGCTTCCACGCCCAGGCGGTCGCCCACCCCCTGCTCACGCCGCGACATCTGTGAACGCATGATCTCGGCACGTTTGCACGCGGCACGCTCGAGGTCCACTGCCATTGGCGTGAGCGCCGGAGCGGCGACCGCACAAGCGACGTGGTCGTCGTGGGAAATCGATACCTCGGTACCGCCACCCTCGTTCAGCACCGGCTGGCCCATGGCCCCCGGAATGATTGCTGCCCGCGTGATTGGTTCGGCGATATCGAGCGCCTGCTTCGCCGCGTGCCGGCCCAGCAGAAACGACAGTCGCCGCCGATCCGATGACACCTGATCGAAGTAATCACGTTCCAGCGGATGAAGAATATCGCGGGCCCGGGCGATCGAGTTGCCGGTATCCCGCGACCATGCGATTCGCGCAACCCGCTCGTGCCCCCCACCGGAGACGGTGACGCTCGCCTGGCCACTAGTACCATCGAAATGCAGCGCCCAGGGGCGCTCCGATGCACCGTCCCGCGGGTCGGCCCGGTATTGATTGCCGGATGCGGCTAACGTCATGCTCGCTCCACCTTTGACTCAATCTACGACAGCCCGAAAGTATCCACGGATGCCCCGGCATGACGGGTTCGGTCGACGACGAACACCACCCGCCTGTGCCCCATTCAGCCGCCACGCTCAGCAACGGTCGGAACCGCCGAAGCCGGACAGCGGTATCCGGGGTCCGGCGCGGGCAATATCCCGACCAGGGAGGTACTCGACAGTGGACTGACGCCCCCGTTGAGCGTGTCCGGCAGTGCAAGCCTTCCGGTCACGAACAGCTCCCCGGCGTGAATGAATCCGAGATCGCCTGTGCGCAGGTAGTATGTGCCGGGTCGACCGCGGATCTGCGCGCGAAACCGTGCGCTGGTGTCTCCGTGGTTTCCCAGATACCCACGCGCCACGCTGGAACCCGACACCCAGATCTCCCCGACACGATCCTCGCCCAAGGCGCGCCGGGAATCCGGGTCGACGATCCGAACGTCAGGTGACGATGCCAAGCCACCGCGAACGGTGCCGCAGGCGACCAGGGGCGTACCGCCGGGATCGGGCGTAACGGCCTTCCGATCGATCAGGTCAGCGCCATCCACGTACAGCACGGTCGGCGCCTTCAGCCTGTCACAGCAGCAAACGCAAAGCGTCGATTCGAGCAGTCCGTAGCACGGCATGTGGGCTTGCGGACTGAATCCGTTGCCGCGGAAGCGTTCGCTGAACCGCCGCAGCGTTTCCTCGCG
>CAZHBN010000273.1:0-4892 GCA_964530405.1 uncultured Ectothiorhodospiraceae bacterium
GCCCTTGCCGTCCTCGTCACCCGGGTACCAGTTCTGCACCGTGGAGTACTTGATCTGGGCGTCGTCCAGGGCCACCAGCTCCACCACCGCGGCGTGCAGCTGGTTCTCATCACGCATGGGCGCGGTGCAGCCCTCGAGATAGGAGACCGAGGCCCCCTCCTCGGCGATGATCAGCGTACGCTCGAACTGCCCGGTGTGCCCCGCGTTCATGCGGAAATACGTGGACAGCTCCATGGGACACTTCACGCCCTTGGGGATGAACACGAACGAGCCGTCGGAGAACACCGCCGAGTTCAGCGCGGCGAAGAAGTTGTCGCCCTTGGGCACCACCGTGCCGAGGTACTTCTGCACCAGCTCCGGGTGCTCGCGCACCGCCTCGGACATGGAGCAGAAGATGATGCCCTGCTCGGCGAGCTTGTCCTTGTAGGTGGTGGCCACGGAGACAGAGTCGAACACCGCGTCCACCGCCACGCCGGCGAGCATCTCGCGCTCGTGCATGGGGATGCCGAGCTTCTCGTAGGTCTCGAGCAGCTTCGGATCCACCTCGTCGAGGCTCTTGGGCTGCTCCTTGGGTGCGGCATAGTACGAGATCGCCTGGAAGTCGATGGGCGCAAAGCTCACCTTCGCCCAGTCCGGTTCCGGCATCTCCAGCCAGTTCCGGTACGCCTCCAGGCGCCATTGGAGCATCCATTCCGGCTCCTCCTTCTTGGCGGAGATGAAGCGGATGATCTCCTCGTTCAGGCCCGGCGGCGCGGACTCCTGCTCGATATCGGTGATGAAGCCCGCCTCGTAGCCGCGGGAGGTGACTTCTTCCAGGGTCTTAGAGGTCGCTGACATAGCGGACTCCGGCAAACTCCATGGGAAATTCCTGACGGCCGTCACTGTCGTCCCCCGGCGCAACCGGCTCGGGGGTACACATATCGGCAAGGGTGATGCGAGCGAGAGCCTCCTGCACCACCCGGTTGATCCGGTTCCAGTTGCCGCTGACCGTGCAATGGTTGCTGTACTGACAGGCTTCGACGCCTTCCTCCACGCATTCGGTCAGCGAGATAGGCCCTTCCAGGGCTGCGATGATCTCGGCGACGGTAATCTCCCGCGGCGAACGCGCGAGCCCGTAACCCCCCTTGGCCCCACGATAGGACACCAGGATGCCCGCACGCGCCAGGTGCTTGAGAATCTTGCTCACCATGGGCTGCGGCAGGCCGCGGCGCTCGGCCATCGTCGCGGCATTCACCCGTGCGTGCTCATCGTTGGCGAGCAGGGTAAGAATGCCGATGCCATAGTCGGTTTCACGGTTAATTCGGATCATCGCAGTACGAATTCTAACGTAAAGCGGACCGCGTGGGTACTGTTTGAACCGATGAACGGTAGTCTGGAAGCCGAAAGGACGGGGGCACGAGGTGGAACCGAGGATTTCGGCAGGGGTCAAGTCGCCCCCCGCGGGAGGAAAGCGGGGGCGACGCGATGCGGCGCCCCCGGAACCGGCCGGACTGCAAGGACTAGAGCTCGTCTAGAATCTCCTGGCGCTCGGCGCGGTACTCGTCCTCGGTTATGAGCCCGTCCTCGTGTAGCTCCTTGAGCAATTCGAGACGTTCCCGGATACCGCCGCCATTGCGCGACGGCGGCGCCGCAGCCTGCGGCTCGCTCGCCGCGCGCCCCTCCTCACGGGAAGCGGACATCGGCTCACCGGATGCCGGCAGCTCGGGCAGCGCCCCCTGCGTGGTTTTCACCGGCCGCGCCACCCAGTCCTCCCGGGGCATGGTCGAGCCCCAGCTGCGGCTCCACACCCGATCATCGTCGTTGAGCACCGCCGCCCGGGTACCGACCGGCGCACCGCGAATCTCCCCGCGCACCGAGTCCTCGGCCAGCGGCTCACCAACCGGGCCGAAGAGCACGTTGAGCTCGCCGTCGCTGACGAACACCCGTGCGGTAGTCAGCCGCACGGGATCGAAAAACGTGAAACCACCGCGGCGGGCCGCCGTGGCGAATGCGACCGCCTGGTCCGGGCCCGCCTGAGCCAGCCCCTGCGCAATGGCCGGCACCAGCACGTCGAGCTCCTTCACCTGGAACAGCCGGATGGGCGGCGCGGACTCGTTCTCGTCGGCCTTGTCGGTACCGCGAAGCTTGATGTCGTATAGGGTCTGGCGCAGCCACTGGGGATCCACTTTCACGGGGTGGTCATAACCACCTGCGCCGGACTCTGCTGCCACCAGGCGCACCCAGCCGGCGTCGGCATCCTGCCAGAGCGTTTCCTGGCCGGTCACTTCGCCGACAACCGGCGCCGCCTCGCGCGTACCGCCGGGCGGCGGCGCCGTGGTGCTACAGCCGGCGACTGCGAGCGCCAGCAGGGCGCCGGCAACGGATCGGGCAACAGGCGTGGATAGGCTGCGCATGGTCACTCCGCTTCCATTGATTGGGGTAATGGGTCCATCGGCGGACAAGGTTATCACCGGCGGGCGAAAAAAGTCCGCCCCGTGCACTACGCACGGGGCGGCTACGGGTGTAGAAGACCGCGCGGCGGACCCCGGGAGGCGGTAGCCCGCGCACGGAAGCAGGGGAGAGCATGGGGGCGGTGTGGGAGCGCAACCCCGGAGGTTCCCCCGTGCACCTCCCCCGTGGTGATCGGTCGTGTGCCTAGCGCAAGTCCTCGAGCGCGGCGCCGGGATCCTCCTCGCCTACCTCGGAGCCGTTTTCATCGACCGCTTGACGCGCGAGCGCACGAATGGCCTTCCAGTCACCGGCGTCCACGAGCGAAGGCGGAGCGAGCCAGCTGCCGCCCACACACACGACGTTTCCAAGTGCGAGCCAGGCATGGAAATCATTGGCCTTGACACCGCCAGTGGGGCAGAAGCTCACGTCCGCGAAGGGTCCGCCTAGCGCCTTGAGCGCCGGGCGGCCGCCAGCGGCGACCGCGGGGAAGAACTTCAGGAACCGGTATCCGGCGCCCCGCAGGCGCATGACCTCCGAAGCCGTGGCGGCGCCCGGCAGCCATGGCAGCGCCTCGACGGAGGCCACATCGATGAGGGCGTCCGTCGCGCCGGGACTCACGGCGAACTGCGCCCCCGCATCACGGGCCGCGGCGTAATCCGACGGGTCGTTAACCGTTCCGGCGCCGACAATCGCATTCGGCACGTCCCGCGCCATGCGTTCGATGACCGCCAGCGCCGAATCACTGCGCAGCGTCACCTCCAGCACCGGTAGCCCGCCTGCGACGAGCGCCTGTGCCAGCGGAACCGCATCGTCCACTCGCTCGACCTGGAGCACGGGAATGACGGGCACACCGTCAATCAGCCGAAGCAGCGCCTCGGCGTGGCGATTGTTCTCAACCATCGGCTTCCTCCTCGCCCATCGCGAAGGTACGTGCACCGTCTTCGGCGCCGCTCGCCGCGCCACGCAGGGCGACGAAGAGCTCGCGCCCCATGCCGTGCTGCGCCGCTGTGGGCGTGGGCGCCGGCACTCGGGCCGACCACTCCGCATCGTCCACCAGGGCCTCCAGTCGGCCACTTTCGGCATCGACGCGCACGATATCCCCGTCACGCACCTTCGCGAGCGCTCCGCCCGAGACGCACTCGGGGGTCACGTGAATCGCGGCCGGCACCTTGCCGGAAGCACCCGACATGCGACCATCGGTAACCAGTGCCACCTTGTACCCGCGCTTCTGCAGGACGCCGAGCTCGGGGGTAAGCTTGTGCAGCTCCGGCATGCCGTTGGCCCGAGGCCCCTGGAACCGCACCACCGCCACCAGATCGCCATCGAGCTCGCCGGCTCGGAATGCCTCGAGCACCTCCGCCTGGTCGTCGAACACCCGTGCGGGCGCCTCGATCACCCGGTGTTCCTCGGCCACTGCGGAGACCTTGATAACGGCGCGGCCGAGATTGCCGTCGAGCACCCGCAGACCACCGTCGGCGCTGAACGGCTCACCCGCCGGCCGCAGCACGGAATCGTCACGCGACTCCGCCACTGCCGGCTCCCAGGCGGCACGCCCCTCGGCCAGCACCGGTGCCTCTGCGTAATGGCGCAGGCCCCGCGATCCGGCGACGGTAAGCACGTCCTCGTGCAGAAGGCCGGCATCGAGCAGCTCCCGCACCACGAACCCCATGCCGCCGGCATCGTGAAATTGGTTCACGTCCGCCGAGCCGCTCGGGTAGACCCGGGCAAGCAGCGGCACCACCCGGGACAATGCATCGAAGTCATCCCAGGTAAGGCGAATGCCCGCGGCAGCGGCGATCGCCACCAGATGCATGGTGTGATTGGTGGAACCACCGGTGGCGAGCAGCCCGACCACCGCGTTGACGATGGCACGCTCGTCGACCACACGGCCCACCGGGGTATAAGCCTCGCCGCCGTCGATCAGATCGACCACGCGCTGGGCGGCGGAGACGGTCAGCGCATCGCGCAGTGGCGTGTTCGGGTTGACGAACGCCGCCCCCGGCATGTGCAGCCCCATGACCTCCATGAGCATCTGGTTGGAGTTGGCAGTGCCATAGAACGTGCACGTGCCCGGCGAATGGTATGACCGGGCCTCCGACTCCAGCAGCGCGTCACGCCCGACTTCTCCGGCGGCGTACTGCTGGCGCACGCGGGCCTTTTCCTCATTGGGGATCCCCGAGGGCATGGGACCGGCGGGGACGAAGACGAACGGCAGGTGACCGAAGTGCAACGCGCCAATGAGCAGGCCGGGGACGATCTTGTCGCAAACGCCGAGGCACAGGCCCGCGTCGAACGTGTTATGCGAAAGCGCCACCGCGGTGGCCATGGCGATGACGTCACGGCTGAACAGCGACAGCTCCATGCCGGGCTGCCCCTGGGTGATGCCGTCGCACATCGCCGGCACGCCGCCGGCGAACTGGGCGGTGGCCCCCGCCTCGCGCACCGCGGCGCGCAAGAGATCG
>CAZHBN010000273.1:4902-5425 GCA_964530405.1 uncultured Ectothiorhodospiraceae bacterium
GGGAAACGCTCCAGCGGCTGGTGCGCCGAGAGCATATCGTTGTAGGCGGAGACGATGGCGACATCGGGCCGCTGCAGACCCTTGAGCGCGTCCTTGTCACCCGCCGGCGCGGCGGCGAAGGCGTGCGCGAGGTTGGTGCAGGAGAGCTCGCGCCGCACCGGCCCATCGTGGCGGGCATGCTCCAGGCGATCGAGATACTCGCGCCGCGTGCGCTCGCTGCGGCGGATGATCTGCTCGGTGACCGCCTCGAGCTCGGGCCTGATAGCTGCCATGCGGTGCTCCTGTGACTGTATTCGGTCAAGTGGCCTCAGTGTAGTTTGACTACAACGCGAGAGGCAAGACACGATCTTTACAAGCGATTAATGTAGTCGCAACGACGATGACAAAGTAACCAAGCTACATTAGACTGCGTGTCGAACCTCTGGCCCCGCGCCAGCGCATGCAGTCGACTGGGAGAGGACCGTGGAAGAGATCAGCCCGTTCGAGATCGTGATCTTCGGCGGCAGCGGCGACCTGGCCATGC
>CAZHBN010000274.1:0-5394 GCA_964530405.1 uncultured Ectothiorhodospiraceae bacterium
ATTCCCGCCAAAGCGGCGCATGATCGTCGTCGGCGTTGATCACCGCAACCCCGTCCGGGGGCAAACCGCGGAACATTTCGCCTTTTGCCCGCGCCACCCCCTCTATGTTGCCGAACCCCGACAGATGGGCGGGGCCCGCGTTCGTCACGATTCCGATCTCCGGACCGGCCAGTTCCACCAGGCCGGCTATTTCCCCGGGGGCATTGGCACCCATTTCGATCACGGCGAAACGCAGCTTCCGGCGGAGGCGACACAGGGTCAGTGGCACACCGAGGAAATTGTTCAGATTGCCCTCGGTAGCCAGTGTCTCGGCGCCTGTGCCGAGAATGGCCGCCAGCATTTCCTTCACCGTGGTCTTGCCGTTGGACCCGGTCACCCCGATGACGGTCGTCGGCACACCCGCGCGCACCCAGGCACCGAGCCGGGCCAGCGTCGCCGCTGGGTCCGGGACGACCCATTGGGGCAGCGCATCAGCGACCTCGCGGGCGACGAGTGCGGCGGATGCGCCCGCTGCACGTGCCGCGGCCACGAACTCATGGCCGTCGACACGCTCGCCGGCAAGCGCAACGAAGAGGTCTCCCGAGCGGACACGCCGGGAATCTATTGCCACGCCGGTAACGGTCGCGGCCTCGCCGCGGACTCGCCCTTCGTCGAGCGCGCATGCCAGATCCGCCAGTGTCACCGCGTCCATCGGCCCGCCTCCCCGGCCGCGAGAGCCGTCTCGACCGCTGCGCGGTCACTGAACGCGAATCGGTGATCGCCAACGATCTGATAGTCCTCATGGCCCTTGCCGGCGACCAGTACCGCATCGCCCGCACCCGCACCGGCGACGGCGTGAGCAATGGCCTCGGCGCGATCGGCAAGGAGCGTTGCCGGCCGCCCGGCGGGCAGACCGGCGCGCATGTCTTCGAGAATCACCGCGGGCGACTCGCTGCGCGGGTTGTCGCTGGTGAAAACCAGTTCATCGGCAAGGCGCGCGGCAGCCTCGGCCATCAGCGGACGCTTGCCGCGATCGCGATCACCACCACAGCCACAGACACACCAGAGCCGACCGGGAAAGTGTTCGCGCACGGCCTCCAGCGCAGCGGCGAGTGCCGCCGGGGTATGCGCATAATCCACCACCACCGTGGGGCGCGTTCCCCCGCCGAGGGCCTCCATTCGCCCGGGCACCGGGCGCAGGCGCCGCAACGCCGTCTGCGTTTCCGTCGCGGTGTACCCTAATGCGAGCAGCGTCGCGGCAGTCGCAAGCACGTTCGCCGCATTGAAACGACCGAACAACGGCAGCGTCAGTGTCAGCGACTGCCCGTCCACGGTGAACGAAAGCGTCAACCCCTCGGGGGTGGTCTCCACCGCCGTCGCACATACCCGGGCCTGGCGATCACCGGCCACGGAATAGCCGACCACCGGTGATTGCGGCTCGGCCGCCAAGCGGCGGCCGAATGGGTCGTCCAGATTGAGTACGGCCACCGCCGGTGGAGGTTCGCGGAACAGCTTCGCCTTGGCTGCCGCGTAGGCTTCGTCGGTACCGTGATAATCGAGATGATCACGACTGAGATTGGTGAGCACGGCCACGTCGAACCTGAGTTCGCCGATACGCCGTTGATCGAGGGCATGGGAAGACACTTCCAGTGCGGCCCCGGATACGCCCTCATCCACCAGCCCGGCGAGCTGGCGCTGCAGACTCACCGCGTCCGGCGTCGTGTGGGTCGCCGGTTCCAGCGCATCCGGCCGCCCCCAGCCTATGGTGCCCACCACGGCCCAGGGACTGTGATCGGTATCAAGGGCTCGGGCGATGAACTGGGTAGTGGAGGTCTTGCCGTCGGTACCGGTGACCCCGACGAGACGCAACCGTTCCCCCGGTTCGCCGAAGAACCGGGCAGCAAGCTCCCCGGCACACCGGGCTAACCGCGGCACTGGGACAGCCACGGCACCGGCGGCACGGCAGCGTGTTTCGACGTCCGCTGCCGGTAGGGTCCCGGCCGGCTCCCAGACCACCGCTGCCGCACCCCGCGCCAGGGCATCGTCCAGATGGTCCAGTCCATGGCCGCGGGTGCCGGCAACGGCGAGGAAGAGTCCGCCGGGGCTCACCTGGCGGCTGTCAAGCGCGAGCGCCGCCACTTCGACCGCCGGCGCAGACACAGACCATGGCCGCAGAAGGTCGTCCAGGCGTGGGCGTACCACCACCGTCATGGCCGTTGCCCCCGGTCCGCCATCATCAACGGCGCTGCCGGACTCGTCTGCCCGTCGGGAGGCACATTGTAAAGCCGCAACGCCTGGCTCATGACCTCGCGGAAGACCGGCGCGGCCACCTGGCCACCGTAGAAATCGTCGCGACGGGGCTCATTGATCATCACCACGCACACGAAGCGCGGGTCGCCCGCCGGTACGATACCCGCGAACAGGGCCACGTACCGGTCGTCCGCATAACCGCCGGCCACGGCCTTTTTCGAGGTACCGGTCTTACCGGCCACACGATAGCCGGCAATGGCCGCACGCTCCGCGGTACCCTTGTCCGAGACGACCCGCTCCATCATCCGGAGGACGTCATCGGCCGTCTTCGTACTCATGATACGCCGACCATCGCCCTTGTCCCCGCCGCGAAGGAACGTCACCGGCGGCAGCACGCCACCATTGCCAAGTGCCGTATAGGCATGGGCAACCTGCAGCGGCGTAGCGGCGAGGCCGTAACCGAACGCCAGCGTCGCGCGCTCGAAACGGCTGGGTGGTGGCGTCACTGGCAGCATGCCTGCCTCTTCGCCCTGAAAACCACTGCCGGTGGACTGGCCGAATCCGGCGGCGTCCACCATTCCCCAGACGTCGCCGCGTTCGAGTGACAGCGCTATCCGCGTAATGCCGACGTTGCTGGATTTCTGAAGTACGGTCGCAACATCGATGTGCCCATAGTTATGCACGTCCTGAACCGTGTTGCCCCCCACCATCATCCAGCCGGGATCGGCATTCACCGGCGTCGTGGGCTCATAGCGACCGGACTCCAGCGCCGCGGCAACTGTGAACGGCTTGATCGTCGATCCGGGCTCGATGACATCCGCCACCGCACGGTTGCGATAGCGTCGACTATCGAGCTGACTGCGATCGTTGGGGTTGAAGCCGGGCTGGTTGACCATGGCGAGCACTTCGCCATTGCGTGCGTCCAGCACGACGGCAGCACCATTGACGGCGTCGTGGCGAGCCACCGCAGCCTTGAGCTCGCGGTAGGCGATGTACTGCAGGCGCCGGTCCAGACTGAGCGCGAGGTCACGCCCCGGCTCCGGCTCACGCAACAGCTCCACGTCCTCGATCACACGGCCGAGACGATCACGCACCACCCGCTTGGCACCGGGTTTACCGCTGAGCCAGTCGTCGTACGCCCGCTCGAGGCCTTCCTGGCCCCGATCGTCGATATCGGTGAAGCCGAGAACGTGGCCGGCGACTTCACCGGTGGGATAGAAACGGCGGTACTCGCGCTTCAGTGAAACGCCCGGAAGCCGCAACGCCATGACCCGATCGCCGGTGGCGGGGGTCACGTGGCGCTTGATATAGACGAATTCCTTGTCGCGACGCGATTCCAGCATCGCCCGAACGCGCTCGGCATCGAGCCCCAGCAACTCGGTGAGCTCGGGAACCCGTCCAGCCGCGCGCAACAGCTCGCCGGGGTCCGCCCACACCGAATCCACCGGCGAGCTGATGGCCAACGGCTCACCGAAGCGGTCGGTGATCATACCCCGGTGCGCGGGAATGGTGTTGACCCGCAGGTGGCGCGCCTGACCCTGTCCCTCCAGAAAGTCGCGTTCGACCAACTGGATTTCGACAGCCCGCGCTGCCAGCGTGAACGCCAGTACGGCAAACGCACCCAGCACGAACAGGCGTCGCCAGCGCGGCGCCGAAATCTCCGCGTTGTCCGGGTGTTGACTAGTCACCTGGTGCTTCCCCCACTGTCACCGCCGCGACGTACGATGATCACGTCGTCACGGCCGGGCATGCGCATTTCCAACTCCCGTCGGGCGATGGTCTCGACGCGCCCGTGGGTCGCCACGGCGCCCTGCTCGATGCGCAGACGCCCCCACTCGACATCCAATCGATCGCGTTCGCGCTGCAGTTCCTGCAGTTCGACGAACGCCCGGCGGCTGTAATGCTTGGTGGCTACCACCGCCACCGCACTCGCCGCCACTGCCACCGTCAACGCCACCGCGAGCCAGTGCCGCACACTCACTCGAGCCGCTCCGCGCAACGCATGACGGCGCTGCGCGAACGCCGGTTGTCGCTGACTTCGGTGTCTTCGGCACGCACCGCCTTGCCCATCTGCCGCAACCAGGGCCGACGCTCCGGCGGCGGTTCCGGCACACCAGGAGGCAGCGTGCCGACACGGCTGGCATCGCGAATGAAACGCTTGACCAGCCTGTCCTCCAGAGAGTGGAAGCTGATCACTACCAACCGCCCGCGCGGCGCGAGAAGTGTCCGCACCGCTGCAAGGGCGGACTCCAGCGCCTCGAGCTCACCGTTCACGGCGATCCGCAGCGCCTGGAACGTGCGCGTGGCCGGGTGCTTGTGGCGCTCCCGGCGGGGCACGGCATTGGCCACGAGCTCAGCGAGCTCACCGGTACGCCGTGGCAGACGGCCGGCCGCCCTGGCCTCGGCGATGGCGCCGGCAATCCGGCGGGCAAAACGCTCCTCGCCATAGTCACGCAGCACCCGGGCAATCGTCTCCGGTGTCGCGCGCTCCAGCCACTCACGTGCTGTGGGACCCGAGGTGGTATCCATGCGCATGTCCAGCGGACCGTCGCGCATGAAACTGAAGCCCCGCTCAGGGTCATCGAGTTGTGGCGAGGACACGCCGAGGTCCATCAACAACCCGTCCACACGGCCGGTCAGTCCCTCCGCGCGCGCGAGCGCGTCGAGTTCTGCGAACGACGCATGGCGGATACGGCAGCGTGGATCCCCACCGATACGGGTGCGCGCCGTTGCGATGGCCGCCGGATCCCGGTCGACCGCCCAGAGGCCGCCCTCGGCCCCCAGGCGCTCGACAATCGCCGCACTGTGCCCGCCGCGGCCATAGGTGGCATCCACGTAACGGCCGTCGGCGCGCACCGCCAGTGCCTCGACCGCGGCGTCCAGCAACACCGGGCGATGATCACCGGAGTTCTGCTCTGCCACCGTCATAGCGACAGCGCCTCGAGCTCTTCGGGCAATTCCTCCTCTTCGGAGGCCTCGGCAAGCCATTCGTCACGACGTTCAAACCACGCCGCCTCATCCCACAACTCGAATTTGTTGCCCTGACCGATGAGCACGGTCTTTTTCTCCAAGCCGGCGAATTCGCGTAACGGTGGCGGCACGAGGATTCTGCCGTTGCCGTCGAGCTGACACTCGGTGGCGTGCCCGATCAGCAACCGCTGCAGG
>CAZHBN010000275.1:0-5394 GCA_964530405.1 uncultured Ectothiorhodospiraceae bacterium
GCCGGCTGCGAGTTTGCCTGGACCCGATTTACGTCCGGTCTGACACTCGGCCGGCGCGGACGCTCCGCGGCAGCAGTGTGGGGACCGCGCTCTGCGTCGACGGCTGGAAATATCCGCGCCTCCCAGGATAATTCCCGGATCGGGGAAAGGCCCGTCGGAGGGGGCGCTGGCGGGAGACGCTATGAACACATCCATGTGCGCTCGAATGCGACCATCCATGGCCGCATACGCTCCCGACCCAGCACCTCCCTCCTCCGTCGGCACCCACCACGGACCATCCGCGCCCCAAGAGAGGCACCACCCAGATACCGGCGCGGCCGCCCCCTCCCGGGCCCCACCGCCTCCCGCACGGCGTTGTCGAAACCGCTGCGTCGCGGACTCCCCGCTAGTCCTCTTCGCCGCACATCACACAAACGCGCTGCAGCGTCATCATCCGTCGTTGGCGGATCTTCCCAGCGTGGAACCACCCGGCAACCGGGTCAGGGCATCGTCCAGGTCGACTGAGTGGCGGTCCCAGCCCAAACGCTCGCAAACCCGGTGAAAGTCCGCCGGCGGCGGCGCAGCAATGGTAATGGCCTCACCGGTAATCGGATGCCGCAGGGCGAACCGCCACGCATGCAGCAGCATGCGGTGACAGTCGAGATGCTCGCGGAAGAGCCGGTTGTGGGGACCGCTGCCGTGGGTGGTATCGCCGATCAATGGATGGCTGATGCCGTCCATATGGCGGCGGATCTGATGCCGGCGACCGGTGTCCAGGGCGATGAGCACCAGTGAATAGCGTGCTGCCGGCCACTTGTCCACGGGAATGGGCAGCTCCACGGTGGCCACACGCACATAGCGGCTGCGGGCGGCGCGCTTCTCGCCGCCCTTGTGCTTGGCCAGCGGCCGCTCGATGATGCCGCTCTCCGGCGTCCACCCCCGCACCACCGCGAGGTAGTGCTTCGCCAGTGTCCGCCCGCGGAAATCCGCCGCCAGCGCACCCGCGACCTCCGGGCGCAGAGCGAAGACGAGCACGCCGGAGGTAGCGCGATCGAGCCGGTGCACGGGATACACTCGCCGCCCGATCTGATCGCGCACCCGCTGTAACGCCACATCCCGCTCGCGATCGATCTCGGTGCGGTGCACGAGCAGGCCCGCAGGCTTGTGCACGGCGATCAGGGCGTCATCGTGGTAGAGAACGGGCAGATCGGTGGTTCTCAAAGGGGCAGATTCCGAGTATTAGGTTCCAGGCTCCGCGTTTCGCGTTGCTAGTTTCGGACCGCGGGTTGGAACTCGGGGGCGATTAGGTAAAGCGGCGCCACGCGAAACCTGAAACCCGACACCCGCAATCCCGGACCGCTCAGGCTTCCGCCTGAGCCAACGCCTCCTCCGCCCCCATCCACTCGGCCTCGAGCTCGTCGTGGCGGCGGCGCAGCTCGCCCTGTTCGCGCAGGAGGTCGTTGAGACGCTGCTTCTGCGCCTCCTCGTACACAGCGGGGTCGGCCAGAGCGGTCTCCACTTGGGCGAGTGCGGCAGAGACGCGCTCAATCTCCCGCACCAGGCGTTCGACGCGATCACGCAACGGTTTGGTCCGGCGGCGCTCGGCGGCGGCGCGCTGGCGATCGGCCTTGCGATCGGCGGCACTGCGCCCACCGGCGGCGGTTTCCTCGGCGAGGCGGCGGCCGCTGCGGCGGCGCTCGGCCAGCCATTCGCGGTAGGCCTCCAGGTCGCCGTGGAAACGCGAGACAGCGCCATCGGCCACCAACCAGTACTCGTCCACCGTGCTGTTGAGCAGGTGGCGGTCATGGGAAACCGTCACCACCGCCCCCTCGTAACCCTGCAGCGCGACGGTTAGCGCGTGACGCATCTCCAGATCCAGGTGGTTGGTGGGCTCGTCGAGGAGCAGCAGGTTGGGCGCTCGCCAGACCAGCAGCGCGAGCACCAACCGGGCCTTTTCTCCGCCGGACAGCGGTGCCACCGCCCCGGTGGCCTGGTCACCCTGGAACCCGAACCCGCCGAGGAAGTCCCGCAGCTTCTGCTCGAGCGCCTCCGGCGCGAGCCGACGGAGGTGAAGCAACGGGCTCGCCGCCGGGTCGAGCTGCTCGAGCTGGTGTTGGGCGAAGTAGCCGACACTGAGATTCCGGCCCGCCGTGAGCGTGCCTGCCGCCGGGACAAGCTCGCCGGCGAAGGCGCGCACCAGCGTGGACTTGCCGGCACCGTTGGGTCCGAGCAACCCGATACGCGCCCCCGGGCGCAGGCTCATGCTCACGCCCTGCAGGATGGGCGTTTCGCTGTAGCCCAGGGCAACACTTTCCAGGCTGAGCAGTGGGTTCGCCGCCTCCGGCGGCGTGGGAAACTCGAAGCTGAACGGAGAGTCCACGTGCGCGGGCGCCACGCGCTCCATGCGCTCCAGCGCCTTGACCCGGCTCTGCGCGGCGCGGGCCTTGGTGGCCTTGGCGCGGAAACGGTCGATGAACTTCTGCAGGTGAGCGATCTCGCGCTGCTGCTTCTCGTATTGCGCCTGCTGCTGGGCAAGGCGTTCGGCGCGCTGGCGCTCGAAGGCGGAGTAGCCGCCGCGATAGAGGGTCAGATCGCAATGCTCGATATGCAATGTCTCATCAGCGACGGCATCGATGAAATCGCGGTCGTGGGAAATCAGCAGCAGCGTTCCCGTATACCCGCGCAACCACTGCTCCAGCCACAGCACCGCCTCCAGGTCGAGATGGTTGGTGGGCTCGTCGAGCAGCAACAGATCGCTGCGGCACATCAGTGCCTGTGCCAGATTGAGCCGCACCCGCCAGCCGCCGGAGAACTCCGCCACCGACCAGGCATGCTGCTCGGCGGGAAAACCGAGGCCGTCGAGCAGCTCACCGGCACGGGCATGGGCGGTATAACCACCGGCATTCTCGTAAGCCACGTGGGCGTGGGCGATGGCCTCACCGTCCCCCGATGCATCCGCGTCGGCCACGGCGCGCTCGGCAGCCCGGAACGCGCGATCTCCGTCGAGCACGAACTCCAGGGCCGGGCGCTCGATGGCGGGTGTCTCCTGCGCCATGTGGGCGACTTCCCAGTCCCCCGGCTGGTGCACCTCGCCGGCATCCACGCCCAGCTGGCCGCGCAACAGCGCGAACAGCGTGGACTTGCCGCTGCCGTTGGCCCCCACCAGAGCGATCTTGTGGCCGGGGTGAATAGTGACGCTGGCGTGTTCGAGTAATGGCTCGCCGCCGCGGCGCAGGGTGATATCGCGCAGGCTGATCATGGGCGGGCAATTTACCCGCGCTGGCGGATCAGTTCAAAGCCCGCGGTCATGCGGCTACGAACACCCCGGACCGGACATCAGGGCGCAGCGTGACCGCAGTTCCAGCACTCGGCGAACTGCCCTTCGATGCGCTCGCCGCAATCCGGACAGGTCCAGTCCGGTCCCGCCTGGTCCTGGTTGGCCAGCACCTCGTCGATGAGCCGCCGGGCGACGGGGGCATCCTCGTCGTTCTCGACCCAGAGCTGAGGCCATACCTCGGTAGGCGGCAATTCGCCGGCGCCGCCCATCAAGTGGCGGTTGCGCACGATGCAGACGATGCCGCGGCTGGTGAGCACCTGCTCCAGGTGCCCCACGATCAGGGGGTCGCTGTCCGTATAGACACGCTTCATGGCAGGCGATACCCGTGCCCGGTTTGCCAGTCCGGCATGACGCTGAGTAGGCGCTCGTTGTCCGCGTGACGCCCGGCGTTGGCATCCGCCACCGCCGGGACGGCACGAATGGCGTCCACATAGGTGGCGGGAAAGCCCTGCCAGGCCGCGCCCCGCCAGACGAGATCCCGGTACCAGGTATAGGGCCGCATGGCGGTATCGATATGTGACGCCAGCGCCGCGTAGAGGAACACACGCACCGGCTCTCCGCCGAGGCGGACACTCTCGGTGCGAAGCTCGTAGCCGCCCGCGCCGAGACCTTCGATTTCGTCGAGAACGGGGATCTCGTCTTCGTGCATGCGATAGACCACACCATGGACCACGTCATCGGCGGCACCGGATCGCCAGGCGTCGGCCTTGGCGGAACCATCCCCGTCGCTGCGCTTGTGGAAACACAGCCGATAGCCGTCTAGACGTGCGGTGCCCAGCGGCTCGCAGGCCGGGGTGCGCAACCCCAAGCGCAGGGGGTGCAGATTGGAACCGTAGGCGAAGTAAAGCCGGGTCCCGCGCTCGCTCATGCTCGTTCCTCGCCGTCGCGTTACGTGCGTGATGTCTCCATTTTGACAGATAATGGCCGGCCACAGCTCGCGCCAACAGGGAGACACCATGGAGCCCATAGACCGCCTCGCCACCCAGATGGAACGCCTGCTGGAGCGCCTCGACACCGTGTTGCCACCGCAGCGGCGTGAGCCCGACTGGCAGGCATCCCGCGCCTTTCGCTGGCGGCGGCGTGGCGGTTCCGGCTGGCTCGAGCCCATCGCCCATCCGCAGCGGTTCCGGCTCGCGCAGTTGCGCAACATCGACCGCCAGCGCGACGAGCTGGAGCGCAACACCCGGCAGTTCGTCGCCGGCCTGCCCGCGAACAACGCGCTGCTGTGGGGCTCCCGGGGCACCGGCAAATCCTCGCTCGTGAAAGCGTTGCTCACCGAGTACGGCGAGGCGGGGCTACGCGTGATCGAGGTCGAGGCCCACGACCTCATCGACCTGCCGGACATTGTCACGCTGGTGCACGATCGCCCGGAGCGGTTCGTGATCTTCTGCGACGATCTTTCGTTCGAGGCGGACGACGCGAGCTACAAGGCCCTCAAGGCCGTGCTCGATGGCTCACTGGCCGCAGCACCCGAGAACCTGCTCATCTATGCGACGTCCAACCGCCGGCACCTGCTGCCGGAATACTTCTCCGAGAACGAGGAGGCGCGCAATGTCGGTGGTGAAATCCACCACGGCGAGGCGGTGGAGGAGAAGATCTCCCTGTCCGAGCGCTTCGGGTTGTGGCTGTCGTTCTACCCGTTCGACCAGCAACGCTATCTCGACATCTGCTTCGCCTGGCTCACCGAGCTCGGTGCCGATGTCAGCGACGGGGAGACCATCCGCGCCGCCGCCCTGCGCTACGCCCTCGCCCGTGGCTCCCGCAGCGGTCGCGTCGCCTGGCAGTTCGCCCGCGACTGGGCAGGCAGGCAGAGACTTGAAGATTAGTACACACAGTCGCACCGTCGCCGCGGAGGCGCCCACTACGAACGCCGAGGCCGGCTGCGGGCATTGCGGCGGGAACATATGCGGCCATGGACGGCCACATTCGGGTGTCCAGGGAAGGATTCACAGCGCCTCCCGCCGCAATGCCCGCAACCGGTCTACTCCTCCGACGGTAATCGCGATTCGGCAGGGCGCGGACAGTAGGCGCTACGAGCTCGCACTTCGCCAGCTGGGCTTCTGCGCGGACCTGGCCAG
>CAZHBN010000276.1:0-5386 GCA_964530405.1 uncultured Ectothiorhodospiraceae bacterium
CGCCATGGCCAATGGCAACGAGCCGATGGGCGTGAAGCCGCTCGACGACCTGGAAATCGTCGTGATCGTGGACAACGAGACGGACACGCTGTCCAGTGTGGATGCCGGCGTGCCGCAGGAACCGGAGCTGGCGGGGCACCTCCGGCGCACGGCGCCGAGCCGCTACCACGAGGGCCATGAATGCAGGACGGTTTTCGATCGTCTCTGCTGCGCCTGTCATGGTTATTCCGTGTTGATTACGGGCCGTCGGGATGGCGATGCCCATAGCGTACTGTTCGATGTCGGACCTTATCCGGGGCTGTGGTTGGACAATGCCCAGCGCCTGGGCATCGATCTGGCGACGATCGAGTACGTCTTCCTCTCCCATTGGCACTACGACCACAGCGGCGGTCTGCCGGAAGTGGTGGCGGCCATCGGCGCCGCGCGGGAAATCGCAGAGCTGACGCCGCCGATAGTCGACCTGCACCCAGAGCGGCCGGATCAACGCGGTGCCCGGTTGCCCAACGGTGACATGGTCCTGCTGGCACAGGAGCCAACGTTCGAGGTCATCGCCCAGGCACGCGGGACGATTGCCAAGCACGCCGAACCGCACTCCGTGTGTGACGGCTTCTTTTTCGCCAGTGGCGCCATCGAGCGGGTAACGGATTACGAAACGGGTCTCCCCGCCCACCACAGCTTCTACGGCGAACGCTGTGTACACGATCCGCTGATCATGGATGAGCGGTATGTGGCGGCGTCAGTGCGCGGACGGGGCGTGAGTGTCTTCTCCGCGTGCTCCCATGCCGGCATCGTCAACGTATGTCTGGCCGCGAAAGAGCAGTTCCCCGGTCTGCCCGTGGATCTGGTGCTCGGCGGCTACCATCTGGCGGGTACGTCGGTGGAGGCGCGAATCGAACCCACGGTGCGCGATCTGAAGACCCGGATCGACCCGCGGCTGGTGGCACCGGGTCACTGTACCGGCTGGCGGGCCAAAGCCATGCTCGCCGATACCTTCGCCCCGGGGCGGTATGCGCCGAGCGTCGTCGGCACCGTGTACCGTTTGCAGTCGGACGCCGGTTGACGACCCACGCCCGGATGCAGAGGTGTCCGATTTCTGACGATCTCGAAACGAATGCGCTCGCCGAATGACAGGGATCGACCGGCGGGGCAAACTCTCCGGATGCTACGCGGCGATGTCCGCGCGCTTGGGCGGCTGACAGGGTACCAAGTCCGCCGCTACGATGGCGCGTCGCTGGTGCCTGGTTGAAATCAACGCGCTTCCGGCCCCGCGTGACGGTGAACGATCGCAACACGCCGAGGAATTCGATGTCAGGGATGGAGGTGCGCTTCGGACCACGACAGTTGGTAACGGGCCAATGACGGTTTCCCACACCATCCGAATGGCAACGAAGCTTTTCGCGGGGCTCGTCCTGCTCTGGGCAGCGCTGTCGGCTGCAGTGCTCGTGCATCACCGAAGCGTGGCTGGCATTGGGATGTCCGACGGCAAGGGGGCGCATTGGTTGTTCGTTCCAGACTGGCTCCAGCTTATCGCGGTACTGGTGTCGGTATACCTCTGCTGTTTGTTCATCGCCTGGCTATACACTTTCATCAAGCGCGGCCGACACGGGCGGTAGTGCTTCGAGCACAGACGACGATGTCGTTTCGGTGACGGTCAGCCTGAACGGTTCATCGCAAGCGAGTGTCCAGGTGGTTCCTGCCGCAGCCGGGTTCTGTATCTGTCTGATTGAGAGGGAGAGAGCATGACGTTCAAGCATATCGAGCGGTTGCTCGATGACGAGGGCACGATAACGGTTGGTCCTGTCGGACCGTACGAGTGTGCGGCCGTGGGCGCCGATGATCACAATATGCTCGCAGCGCTTGTGCGTGAAGAAGGTGAAAGCTTTATGGAACTGCTCGGACGTCTCTATCGCGCCTTGGAGGATGCGCTGGATCTCGACCTCTTCGTAGACGAACTAAACGGGTGACCAAACGGGCGGTTGCCTGACCATAGTGCAGTGTATCGATGAACGGGGTATGGGCATGGGTTAGCACGTTTTTCAGCTACCCCATCTGCTCTCCGGAAGGACTAGCTTCATGGAAGACAGAAAACGACCAAGGAAGCTTGCACTCACCGGTGTTCTTATTGGCCTGATCGCGCTTGCCGGCGCGGTATTTCACTTCTTCGGTGGACCCATCGAGGAGCCTCCTACGATTGAAGAGTATGTGGCGGGCAAGGCTGCCAGCATGAAAGAGGCGGTTGCGGCCAAGGTCAGGGGTGAGAAGTACGACCCCCCGACTGCGGCTGATGAATACGATGCGGATGAAATAGCCGAGATGGCGCTCGTGGGTAGCGGAGTCCTTGCAGTCGCATTAGGCGTATTCGGTTTCATCAGTCGCGAAGAAAGGCGATCCAGCGGTGCCGCGCTGGTCCTGGGAACGGCTGCCATCACGTTCCAGTTCATTGCAACGTTGGTCACGGTAATCGTTGGCTTCATCATCTTTTTGATCATCATCAGTTCGGGCGGTATTTCGTGAGTTGATGGTTGTATGCGGTAGCGCGCTCCTACGGCCCGCGATATTTGGGGGTTGTTCCGGGGTTGGGCAGTGAATAGTCGTGCCAACTGGCAGTGAGGATGCTGGTGAAATACAAACGGATTTTGCGACAGGTCGGATTGGTCCTGGTTCTGGTTGGATTAGCCGACATTGGATGGATGGCGTATTGTCTCGCCAATGGCATCAGTTATTCATCCAGCTTCAATGTCTTCACCGTGATAGCGGGTGTTTTTCTTCTGGCAGGGAGTCTCAAGGCTACTCGATTCGTTACCTGGTGCACCGCATTCTACCTCACCGCTTTCGGGGCGACGGTATTGCTGTGGCCATTGGTTGAGCCGCTCGATCTGCTCATCGTACGGACGCGACTGAATCCAACGGGCATCGCTCTCTCCTTTGCGCTTGGCTTGCCGGTTGTGGCCGTGCTGCTGTGGGTCTATCGGCGTTTACGCTCCGAGGCGGTCCTGCACGCATTGGAGGAATCCAAGCTCAAGTCCGCGCCGCCGAGGTCCGCATTCGCAGGCGCCATTGTGCTTGTCGCTATAGTGATCGCGATCGTGGCAAGCGTGTTGAACGGGGAGTCGGCTCAGGAAGCGATTAAGCGTACGCGGGAAAAGCTCGGGCCCGATTACGAGTACCATGTGAATTCCATATATTTCGCAGGCGACGACGTTTCGGCCCGGGTTATTGCTTACACATCAAAGTCCATTGAAGTGGTCGAGATCGAGTGGGAGCAGTGAGTGTGGCCTGTCCATTTACGGATGGCCAGCGTGCGATGCCTCACCGAAGAACGGATGGGTGTGAAGTGGCGATACGTGTATTCACCGGTCAGTCGATACCGAAACGCCGGTGCAGCTCTGCAATGGCGGCATTATCGATGGGGCGGAGTGTACCGAGGGCCTGACTGTCGAGGACGGAGCGGGCGCTGAATTCGGCGACTTCCAGGCGGTCGTAGGCTTCCAGCAGGCTACTGCCGGTAGTGAGGATGCCGACGTTGGCGAGTAGCACCACGGGCGTGTCGGAGGAAATGGTCGCCGCGATGTCGTGACCGTCGCCGTGGAGGGCCGTGAAGGGCAGGGTGGGGATGTTGCGGAGGAGGACGTAGCTTTCCGGGATGGTGCGGGTGTCGAAGCGGCATCCGGTAATGGCGAAGGCCGTCGCGTTGGGCGATTGGGCGAGGATGATGCTGTTGAGGGCCGGGTGCGCGCGGTAAAGCGCCCGGTGGAGACGCGTCGCGCGGCTGGGTACGGCCCCGGTGATCCGCTTACCGTGGTGGATGCGCACCAGGTCGTCGGCGGTGACGGTCCAGCGGTCGCGGCCGCTCGGCGTGATGACGAAATCGTCCTCGGCGAGCCGTACGGAAACGGCGCCGTGGGTGCTGATCATCAGGCCCTGCCGGCAGGCGCGTCGGACGAACCGGGCGACGTCGTCGCGCACGGCCTGCTCGTCGGTGCGCTGGGGCAGTGCGGTCTCGTGTTCCAGGAGTGGATCGCCATGCCCTCGATGGTGGGCGATTCCACTGTCATCCGGGCATTGAACCTCGCCCAGACGGCGAGCCCGGATGAGGGTTTCGGCACACCGCTCCAACGTCTCGAGTCGGCGGAGGGCGTCGTCCATGTCGCGGCCGCCGATGACCGTACCATGATTCTCCATGATCACGGCATCGCCGCCCTCACTGAAGGCATCGGCGATGCGTCGGCCCAGCGCCTCGCTGCCGGGTACTTCGTAGGGGGCGAAACCGACGCGGCGGCAAATGCGGTTGGCGTGGGGCAGCACCCGGGTATCCGGCGTCTGCCCGACGACGCTGAACGCGACCAGCGCCGGTGGGTGGGCGTGGATGATGGCGCCCAGGTCCGGGCGCCGGCTGTAGATGGCGCGGTGAAACGGCAGCTCGCTGGACGGGCGGTGAAGCCCATCCACAGTGCCGTCCGGACGGCACCGAACCACGTCGCGGGCCGCCATGGCCCCCTTGTCGGTGGCGGCCGGCGTGATCCAGACGTCGCCTTCCGCGCAGCGGATGGAGAGATTGCCACCGGAGGTCGTGGTCATGCGCCCGGCATAGATCCGGCCGAGCGTGTCCGCGATGTGTTCCCGTGGGTGGCGCATCACTGTCACACGATACCGCCTCCGAGCCCGGACTGCGCTGGCCGTTCCCCCGCCACGCGCCGGCGATAGCCGCTCTCTCGGAAAGCGCCGATGGGGTCGATGGCGCCGCCGGCGCGCTTGCGCGCCATGGCCAGGATCGGGTCCACGTCGCAGCGGAATGCCGCCTTGAGAGTATTCAGGGCCATCAGCGCGTCATTGTCTCCCTGGTAGCCCGCGAGGGCGTCGCGGTCGACGAGCACCGCCTGGGCGTAGGCACGGTTCACCTCCATAGCGCTGTTCATCAGGCTCTCGATCGGGTCGGTGACATTGTGGGACTGATCCAGCATATAAGCGGGCGCGAAGTCGGCGCCATATTGCTCTTCCGCGCTCACCAGCTCGTTGAAGACGAGAAAGAGCTGGAATGGATCGATCGAGCCCGTGTCCAGGTCGTCGTCGCCGTACTTGCTGTCGTTGAAGTGGAAGCCGGCGAGCTTGCCGGCGTGGATGAGCCGCGCCACGATCATCTCGATGTTGGTGTTGGGTGCGTGGTGGCCCAGGTCCACCAGGCAGCGCGCCTTCTCGCCGAGCTCTGTGGCAGCCATGTAGGACGACCCCCAGTCGGCGATCACCGTGGAGTAGAACGCCGGCTCGAAGAGCTTGTGCTCGATGAATACCTGCCAGTCGGCGGGCAGGGCATCATAGATCCGCCGCATGCTTTCCAGGTAACGCTCGAAGGCGCCCCGCATCGACTGCTGGCCGGGAAAGTTGCTGC
>CAZHBN010000277.1:0-5362 GCA_964530405.1 uncultured Ectothiorhodospiraceae bacterium
CAGTCACTCACCGCCGAAGACTGGGCGCAGGCCGCGCTCGACGCCATCGCCGAGACCGGGATGAAGGGCCTGGCCGTGGAGCCGCTCGCACGACGACTCGGCGTGACCAAAGGGAGTTTCTATTGGCATTTCGCCAATCGGCGTACGCTGCTCGTGGCCGCTCTGGATCTCTGGGAGCGTCGGGAGACCGATGAAGTGCTGGCCCGGGCCGCCCAGGAGACCGACCCGCGCAAGCGTCTGGCACGTCTGTTCAGGGAGGCGGACGGCAGCCAGCGCGCTGGCCGGCTGTACCTAACGCTGGCGAATGCCACCGAGAACCAGGTGGCCGCGGCGGTGGTGCGGCGGGTCATGGAGCACCGCATGCAGTTCCTGCGGGATTGTTACGCGGATATGGGGCTCGATGCGCAGGAGGCCTCGGAGCGGGCGGCAATGGCATACTCCATGTTCCTCGGCACGCTGCAGTTGCGGCGTGACGCCCCGGAGACGATTCCGTCCGGGGAACGGTTCCACGAGTACATGCACTTCATCGGCGAGGCGTTGATACCGGGGTACGACCGCGCGCTGGTACGCCGCGACTCGGACGACTGAGCCGGTTTTCGCGCCCGCCTGGGTCGCCGACGCATTCACCCTGGCGACACTATCGGTCCTCTGGGGAGGAGTGCTATGTACGGGCTCGTTGCAACCCTCATCGCCATCGCCGCCGTCTGGGCGTTGGCCTATCGAGGGGTATCCCTCATCGCCTGGACGGCCATGGTTGCCGTCTATCTGCTCGGTCTCTTCGCCACCGGCGGCATGGGCTCGGGCGGTCTCGTCATCGCCGCGGTCATCGGCATCCCGATAGCGGCTATCGTGAACCTGCCGAGCCTGCGCCAACGCCTGGTAACCGGTGGCCTGTTTCGTGTGTTCCGCAAAGTGTTGCCGAGCATGAGCGACACCGAACGCGAAGCGTTGGAAGCGGGGGATACCTGGTGGGAAACCGACCTGTTCCGTGGCCGCCCGGACTGGCGCAAGCTCCACGAGATGAAGGTGACCGAACTCTCCGACGAGGAGCGCGGGTTCATCGATAATCAGGTCGAGACGCTCTGCGCCATGCTCGACGAGGACGACATCGTCCGGCGCGAGCACGACCTGCCTCAAAAAGCCTGGGATTACCTCAAAAACGAACGCTTCTTCAGCCTGATCATTCCCAAGGCGTACGGCGGTCGCGAGTTCTCGTCGCTGGCGCAGTCCACGGTGGTCTCGAAGATCTCCAGCAAGAGCCTCTCGGCTGCCGTGACCGTGATGGTGCCCAATTCGCTCGGTCCCGGCGAGCTACTGATGAAATATGGCACGGACGCGCAGAAGGACTACTGGCTGCCTCGTCTCGCCGATGGCCGTGAGATTCCCTGCTTCGCACTCACGGGGCCGGACGTCGGCTCCGATGCCGGCGGCATGCCGGACTACGGCGTGGTCTGCCGTGGCGAGCACAACGGCGAGGAAGTCCTGGGTATCCGGGTCAACTTCAGCAAGCGTTACATCACCCTCGCACCGGTCGCCACGGTTCTGGGTCTGGCGTTCAAGCTACACGACCCGGATCGCCTTCTCGGTGACGAGCGGGACATCGGCATTACCTGCGCCCTCATTCCCGCCGATCACCCGGGCGTGAAGATCGGCAAGCGTCATTTCCCCATGGGCCTTGCGTTCATGAACGGCCCGCTCGAAGGCGAGGACGTTTTCATTCCGCTGGAGTGGATCATCGGCGGACAGCCGATGGCCGGCAAGGGCTGGCGCATGCTGGTGGAGTGCCTGTCCGTCGGCCGCGCCATTTCGCTGCCGGCCCTGGCGACGGCGGCGAGCAAGGTGAGCTACCGAACCACTGGCGCCTATGCGCGCATCCGCCGCCAGTTCAAGCTGCCCATCGGCAAATTCGAGGGTGTGCAGGAGGGTATGGCCCGTATCGCCGGCGGCACCTACACCCTCGAGGCGGCGCGCCGGCTCACCGCGAGCGCTGGCGACATGGGTATCAAGCCGTCGGTGGTCTCGGCCATCGCCAAGTACCACATGACCGAGCGCATGCGCGTGCTGGTCAACGACGCCATGGATATTCACGCCGGGCGCGGGATCATTTACGGGCCGCGCAACTACCTGGGTTACGCCTATCAGGCCATGCCCGTGGCCATCACTGTCGAAGGTGCGAATATCCTCACCCGTAATCTCATGATCTTCGGCCAGGGGGCGATTCGCTGCCATCCTTATGTGCTCGCCGAGATGGAGGCGGCGCAGAACAACGACCTCGACGCCTTCGACCGCCTGCTCGTCCGGCACGTGGGTTATTCCATCAACCGTGGCACCCGTGCGTTGACCCTGGGGCTCACGGGGGGGCGTCTCGCCGGCTCACCCGTCGCGGGCCCACTGGCGCACTACTACCGTCAGCTCACGCGCATGAGCACCGCCCTCGCGTTCGTCTCCGACGTGGCCATGGGCGTGCTCGGTGGCGATCTCAAGCGCCGCGAGCGTCTCTCGGCCCGTCTCGGCGATGTGCTGAGCCAGCTTTACCTCGCCTCGGCAGTGCTCAAGTTCCATGCGGACGGCGGCCGTGATGCCGATGAGCTCGATCACGTGCGGTGGGCGCTGGAGCACGCGCTGGCGGAGATCTACCGGGCCTTCGACGAGTTCTTCGACAACTTCCCCAACCGGGCGATCGCGCGTGGTCTGCGGGTCGTGGTCTTCCCGCTGGGGCGCCCCTACAAGGCACCGGCGGACCGCCTCGGCAGCCGCATCGCCGAGCGCATGATGGCCCCGGGCGGCGTGCGCGATCGCGTTACGGCGTACACCTACCTCGGCACGAGCGCGGAGGATGCGATCGGGCGCATGGAGGCTACTTTCGAACTGCTGATCAAGGCGGAGAAGCCCTACGGCATCTTCCAGAAGGCGGTCGGCCGTGGCGAGGTCGAGGGGTACACCTTCGACGAGCAGCTCGCCAACGCCGTCGCGGGCGGGGTGATCGACGAAGCGGACGCCAAGCTGGTCGCCGACTACGAGAAGGCGCGTTACGACGCCATCGTCACCGACGCCTTCGACAAGGCCGAGCTCTCACCGCGCAGCGAGCTGGAAGCCCGCCGCCGCGACGTGGCCTGATCGACGATCCGTAATCCGGTCCGGGGGCGGGTCGCCCCCGGCGCAACGCAGTCCATTCAGGAGAGGTGGAGGATGAGCGAGAGCATTCACGTACGCCGTGCCGCGGTCCTCGGCGCCGGCGTCATGGGCGCACAGATCGCCGCCCAGCTCGTCAACGCCGGGGTCGAGGCAGTGCTCTTCGAGCTGCCCGCCGACGGCGATGACCCCAACGCCAACGCGAGTCGGGCCATCGAACGGCTGAAGAAACTACAGCCCGCGCCGCTTGCCAGTCAGGCCAACGCCGAGCTGATCCGGCCCGCGAACTACGACCAGCATCTCGGCGAGCTCGCGAACTGCGACCTCGTGATTGAGGCCGTCGCCGAACGCCTCGACATCAAGAAGGCGCTGTTTGCCCGCATTGCCGACTACCTGCCGGCGAACGCCATCGTCGGCTCCAATACCTCGGGGCTGTCGGTCAACGCGCTCGCCGAGGTCCTTCCGGAGAATCTGCGCCACCGCTTCTGCGGCATTCACTTCTTCAACCCGCCGCGCTACATGCACCTGGTGGAGCTGATCGCCTGCGCTTCGACCGAAGGGTGGGTACTGGATCAGCTCGAGGGTTTTCTCACGACCACGCTCGGCAAAGGCGTGGTACGTGCCAAAGACACGCCGAACTTCGTCGGCAACCGCATCGGCGTGTTCGCGATCATGGCGGCGATGCACCATGCCGACCGCCTGGGTATCCCGCTGGACGTGGTCGATGCGCTCACGGGGCCGGCGATCGGCCGTCCCAAGAGCGCGACCTTCCGCACCGCGGACGTCGTCGGGCTGGACACGCTCAAGCACGTGGTCGAGGGCAACGTGGCGCGCCTGCAGGACGATCCTTGGGTCGATTACCTGCGTCTGCCGGATTGGATGAGCCGCCTGGTCGAAGGGGGCGCCCTGGGCCAGAAGAGCGGCGCGGGTGTCTACCGCAAGGAAGGCAGGCAGATTCTGGTGCTCGATGCCGACAGTGGAGAGTACCGGCCCTCCGAGCAGAAAGCCGACGAGGCCGTACGCACGATTCTGGAGCAGCGTGACCCGGCCGCGCGCTTGCGGGCGCTGCGCGAATCGGATCATCCCCAGGCGCAATTCCTGTGGGCGATTCATCGCGACACATTCCACTACGCCGCGCATCTGCTCGGTGAGATCGCCGACAACGCCCGGGACGTGGACTTCGCGATCCGCTGGGGCTTTGGCTGGCAACAGGGCCCGTTCGAGATCTGGCAGGCCGCCGGCTGGCGGGAGACCGCCGCGGCGATGCGGGCCGACATCGAGGCTGGCAGAGCCATGGCCGGCGAACCGCTGCCGGCATGGGTGGAGTCGCTGGAGGCCGTGCACACGCCCGAGGGTTCCTGGGCACCCACCGATTCCACCTACCGGCCGCGGTCGGAACTGGCGGTCTACCGTCGCCAGCGCTTCCCGGAGACCGTGCTGGGAGGGCCGCAGCCGCCGGCCGGCGAGACCGCCTTTGAGACGGATGCGATCCGCCTGTGGCATCTGGACGCGGACATCGGGATTCTGAGTTTCCGCTCACCGCAGCACGCCGTCGGCAAGGACGTGCTGGAAGGGGTCCTGGAGGCCATGGACATCGCGGAGCGCCGTTACGACGCGGTGGTCCTCTGGCAGCCCAAGGAGCCCTTCTCGGTGGGGGCCAATCTCAAGCAGGTGGTCGACGCACTCGAAGCGCAGGACTTCGACACCCTGCAGCTCATGGTGGAGCTCTTCCAGCGCGCCACCGGCCGAATGCGTGATTCGAGCGTGCCGGTGGTCGCCGGCGTGCGTGGCATGGCACTCGGAGGTGGCTGCGAGTTCATCATGCACTGCGATCACGTGGTCGCCGCGCAGGAAAGCTATGTGGGCCTGGTGGAAGCCGGCGTCGGGCTGATACCCGCCGGCGGCGGGTGCAAGGAATTCGCCCTGCGTGCCGCCCGGGACGCGGTCGACGGCGATCCGTTCACGCTGATCAAGCAACGCTTCGAGGCCATCGCCAAGGCGGAGGTCGGTCGCAGTGCGCAGCAGGCGCGGGAGCTCGGCTACCTGGAGCGCAATGCCTCCATCGTGCAGAACACGCATGAGGTCCTCCACGTGGCCACGGAGCAGGCGAGGGCGCTCGCTGCCACCGCTTATCGGCCGCCCCTGAAGCGCCGGGTGCCGGTTGCCGGGCGCGATGGTATCGCCACCCTCAAGGGGCTGCTGGTGAACATGCGCGATGGCGGCTTCATTT
>CAZHBN010000278.1:0-5318 GCA_964530405.1 uncultured Ectothiorhodospiraceae bacterium
TCGACCCCGCCGGCCTCAACGAGGATCTGCACGGCACCGCCGAGTACCGGGCGCACCTGGTGGGGGTGATCGCGAAGCGCGCCGTGGCCGAGGCGCTCAAGGGGTGAGAGGCAAACGTTGCAAGTAGCAAGTCCAAAGCGGGGCGGTCGCGGCCGTGCCGAACGGGCGAGGCAAGGTGCCCGTTTCGGGGGCCGGATTTCGCGTTGCACGCCCGCGGAGCGCCCGCCAAGCGTTGAAGCGGACACTTGCTACTTGAGACTTTCAACTATTGGCTAACCATCCGAAACCCGAGACGACCCCGATGGCGCACCGCCACGACCTGCCCGAGTCCATCGATGCCGTCCAGACCCTCATGGAGGCCGGCGATTACATCGCTGACCGGCGACTGGCGACAGCCGTGTTTCTGGCGTTGCGCCTCGGTCGGCCCCTGTTTCTAGAAGGCGAGTCGGGTACCGGCAAGACCGAGGTGGCGCGGGTGCTGGCCTCGCGACTCGGCCGGCGGCTGCTACGACTGCAGTGCTACGAGGGCCTCGACATGGCCTCGGCCGTGTACGAGTGGAACTACCAGCGCCAGATGGTGGAGATCCGCCTCGCCGAAGCGGGGGGCGTGGTGGATCGCGAGCGGCTCGCCGAGGACATCTTCGACGAGCGCTTTCTCATCCGCCGGCCGCTGCTGCAGGCCCTGGAGCCCGCGCCGGGCGGGCCGCCGGTTTTGCTCATCGACGAGCTCGACCGAACCGACGAGCCCTTCGAGGCGTTCCTGCTGGAAGTGCTCTCGGACTATCAGGTGAGTATCCCAGAGATCGGGCCGGTGCGCGCCGAACGCCCGCCGGTGGTCATCATCACCTCCACCCGCACCCGCGAGATCCACGACGCCGTCAAACGCCGCTGCCTCTACCCCTGGGTGGACTACCCGGACGCCCGGCGCGAGCTGGCCATCGTCCGCCGCCGGGCCCCGGAAGCCGCAGAGCGGCTGAGCGCACAGGTGGTCGCCTTCGTCCAGCGCCTGCGTGAGATGCCGCTGTACAAGTTCCCCGGCGTTGCCGAGACCATCGACTGGAGCCAGGCGCTTGCCGCGCTCGACCGGGTGAGCCTGGAACCGGAAGTAGTGAGCGAGACGTTGGGCGCCGTGCTCAAGTACCAGGAAGACCTGGAACGCCTGGACGCCCACGAGATCGAGACGCTGCTCGAGCAGATCAACGCGGAGCTCGCCGATGCCCACCACGGCTGAGGCTCACGGCCGACTCGCCGAGAACGTGGTGCACTTCGTGCGCCTGCTGCGCGCGAGCGGGTTCGCCCTCGGCCCGGAGCGCAGCCTCGATGCCCTGGCCGCATTGGAGGCGGTGGGGCCATCGGACCGCACCGCCGTTCACGCCGCGCTGGCCGCCATGCTGGTACGTGACCGGCGCGAGCAGCCGCTGTTCGACCAAGCCTTCGCGCTGTTCTGGCAGCATCCGCGCCTTACCCAGCGTGCCCTCAGGCGTCTCGCGGAGCGTGCGGCGGGCGGCGCCGTGGACGCGCCGGGACGAACACCGCCTCGGCGGCTGGCGGACGCACTCGCCACAGAACGTACGGCCTCGGGGCCGGATTCCTCGGAGACCGAGGTGACCGAAGCGCTGGGCACGCTCACCTGGAGTGCCGAGGAGCGCCTGCGTCACCAGGACTTCGAAACCATGAGCGCAGCCGAGCTCACGGCTGTCCACCGCGCCATCGCGCGCATGACACCGCCGGTACCGGCGCGCCCCACGAGGCGCTATCGCACGCATCGACGCGGTACGCTGCCGGACCCCCGTGCTAGCCTGCGCGCGAGTCTGCGCAGCGGCGCGCCGGGTATCGAGCTGCGTTTCCGGCGATGTGTTCACCGAGATCCGCCATTGGTGGTGTTGTGCGACATTTCCGGCTCCATGAGCCAGTATGCGCGTACGTTCCTGCATTTCCTGCACGCGCTCATGCAACACCGCGAGCGTGTGGAGGTGCTGCTGTTCGGGACACGCCTGACGCGAGTCACCCGCTTGCTGGCAGGCCGTGACGTGGACGAAGCGCTTGCGGCAGCCGGACGGGCCGCTCCCGACTGGTCCGGCGGTACCCGCATCGCCGAGACACTGGGCGCGTTCAACCGCCAGTGGGCTAGGCGGCTCATGGGCCATGGCGCGGCCGTGGTGCTGCTCACCGACGGGCTCGACCGGGATCCCGGCGCGCAGCTCGGCCAGGAGGCCGCACGTCTGCACCGGCTCGCGCGGCGACTGATCTGGGTGAATCCACTGTTGCGCTGGTCGGGTTTCGAGGCGCGCGCCGCTGGCGTGCGTGGATTGTTGCCCCATGTGGACGAGTTCCGGCCGGTGCATAATCTCCTCAGTCTCGAGCAACT
The DNA here is from genome assembly GCA_964530405.1 of uncultured Ectothiorhodospiraceae bacterium. Taxonomy (GTDB): domain Bacteria; phylum Pseudomonadota; class Gammaproteobacteria; order Nitrococcales; family Nitrococcaceae; genus Arhodomonas. The sequence continues at coordinate 2,369 of CAZHBN010000278.1, forward strand.
GGCTCGTGCACTCGGGGGAGGAAATGGCAAAGGCGAACGCGAGGACCTGCGGGCTGCTGCTCGCCGGGGGAGAGGGGAGGCGCTTCGGCGGTGACAAGCTCATGGCGGCGCTGGCCGATGGCACGCCGGTGGCGGTTGCCACGGCGCGACATCTCGCCGCGGGCGCCGACCGTGTGCTCGCGGTCACGCGGCCCGGCCGTGACGCCCTGGTGGGGGTGTTACGGGAGGCCGGCTGCGAGGTCCTGGAGACAGCCGACTGCGAACGTGGCATGGGCGCGAGTATCGCCGCGGGGGTACGCGCCAGCCCGGACGCCGACGGTTGGTTGATACTGCCCGCGGATATGCCGGCGGTATCAGTGTCGACAATTACTGTAGTCAATAACTGCGTCGTACATGGTAGTCTGATTGCACGGCCGGTGTATGACGGCCGGCCCGGGCATCCGGTGGGGTTTCACGCCTCGCTCGGAATCGAGCTCGGCCGGCTCGACGGCGATACCGGCGCGCGCGGCGTCGTCGCGCGGCATCGACAGGCATTGACGACCGTCGCCGTCATGGACCCGGGCATACACACGGATGTCGACACTCCCGGCGATCTGGCGCGGCTGACGGCGGGAGGAGAGTGATCGTGACCCAAGACTGGCTGGAAGCCCTGCGTAGCCTGCGTGAGCAGCGTCAGGCCCACGCGCTTGCCACGGTGATCGAAACCAGGGGCAGCGCATCCGCCAAGCCTGGCTCCAAGGCCGTGATCGACGCCGACGGCCGGCTCGTGCACGGGTGGGTCGGGGGTGGCTGCGCCGAATCCACCGTCTGCCAGGCCGCGCTCGCCGCCATGCGCGAGGGCGAAGGCCGGATTGTGGAGATCGACCTGAACGACGAAGTCCTGGGGGTGGGCATGCCCTGTGGCGGTCACATGCGCGTGTTCGTGGAGCCGGAGTTGCCGCGCCCGGTGCTCTGGATCATGGGGCATGGGCGGGTGGCCGAGACACTGTGTGCGGTCGGTGACCAGGCGGGTCTCGCCGTGCGCGTCAGCGACGCCACCGTCACCCGGGATCGTTACCCCACCGCCGACGAGCTTATTACCGACGACCCCGGTTACCACCGGCTGCAGCCGGCCGCGGACGACTTCGTCGTCATCGCCACCCAGCACAAAGGCGATCACCTGTCCCTGGATCGTGCGCTGGAATCGTCCGCGCGCTACATCGCCCTCATCGCCAGCCGCAAGCGCGCCGCCCTGGTGCTCGACTACCTCCGGGAACGCGGCCGCGATGAAGCCGCCATCGCCCGCGTCCGCTCTCCGGCAGGCATCGACATCGGCGCCCGCACCCCCGAGGAAATCGCCCTCAGCGTCATCGCCGAAATCGTACAGGTCCGCCGCGGCGGCAGCGGTGCGCCGCTGGCGGAGCCGACGGGCGAAGCGCAGGAGGAAGCGCCTGCAGCCGCCGGTAGTGGTGCTCGTGCCGACGGTGCGTGAGCTCGCGCTCCAGAGCGAGCGCTCAGGTGCGGATTGAAGGTCCCAAGTGTCAAGTTTCAAGTAGCGTGAGGCAACCGCTGTGCACGTTACACGTCAACGGTAGGTCGGCGAGCGCGCTGCGCTGGCCGAGTGCAGAGATGTCGGCTGCCGAGCGCAGCCGACGCCAGCTCGCGCCGCTCCCGTAGATACTCCGTTGTCGTTCAAGCCTGCTGAGCATGTACGTGGCTGAACAGCTACGTGGCCGTGCGCGTTAGCTGTCGGCTTGTGACTTAGCTACTTGAGGCTTGGCTCGAAGCCGCCGGGCCGGTGATCGTTACCATCCGTTATGCAAATGCGTAACGTCCGCCAAGGCTCAGTGCAGGGCGACGGCAGGGGCGGGGCGTGAAAACTCAATCGTTCCACGGTCTTACCCAAGCGCTGAGTCACACTCCAGCTTATCAAGCGGTCGCCTGGGTAGTGGGCGTGTAGGACAATGCGTTGGTTGGTATCGAGGACAATCTCGGCGTCGGTAGCGGGTTGTGCGGGCCGTTGTATCGCCCAAGCCCACGGAACTCGCTCCGGTTCCGACACCGCTGTCCGCGCGAGTTCGTCGGCATCGAATTCGATGCCTGCGTCTTGGCTGCGGGTAATAGCGGCTGAATTGAGCCGTGGCGGCCGGGTCGCGGTGACGTAATATCGGGCAACCGCCCGGGTACCGTCGACATAATCCGCCCGCCATTCAGCCGTCCAGGGGCGTGATGGCATGATGCCTATTGCCTTCGGCGCGGCGTCGGTGTGAAACGCGAATGACCGTCGAGGCGCTGCGATGCGCACCTCCCAGGGGGCGTGGCCGGCTTGCAGCGCCTGGTGCCAGCGCTCGACTGTTTGCTGGACCGGCTCAGGAGGCGGCAACAGGCGTGCCGGTGCCGGAAACAGAAAGGGACCCAGCACGATCCCGAGCAGCCAGCCGGCGGCAAAGCTCCACGCCGTGCCGGCGCCCGAACGCTGGAGGCAGAACCGGTACACTACACCGAGAACGGATACCGCCAGCAGCGTCGCAAGGCTGTTGCGGACGGCGACGAAGTCCACGACATAGGCGCCGAAGCCTTCGCCCCGCTCGGCCCACCAGCAGAAGACGGCAACACCGGTGAGCAGCCCGACGCTCAATGAGAAGAGAAGAAGGCAGCGCGATCGCCGCCTTCTTGATCGGGGAGTCTCCATGATTACGGCGTCCGAGGGCCCCTGTTAGGGAAGGCGCAAAACCATGTTGCTGCGCTTGATTGCCATGTTCAGTCACTCAAGCGGAATGCGCGAGGCCATTGTCGACAGGCGTACCAGGGAAACGGTTGCCCCGCGCTTCTTGAAACCTGTCACTTTCAACTTGCAACTCACTTCCTCACAGCGCCTCACTCGCATAATCCGCCAGCCGTGAACGCTCCCCGCGCTGCAGGGTCACGTGGCCGGCGTGGGCCCAGGGGCGGAAGCGGTCGGCGACGTAGG
>CAZHBN010000279.1:0-5258 GCA_964530405.1 uncultured Ectothiorhodospiraceae bacterium
CGCATGCAGGGCCTCGCCCGCGAGCTCGGCGAGCTCATGGGCCGATTCCGGGCGTAAGTCCGGGTCCTTGCGGGGCGGGCCTTACCGGCCCGCCCGTCTGTTCGCAGAAGCGGTAGGTGCCCTACTCGGCCCTTCGCAACGCACGATCGATTCCCGGCAGTCGCTTCCGGGCACGGTTCCGCGATTGCGGCGCCGGGGCCCGGTCCCTGGCCTGGCTGTCCCGGTCACCTTCGTCACCACCTGCATCCGCCCCCCGTGCGCATGCGATGGATGAACGGGGGAGCGGCCCGGGCGATCTCGCCGACACGGACGCGAACGTACGGGATCCACCCTGCGCATAGACCAGGTCGAGTTCGCCGACGTTCTGCTACTGAGCCGGATTCGCCGAACGGTCGCGTCTCATCGCGTGCGTCCTTGCCGTCCATGACGGGCGCCTGCCAATACGGCTAGGGTCTGGGCACGTGCCGCCCTCGTGCAGCAGGCGCGTCACCGGCCCGGCCGTCTCTCCAGCTCGAAGGCGGTGGCCTTTTTCACGGTACGCAGCGTGAAACTCGAATGAATGCGCGCCACCCCGGGCATACGCGAGAGATACTGCGTATGCACGCGCTCGTAGTCCTGCAGATCACGTACGGCGACCTTGACCACGTAATCCGACTCGCCGGACATGAGGTAGCACTCCATCACGTCGGGGCATTCCGCCACCGCCGCCTCGAAGGCTGCCATGTCGTCCTGGTTCTGACGCGCCAGCGTCACCTGCACGAATACCGTGGTGCCCCGCCCGGCCGCTGACGGTGTCAACAGCGCCACGTAGCCGGCGATCACCCCGCCCTCCTCCAGGCGCGCCACGCGCCGCGAGCATGCCGACGGCGAAAGGTGCACACGCTCGGCGAGCTGCTGATTGGTGATGCGTCCGTTCTCCTGGAGCACGCTCAGGATGCGTCGATCCAACGCATCCAGCTCGTGTGGTTGCAGATTCTTCGACATAACCGCTACTTCGCCGATGAAGATTGCGCATTCTGTTGGCGCAAAGCGCGAAATCGCAATAACGTTGACCGTCCGCCGCGCTAGCCTGCCCCGCAGTCTAACGAGAAAGCCCGGGGAGGCAATTATGCGAATCGGCGTACCGAAGGAGATCAAGAGCCAGGAGCACCGCGTCGGATTGACGCCGGACGGCGTGCGCGAGCTGGTCGGACGCGGCCACGAGGTGATGGTGGAGACCCAGGCGGGTGCCGGCATCGAAGCGAGCGACGCGGAATACCAGGCCGCGGGCGCGCAGATCCTGCCGGACGCGGCGGCGGTGTTCGCGGAGGCGAAACTGATCGTGAAGGTCAAGGAACCCCAGGCCGAGGAGCGCGCCCGCCTCACCCCGGAGCACGTCCTGTTCACGTATCTTCATCTCGCACCCGACGCCGCACAGACGCAGGATCTGATCGCTTCCGGCGCGACCTGCATCGCCTACGAAACCATCACGGACGAAAATGGCGGACTGCCGCTGCTGCGGCCGATGTCTCAGGTGGCCGGTCGCCTGTCCATCCAGGCGGGCGCGCAGGCGCTCGAGCGTGAGAACCGTGGTCGAGGCTTGCTGCTCGGCGGTGTGCCTGGCGTTGCGCCGGCGCGGCTCGCCGTCATCGGCGGCGGCGTCGTCGGCGAAAATGCCATCGAGATGGCGCTGGGCATGGGCGCGGACGTCACCGTCCTGGATCGCAGCCCCGCCGTGCTGGAACGCCTCTCCCACCGCTTCGGCTCCGCGCTCAAGACGGTCTACTCCACCGACGGCAGTCTCGAGGAAACCGTGCTGGCCAGCGACGTGGTCGTCGGGGCGGTGCTGGTCGCAGGCGCCGACGCGCCGAAGCTCGTCACCCGCGAGATGGTCTCCGGGATGAAAAACGGCGCCGTGCTCGTGGACGTCGCCATCGATCAGGGCGGTTGTTTCGAAACCAGCAAGGCCACCACTCACGCCGAACCAACCTACACGGTCGACGGCGTCGTTCATTACTGCGTGGCCAACATGCCCGGCGCGGTACCGCGCACGTCCACCTTCGCACTGACCAACGCGACCCTGCCCTACGTCATCCGTCTCGCCGAGCAGGGCTGGCAGCGGGCTCTCGCCGACGATCCGCAGTTCCGCGACGGCCTCAACGTGGTCGACGGCAAAGTCACCTGCGCTCCCGTGGCCGAAAGCCAGGGCCTCGAATACGTACCGGCGGAGACGGTGCTCGGTCTCTGAACCAGCGGTCGGCCCCTGACCGGCCCGTCGCCGACGGGCCGGTCGGTATCCTGCGCCGGCGGTCCGGCACCCCTCGTCCGGTAGCCTCCAACGAACCGGCCCCCGCATCTCGTGCCGCCAACAGGAAACCCAGCCGCCAGCCGGGCAAGCGTTTTGCCTTGCCGGCACACGATTCCCATTCGACCCACGAAGGATCAGCCGGTCGCTGTATAGCTGCGTCCGACCACCCCCGTGATTCCCGTCAGAACCGGCACTATGCTGGTGACCGGAATCGCAAACCGGGCAGGCCCACCGCGCGGTATTCCGATCCCATCGCATCTCCAACGGGGTTCCAGCATTCCCACTGATTCGTCTGCCTAAACAGGCCGACGACCCGGTCGCCAACATCGCTGTGGACGCGCACGGTATTCATCCCCATGCTTGTGCGTCCCATCCGATTCAGGATGTGCGTCGGCGTACCCGACTCGTCCGGCACGAACGACGCACCTCTTTCCGACGGATCGGACACGCCGCATCTCGAACCATGGACAGGACGGAACAACGAACCATGACTGACGATCTCGTTCTCTATACGAACCCCCAGTCCCGCGGGCGCATCGCGCGCTGGATGCTGGAGGAGATCGGCGCGCCCTATCGGACCGAAATCCTGGACTACGGCACGAGCATGAAGTCGCCGGACTACCTGGCGATCAACCCGATGGGCAAGGTACCCGCGATCAAGCACGGCGATCAGGTGATCACCGAATGCGCAGCGATCTGCGCCTACTGCGCCGACACCTTTCCGGAAGCGGGGCTCGCTCCGACACCGAAGGAGCGCGGGGCCTACTACCGCTGGCTGTTCTTCGTGGCAGGCCCCCTGGAAGCCGCGATTGCCGATGCCCGCGTCATGGAAGTCGAGCCCAGAGAAGAACAATACCGGATGGTGGGCTACGGCAGTTATGCCGCTGTCATGGACGCGCTGACCGGGCTTTTCAGTAACAATCAGTACGTCGCCGGTGACCGCTTCACGGCGGCAGACGTCTACGTGGGGGCGCAGATAAGCTGGGGCCTGGGCTTCGGTACCATCGAGAAACGCCCGGAACTCGAAGCATACGCCGAACGTGTGGGTGAGCGTGACGCATTCAAGCGTGCTGCGGATCTGGACAATGCCCTGGTAGAGACGTGACGCCAACCGTGGCGGCACCGTGAACGGCCCGCTGCCGGGCACCTCGCTGTGCCCGGCAGATGGCGCCCCCGGCACTTGAGGCGGAGGCAGATGCCAATGCGGCACGTACCGGCATCGGCGCGACCATGCGCCTCGTCCAATCCTTCAACCGATTCAAGGAGCGTCCGTGCGGTCATTCCGCACTTCTCCTGTCAGTGGCTGCCACCGTCTCCAGGTCCCTCAGAAGCACTTCCGGCTTCTTCCGGATGGCCCCCATAGCTGGCCGACACGGACTCGATATCACCGGTGTCGAATCCGGGATCGCCTCCGAAGTGTTCGTCTGCAATCTCGCGGCGCATGGCGTCATAGTCACAATGCTCGCCCGCCTCTTGGTGATGCTTATCGAACGACAGCCGATCGGAAAACATCGCGATCCCATAGCACGCATAGGCAGCCTTGAGACCGTGCCGCTCGATCGTTCTTTCTATCTGAGTCGGCGTGTAAGTTCCCGTTTTCCCGTAGTCCCTGGCCAACAGCCCGGGAAGGCGCCTGACATATGACTTGATCGCCCGCCTTTTCCTGAACGCCTCCATCATTCTCTTCATCTTCCTTGATATGCTGAACACGGCAGGGCCGACGTGAGCGCCACGGTGACGAGCCAGAACTCCGGACTCCTCAGAGAGAACCCTACGACGGGTTTCGGGAATCCGTCTCATCGTCACCGGTATTGGGACCGCGGAGCTGTGCGATACGTCGAGTATAAGGCACATTAATCGTAGAAGCTGTAGGCGGCACCTTCTGGCTGCAAGCGCAACAACACGTCCGTGTATTTTTCTTTAAGAACAAAAGCCCCAAATGAAACGATGACCAACAAGATCATAACCAGGGAAGGCACCAACTCAAAACCATTAAGACCTTGCCCCGCGCCAAGCACTATAGCACCGAGCAAACTGAAGCCACCGATGGCTCTCAAAACAAACCCAGCAAATGGCCTAGTATAGAGAAGCAAATAAAAAACGATACTCTTCACTTTCATTCTCCTGTCCGTTCTCTCACGAAATCCCTTACGCGATGAGCGTAACCCCGGCGCGGCATGTTGCGCGGTTATTCTTCCGCCATACGCTGTTGTTACACACCTCCACATACAGCACCAACATAAAAAATGGAGTGAAGTGGAGAATCCACCATCGAAAGAGCACGAATCGTTACTCGCCAATACCAGAATTGGTCACCATACGCCAGTCAGCGCACAGTCATTCGCCGGTATTTCTGAGAACCCTGCTTGCTATCGGACGTGATTACGGCGGGTTTGCATCGATAATCCCTTCCCTGTGCAGGCAACCTTCTTCACGCGACGCTGCCTTCCATGTCACGTATTTGAGCGTGATACTGCACCAAGCGAATACTCGGACGCAAGTGTCGCCCATTAATGGACTGCAATGTACCGTCCCGAAAGCACGCGGCGATCGCTAGCTCCTCTGCGGTAACCGCAGGAAAGAAGGCGCGTAGTTCTGTCGGTGCATGATGCACGTCTGACATGGGAGGCCGGGGAGACATTGCAACATGCCGCCCCGGCGCGTCATTTTGCCACTCGTCAGCGGTGCCGGAAATCCGGCTTGCGCTTCTCGACAAATGCGGCCATGCCTTCCTTCTGGTCCTCGGTGGCGAAGGTGGACTGGAACAGGCGCCGTTCCTGGCGCAGGCCGTCACGCAGCGGGGTTTCGAAGGCCTGGTTGACGGCTTCCTTGATGAGCATGGTGGAGGGCAGGGAGTGGCCGGCGATCCTGGCAGCCGTGGCGACGGCGTCCTCGAGCAGCTGATCGGCGGGGACCACGCGGGCGACCAGGCCCGAGCGCTCGGCCTCGTCGGCGTCCATCATGCGACCGG
>CAZHBN010000280.1:0-5234 GCA_964530405.1 uncultured Ectothiorhodospiraceae bacterium
CGGTCGGCCAGTGACATCGCCTCGGACTGGTCGTGAGTTACGTAGATCATGGTGGCACCGGTGCGCCGGTGGAATGCGCGGAAATGCTCTTCCATGGCCGAACGCAGGTGCCGGTCCAGGTTGGCGAGGGGTTCGTCGAGAAGCACCACCGCGGGCTCGGTGACCAGACAGCGGGCCAGGGCGACGCGCTGACGCTGGCCGCCGCTCAATGCCTCCGGGCGCCGCCCCGCGAGCTCGTCCAGCTCGACGGTCTCCAACGCCCGGCGGACACGCGCGCGGTAGTCCGGCCCCTTCACCCCTCGTAACTTGAGCGGGTAGCCCACGTTGTCCGCCACGCTCATGTGCGGCCACAAGGCATATGACTGGAAGACCATCGCCATGTTGCGCCGCTCGGGAGGCTCGTGATCGGTGGCGTCGGCCAGACACCGTCCGCCCAGGGTGATGCTCCCGGCACTCAGCGTCTCGAACCCCGCGAGCAGACGCAGCGTGGTGGATTTGCCGCATCCGCTGGGCCCCAGCAGCGCCACGAACTCTCCGGGCTCGATGGCGAGGGAGAGGCCGTGTACGGCCGCACGCCCGTCAAAGCGCTTGGTGACATCGTCCAGCATCAGCTCTGCCACGGTATGACCCCCTTGGGCAGCCGCGGGGCGAGCAGGGTCAGCGCGAGCATCATGACCGCGACCATTGCGACCACCAGCACGGCCACGGCAGAGGCGAGAACACTGTTGCCGCCCTCGTCGAGATTGAAGATCAACACGCCCAGCGTCTCGTTGCCGGCACTCCACAGCAGTGCCGAGACGGTCAGCTCGTTGACCGCGATGAGAAAGACCAGCAGTCCACCGGCGAACACCGCCGGCGCGACCAGCGGCAGCACAATGTCGAGCAACCGGCGCAGCGCCCCCGCACCGGCGAGCCGGGCGGCCTCTTCCAGGGAACCATCCAGCTCCGCCAGGCCGCTGGCGACCGGCTTCAACGCCACCGTGAGAAACCGTGCCAGATAGGCCACGAATATCAGCGCAAGCGAGCCGTAGAGGGATATCTCCACCACCGGCAATGGCCGTGCGAACAGCAGAATGCAGGCGATGGCGAGCACCACGCCCGGCAACGCGTAGGGCAGCTCGAGTATGCTGGTCACCATCGCCTGCACCCTGGCGGGGCAACGACGCAGGCGATAGGCGAGGGGCAGGCACACGCTCATCAGCACAACCGCCGCGCCGCCGGCGAGCAGCAGACTGTTGCCGAACGCCCGGGCGGTCACACCCTGGCGATCGAGCATCTCCCGGTAAGCGCCCAGGGTGACGGTATCGCCGGACAGCGGCACGCCGAGCGCCGGTACGAGCGAGCTGATCACCAACGCACCCAGCGGCGCGACCAGTATCAGAGCGAGGACGGCGGTCAGCAACGCTTCCACCCAGGGCCTGGCCCCGGCGAGCCGGAACCGCTGTGGCCGACCGCCGCTGCCGGCCAGCGTACCGACCCCCGCCGCGGTGAGACGTTGCTGAACGAGCACGCCCGCGACGGCGAGTACGGCAATCAGCAGCGACAATGCGGCGACCTCGCTCAGCATGTCGTTCCCGAACCCGGCCAAGCGCTGGTAGATCAGCGTCGGCAGAACGTAATAGGAAGCGGGAATACCCAGCATCGCGGGGATGCCGAAATTGCCCAGGGCCGAAACGAACGCCATGGCGCCACCGGCGACCAGGCCGTTTCGGGACAGCGGCAGAATCACATCCCGCCACACCTCGCGCTGGCGCGCCCCGCTGATGCGCGCCGCGGCGATGAGGTCGCCGGGCAGGTTGAGCAGGCTCGTGCGCAGCGCCAGAAAGACCAGGGGTGCATGCTGGATCCCGAGCAACAACGCGATGCCGTTCGCCGAGTACAGCGGCTGCGGACTGCCTAGCGGCGGTGCCAGCCCCAGCGTGTTGAGCACCGGGCTCGCCGGCCCGAAAAGCTGCAGCCAGCTCAGAGCCGTGACCTGCGGCGGTATCATCATCGGCAGCATGAACGCGAAAACGAACGCGGCCTTCGCGCGTACGTCGGTGAGCGTGATGCTCACCGCGAAGAGCCCGCCCAGGAGCAGCGAGATCACCGTACCGAGACCCGCGGTGTAGAGACTGTGCCAAAGCGCCCGCCATGTGGTCGCGGCACCGAGGATGCGCCAAAGGGGTGCGTCGACGCCCTGCTGGAGGCCCCCGAAGGCTTCCACCAGCAGCCGCAGCGTCGGTGCCAGCGCCAGCACGGCCACCGGAGCCAGGTAAACGACCGGCAGCCAGTGGCGCTGGCTGCCGATCCGAGCGAGCCCCCGAGCCATCAGCTTCCGAAGATCTCGCTGAAGCGTTGCTTGAACGTTTCGGCGTTGTCCAGCGCCCGCTCCGCGTCGAGGGGCAGGAGCTCGATGTTCTCACGCGATGGGAAGCCTTCCGGAGCGGCCACGTCGTCGCGGGCCGGCAGATAGCCCTGACTGCGCACTAGCTCCTGGCCCTCGCGGGAGAGGACGAAATCCACGAACGCCCGCGCCGCATCCGGATGCTCGGCGCCGGCCATGATCGCCACCGGCTCGGTCACCGCACTCACACCCTCCTCCGGGAAAACGAATTCCACCGGTGCGCCTTTCGCGGACTCGCGTATCGGCAGGAAATCCACGACCACGCCGTAGGCTTTAGTGCCCGAGGCCACGGCCTTCAGCACGCCGCCGTTGCCGCCCTGGGCGCTGGCACCGTTGGCGCTGAGCGCTCGGTAGTACTCCCATCCGAGCGCCGGAGCGTCCGTCAGCGTCGCGAGGTGGATCAACGCGGCCCCGGAGTACAGAGGGCTGGGCATGGTCACCTGGCCGGCATAGGCGTCGCCGGTGAGATCCTGCCAGCTCGCCGGCCGTTCGGCGGCGCGGGTGTTGTAGACAATCCCCGTGGTGATGAGCTTGGTGCTGTAATAGTGCCCTTGCGACTCGTACAGACTGCTGTCGTACGCGTCGCGGTGCTCGCTCAGGTAAGCCTGGAGATGGCCGTCACGCTTGAGCGACTCCATGCTCACCGTATCCGCGATTAGCAGCACGTCCGGCTTGACGACCCCCGCCTCGAGCTCGGCGCGGAGCTTGCCCATGAGTTTGGTGGTGCCGTCACGAACCCACTCCACCTCGATGTCCGGATGCGCCTTCTGGAACGCATCCACGGTCTGCTGGGCGTCAGTCGTCGGCTGGCTGGTATAGAGCACCAGCGGATCGGCAGCGTGGCCTGCCACGGGCAGGCCGATCAGCGCGCCGAGCGCGGCTGTACGAAGCATTCGATGAACCATGTATCACTCTCCGGCGTTGTGAGTGTGCGCCGCACAATCTACGGGCGCCGGCTTACAACACCGTGACACATGGCTTTCGTTACGATGCCGTAAATTTTCGCTTTTACCGTATCCGGCTTTCGTCAGGAGGTAGACCGCCGTGAGCTCGATCGATCGACAGCACCGCCTGCTCGCCCTGGTCAACTGCGAGGGACGCCAGACCATCACCGCGCTCGCCGAGCGGTTCGCGGTCTCGGTGCAGACGATCCGCACCGACATACGGGGGCTCGCGGGCAAGGGCCTGGTTCTGCGCCGTCACGGTGAGGTACTGCCGTTCCCGGACCACGAGAACGTCGCCTACGATCAACGGCGGATCGTCAATGCCGCCGGCAAACGACGGATCGCCCAGCGTTGCCTGGAGGTCATCGGCGACAATCAGTCGCTGTTTCTCGGCACGGGCACCACGGTGGAACAGCTCGCCGCCTCGCTCACGGTGCGCGAGGGACTGCAGATCATGACCAACAACCTGCATGCGGCGCGCCACCTCTGCCATCACCCGAGCTGCCAGCTCACCATCGCCGGCGGACGCGTGCGCCAGCGGGACCAGGACATCATCGGCGGCGACGCCTGGCGCTTCTTCGAGCGTTACCGCGTGGACGTCGGCGTCGTGTCGGTGGGCGCCATGGACCGCTGGGGGCGGCTGTACGACTACAACGATGACGAGGTCATGGCCAGGGAGGGACTGGTGGCCAACGCGCGGCTTACCGCCGTACTCATCGACAGCACCAAGTTCGACACCCGGGCGAGCTGCAATGCCGGCACCGTAGCGGACTACGACGTGGTGATCACCGACGAGCCACTGCCCCGGGCACTACGCTCGACCCTCGGCACACGTGCAATGCACGGCTGAGCCACGGGATCCGCGCTAGCGACGGCGACCATTCATCAGAAAGTGATGCACTGCGCAAACCACAGGCGATAAAGACCGTGACCCATGCACGCTTTCAGCTATATTGACGGTAAAACAGTACGTCATCACTGCGATCGCCGGGCAGCTTGGGGGCAGCAAGCATGGAGTCTGGGGGTGCCGTGCTCATCGTCGAGCGCGCATTGGGGAATGACAACGACCGCAAGCATATCGACGCGTTACGGGATAACGGCTACACGGTAAGCACCATCGCCCGCAACGCCGACCCCGTGCCCATGATGTCCGAGCTCAATCCCGTCACGGCGTGCTTTCAGTACGACTACCCGGACCTCCCCGGACTCGCCGACCTCCAGAACGCGAAGCAGCGCGTACCCAGCGTGCCCATTCTGATGATCACCCAGGCCCATTCCGAGGCGCTCGCCGTTTGGGCGTTCCGGACCCGGGTCTGGGACTACTTCGTGGAGCCGGTGGACATCAACCGGTTTCTCGCGGTCGTCGAGGTGCTCGCCGCGGTGCGCCAGGCGGATGCACGCGCACCGGGCAGAACGGAGCGCGGCGTCGCCTCGGCCCCCTACCGAATCCCCGCGGAGGCACGGGTGCGGCCGCCGGATACGCCGTCGACGGCGCAGACACGAGCCCTGGAGAACGCCCTGTCGTTCATCGACCGTCACCTCCACGAGAAGATCGCCCAGGCCGACGTGGCGAGTATCTGCGGCCTGAGCCCTTTTCAGTTCAGCCGGGCATTCAAGCGCCATTTCGGCACCACCTTCCAGGAATACCTCCTGCGCCGGCGTATCGCCGAAGCCATGCGCATGCTCAAGCACCCGGGCGCCTCCATCACGGATGTCTGTTACAACGTCGGCTTCCGCGACCTCTCCTACTTCACCCGCATCTTCCACCGCTACGTGGGCCAGCCGCCCCGGGAATACCGCGAGCGGGCCAAGATGTCGGCGAACGGCAAGCCTCCCGAGCTTCCCGACCCGGAACAGGTGCTGTCGTTGCCGATGAGGAATCCACAACGCTAGCGACGCGGCCG
>CAZHBN010000281.1:0-3249 GCA_964530405.1 uncultured Ectothiorhodospiraceae bacterium
CGATTACCGGCTCCTGGTCCTGCTGGGCCATCGGCTCGGCGCTCTGCCGGGGCAGGTCGACCTCCACGCCCTGGTAAAGCAGAGGCGCTGTGACCATGAAGATGACCAGCAGCACGAGCATGACGTCGATGTAGGGGACGACGTTGATCTCCGCCATCGGGCGGCGTCGGATGCGTCGGGTGGCCGGGGTCAGAGTGCTCGGCACGGCGCTCTCCTCGCGGTCATTCCGCGGCGCTGCGGGCGGCGGCGCCCGAGGGCTGGCTTTGCACGTGACGCTGGAGGATGCTGGTGAACTCCTCGACGAAAATCTCGTAACGGTTGATCAACCGCTCGATCTGGCTCGCGTAGCGGTTATACGCCACAACGGCCGGAATTGCTGCGAACAGGCCCATGGCGGTGGCGATCAGCGCTTCGGCGATACCGGGGGCCACGGTGGTGAGCGTCGCCTGCTGCATCTGCCCAAGTGCCATGAAGGCGTTCATGATGCCCCAGACGGTGCCGAAGAGTCCCACGTAAGGGCTGGTGGAGCCCACCGTGGCGAGAAACGGTACGTAGGCTTCCAGCGCATCGCTCTCCCGCGAGAGCGCGACGCGCATGGCGCGGTGTGCGGCCTCCACGGTGGGCTCGCCGCCGGCGCCGTGCTTGCGCATGCGCGAGAATTCGCGGAAGCCGGCGCGGAAGATGCGTTCCATGCCGCCGGTCTCTTCGTGGGGCGTTTGCACCTGAGCGTAGATTTCGGCCAGGTTCCCCCCGGACCAGAAGCGGTCCTCGAATGCTTCGGCGCCGTTGTGCGCCTGCTTGAGCGCGCGGCGCTTTCGAAAAATGAGTGCCCAGGAGGCCACCGAGGCGGCCAGCAGCGTCAGCATCACGAGCTGGACGACGAAACTCGCCTCTAGAATGAGGTGGCTGAAGGTCAGATCAACCGACATCGGCAATCTCCGCAGCAAGAATTTGTGGCAGCGGGCGCGGTCGCAGACCTGCGGCGTCGAGGCACACCACCGTGACGCCGGCCTGGCAGAGCGCCTGCTCGGCTTCGTTGACGATGCGCTGGTCGAAGTGCAGCGCGGTACGCCGTGGTCGGCTGACGCGGGTGATCACCGTCAGCGCATCGTCGAGGCGCGCCGGGCGCTCGTAGTCGATGTCCAGGGAGCGGACCGCGAAGACACGGTCGAGTTCCCGCCGAAGCGACTCCTGGCCGAACCCGAGCTGGCGCAGCCATTCGGTGCGGGCACGTTCCATGTAGCGCAGGTAGGCGGTGTGGTAGACGATCCCGCCACAATCGGTGTCCTCGTAATAGACGCGCACCGGCCAGGAGAATGCCGTCGCCTTGTCGGTGGGTCCGGTCACCGCTGCCTCCGCTGTCCGAGTGGCGGCCAATGTAGCCATACCACCCGCCTGCGGCAAGCCGGGAGTGTCGCACGGTATGCACGCGGGCGCTGCGTCGGGATGTGGCGGCAAACGAAAACCCCCGGCGGGTGGCCGGGGGCGTGAAGAGAAAGCACCTGCAGACCGGAATGAGGGGGTGACGGGGCTTTTTAGAGTCTGCAGGCGCGAAAACAGTTGCTTGTGCATGCGGGCTTTGCCGCCTTGCGATGGGAGAGATACTAGCAGAGACATCGGCGGCGGCCACGGCCGGGTCGATTCGATCCGGATCGACTTCGTTGTGGGAGTGATAACTATCTGTTTTTTTTGTTTTAATTTTGCTTTGCCCGGGAATGTCGTTGCCCGGCGACAGCTGTGTTACGGCGTCGTGTCGCGGCGAATGGGCCCGGCGTCGCCGTCGGCGTAGTCCGGCGGCGACGCCGGCCGTGGGTATCCGGGCTGCCTCAGGTTCGGGCGTGCTTGAACATACCTGGATTGAGCTCGTGACGGTTGAGCAGCTTGTAGAACTCGGTGCGGTTGCGTTTGGCGAGGCGGGCGGCCTGAGTCACATTCCCCTGGGTGATCTGGAGCAGCTTCACCAGGTAGTCCCGCTCGAAGTCCCGCCGGGCGTCGGCGAACGCCGGCAGACCCGGTGTGTCGTCGCGCAAGGCCTTGCGCACCAGCTCGTCGGAGACGATCGGCGTCGTGGACAGGATTGCCACCTGCTCGACCACGTTGTAGAGCTGGCGCACGTTACCCGGCCAGGGTGCGCTGACGAGTCGCTCCAGGGCCTCCTGGGCGAATCCGCGCAGGGGCTTGTCGTACTTCTCTGCGAGTTGCTGGAGAAAGTGGCTGGCGAGCAGCGGAATGTCCTCGCGGCGGTCGGCGAGGGACGGCAGCGCCAGCGAAACCACGTTGAGCCGGTAGTAGAGATCTTCGCGGAAGCGGCCTTCTCCCATCTCGTGCTCGAGATCGCGGTGGGTGGCCGAAATGATGCGTACGTCCACCGGCACGGGATTGGTGGAGCCGACAGGCCGGATCTGCTGCTCCTGGAGAACGCGCAATAGCTTCACCTGCAGCGACAGGGGCATGTCGCCGATTTCGTCGAGGAACAGCGTGCCCCCGTCGGCGGCGTGAAAGAGCCCTTCGTGGTCGCTGGTGGCGCCGGTAAAGCTGCCCTTCTTGTGACCGAAAAGCTCGGATTCCAGCAGGTTTTCCGGGATTGCGCCGCAATTGACGGCTACGAACGCTCCCGAGGCGCGGCGGCTGGCATTGTGCACGGCGCGGGCGAGCAGCTCTTTGCCCGAGCCGCTCTCGCCGTGGATGAACACGCTCGCCTCGCTGGGCGCGACCATGCGCGCGCGCTCGAGCACGTCCTCCATCTCCGGGCTGCGGGTGATGATGTGCTCCCGCCAGGCGTTGTCGGCGGTACTGTCCTCGTCGGTGGGAATGGCGCCGGAGAGGCGAAGCGCGCTTTCCACCTGCTGGAGCAGATACGGGGCCTCGAACGGCTTGGTGATGAAACCGAACACACCGTTCTTGGTCGCCTGTACCGCCTCGGGAATGGAGCCGTGGGCGGTGAGGATGATCACCGGCAGCGTGGGGTGCTGATCGCGCAGATGCTGAAAGAGCGCCATCCCGTCCATGCCGTCCATGCGCAGGTCGGTGATCACGAGGTGCGGGCGCACACCGGTGAAATTCGATAGCGCCTCTTCGCCGCTCTGTGCCGTGGCGACCTCGTACCCCTGGGATTTGAGGCGAATGGAGAGCAGACGAAGGACACCGGGATCATCGTCCACTACCAGGATGCGGTATGCGTTTGCCATGCTATTCCTCGGTGTTGGTTCGGCGGTCGCGACGTTGCAGGCTTTCCTCGATGGCCTTGAG
>CAZHBN010000281.1:3349-5225 GCA_964530405.1 uncultured Ectothiorhodospiraceae bacterium
TGCCGCCCTTCGGAGAGAATTTCACGGAATTGGATATCAAATTGTCGACTACCGTTTCCAGTTTCTCGGCGTCTCCCTCCAGGCGACCGCGTTGCAGGTCGCGTCGCAGCGTCACTCCCCTTGCGCGAATGGCGGCCTTGTGGCGTGCGAGTACGGCGGTGACGATCTGCTCGAGGGATACGGTGCGAATGCTGAGCTCAGGCGTGCGATTCTGAGTGCGGGAGAAGTCGAGGAGATCCTCGATGAGGTCCTGCAGGCGGCGGCCACTGTCGTGGAGAATCGCGGAGATCTCGCGTTGCTCGTCGTTGAGCGGGCCCACGATCTCGTCGCTCAGCAACTGACTCGATTCCCGGATCGAGGTCAATGGCGTCTTGAGCTCGTGGGAGACGTGGCGCAGGAAGCGTGTCTTCTGGTTCTCGAGCTCCACCAGGCGCTGGCGCAGCCAGTCCAGCCGCTCGCCGAGAACCTCCAGGTCCCGGGGGCCGGAGACCTCGACAGGGGTGTCGAACTGTTCGGCGCCGAGCCGGCGAATGGCGCCTTCGACCTCGCGGATTGGGCGGGAGATGAGCACCGTGAATATGCCTGCGGATATCAGCGTGAGCGGCAGCAGGGCCGCGCCCATCCAGAACAGCCAGCGCTGCGCCATCGCGCCGAGGCGCTGCATGCGGGCGACCTCGCGGTCGATGACGTCGTTACTTCGGGCGCGGACACCATCGGCGAGCTCGCCGAGGCCGATGAAGCGCTCCGCGACCGCCTCCTGGTCGAGGCCTTCGGCGGGCGGCTGCTCGGCGGTGAGCGAATCGAAGAGGTCCGCCTCTTCGGTCTCGAGGGTCTCCAGCAGGCGCTGCTGGTCCACGGTGGCGGCGATCTGGCGCAGGCGGAGCACATTTTCCTGTAGTTGCTCGTGTGCATCGCGGTAGACATCGAGCAGGCCGGCGTCATCGAGCACCAGGTACTGCCGCGCCGCCCGTTCCAGTCGGGTTAGCACATCGTCCAGGTTGCTGGAGAGCTGGATCGCGCGTGCGGCGTCGTAGACCGTCGTCTGGGCCTGTTCGGAGAGCCGGTCGACATAGACGCCGGCATAGCCCAGGGCGACGAACAGCGGCAGGATCACCACGCCGAAGCCGAAGAGTATTAGCGAGAGCAGCGAGCGTGGGCGGAGCGGGCGCACCGTGGCCCCCTATGATTCGTCGAAGAGGTCGCCGGGCAGCTCACCCCGGGGCGGCGGGCTGAAGCCGCAGTGGCGCCACGCGCTGCGCGTGGCCATGCGACCGCGGGGGGTGCGCTGGAGGAAGCCCTGCTGAATGAGGTAAGGCTCTATCACGTCCTCGATGGTGCCACGTTCCTCGCCGATGGCCGCAGCGAGGTTGTCGAGCCCCACTGGACCGCCGTCGAATTTCTCGATAATCGCGGCGAGTAGTCGGCGGTCCTGGACGTCGAAGCCGTTGGTGTCGACTTCGAGCAACGACAGCGCCGCCTCGGCGACTTCGCCCGTGATGCGGCCGTCGGCCTTGACCTCGGCATAGTCACGGACCCGGCGAAGGAGACGGTTGGCAATCCGTGGCGTTCCACGGGAGCGTCGCGCGATCTCCGTGGCGCCGGCCGGCTCGATGGCAAGGGCCAAAAGCTCCGCGGATCGGCGCACGATGGCGGTGAGGTCCTCGACGCTGTAGTACTCCAGGCGCTGCACGATGCCGAAGCGGTCGCGTAGCGGCGATGTGAGCAGCCCAGCCCGGGTGGTGGCGCCCACCAGGGTGAATGGTGGCAGGTCCAGCTTGATCGAACGGGCGGCCGGCCCCTCGCCGATGAGGATGTCGATCTTGAAATCCTCCATCGCCGGATAGAGCACCTCCTCCACGGCCGGCGAGAGGCGGTG
>CAZHBN010000282.1:0-5211 GCA_964530405.1 uncultured Ectothiorhodospiraceae bacterium
CCAGCAGAACCGGCGCGTCGAGTTCGTCATTCTCGAGACGGCGTCGTGACGGTGAAAGTGCCGTAGCAGGGCGCCGCACGAAGGGTTCGCGAAGAACCTGTTGAGTCCGGAAAACGCTGGACGTTCCCACTTCTCGCCAGCCGATCGGCGCGCTCGCGAGCCGGGCTCGCCGTGAAGCGCAGATGGCGATGGGAATCGTCCAGCGTTGCCTTAATGGTTTCCCGTAAAACCGGCATAATGGCGGATCGCCCAGTCAACGATGGGAGCCCGCCTTGAGCGACGACGTCATCCGCATCCGCGGCGCACGCCAGAACAACCTTCGCGACCTGGATCTCGACCTGCCGTTGGGGGAGCTGGTGGTCGTCACCGGCGTATCCGGCTCCGGCAAGTCGTCGCTCGCCTTCGATACCGTGTACTCGGAGGGACAACGCCGCTACGTGGAGACGTTCTCCCCCTACGCGCGGCAATTCCTCGACCGTATGGACAAACCCGCCGCCGACCGCATCGACGGCATCCCGCCGGCCATCGCCATCGACCAGACCAACCCGGTGCGCACCTCCCGCTCCACGGTGGGCACCATGACCGAGCTCAACGATCACCTGAAGTTGCTCTACGCTCGTGCCGGCACTCTCTACTGCAACGGCTGCGGGCGACACGTCCAGCGGGACAGCCCCGACGGCATTTTCGTGCGCTTGCTGCAACGCGCCCCGGAAGAGCGCGCCGTCATCCGCTTCCGCGTCCACGTACCGGAGAACTTCAGCGCGGAGGAAATCCGCCAGCTTCTCGAGCGCCAGGGCTATACCCGGATCGAGGACGACGATGGCGTTCTGACGGTCACCCAGGATCGCGTCCGCCTCAGCGACGACCGCCGCGATCGCATCGTCGAGGCACTCGAAGCGGCATTGCATCACGGGCGTGGCCACGTCGCCGTGCAGATCCTCGACGCCGAACGGAACGTCGTAGCGGTGCACCGCTTCTCCTCGCAACTGCACTGTCCCGACTGCAACATCCACTACCGCGAGCCGCAGTCGAATCTTTTCTCGTTCAACTCGCCCATGGGGGCCTGCGATCACTGTCGCGGTTTCGGCCGCGTGATGGGTATCGACTACTCCCTGGTGATCCCCGATCCCCGCCTGAGTCTCGCCGAGGGCGCGATCCGCCCGTGGCAATCCGGGCAGTCGGCGGAATGCCAGCGCGATCTCATGCGCTATGCCAAGCGCCGCGGCATTCCCACCGACGTGCCCTGGCAGGAAATGGACGACGGCGACCGCGACTGGGTGGTCGACGGCGAAGGCGACTGGGACGAGCCCGACACCTGGTACGGCGTGCAACGCTATTTCGACTGGCTGGAGTCGAAAGCCTACAAGATGCACGTACGCGTGCTGCTATCGAAATACCGCAGCTACGACCTCTGCCCCGTATGCCACGGCGCGCGCCTCAAACCCGAAGCCCTCGCGTGGCGGCTCGGCTCCCGGGATGACGCCGACGCCGCACTCGGGCACGAGCCGCGCTTCCGGCCCCATGGTGCCACGCTGGCGCCGGAGCGTCTGGCCACGTTGCCCGGGCTCAACGTGCACGACCTCATGCGCCTGCCCATCGAGCGCACCTACCGGTTCTTCCAGGACGTATCGCTGCCCGCGCCCCTGGACGACGCCGCAGAGCTGCTGCTCGAGGGCATTCGCTCACGCCTGCGTTATCTCACCGAGGTGGGGCTCGGCTATCTCACCCTCGACCGCCAGTCACGCACGCTATCGGGCGGTGAGGTCCAACGCATCAATCTCACCACCGCGCTCGGCACCTCGCTGGTCAACACGCTGTTCGTGCTCGACGAACCCAGCATCGGCCTCCATCCACGGGACATGCAGCGCATCGTCGAGATCATGCACCGGCTGCGCGATGCCGGGAACTCCCTGTTAGTGGTGGAGCATGACCCCCAGGTGATGCTCGCCGCCGACCGGCTCATCGACATCGGCCCCGGACCCGGCGAGCGCGGTGGCGACATCGTCTTCCAGGGCGCGCCGCCGGCGCTGCTCGAGGCGCAGTCATCGCTGACGGCCGACTACCTCACGGGCCGTCGCCGCATCGTGGCCGAGAAACCGTCGTCGCACTCGTCGCCGGAACGCTGGATCAGCGTGCGGGGAGCGGCCGAGCACAATCTCCGCGGCATCGATGTGCAGCTGCCGCTGGAGCGGCTCACGGTGCTTACCGGCGTCTCCGGCTCGGGTAAGTCCACGCTCATGAGCACAGTGCTCTACAACGGTCTGCGCAAGCTCAAGGGCCGTCCCACCGATGCCCCCGGGAGACACGAGCGGATCGAGGGACACGAGGCGATCGACGACGTCATCCTGGTGGACCAGTCACCCATCGGCAAGACCACCCGCTCCAATCCCGCGAGCTACGTGGGCGCATTCGACGCCATCCGCAAGGCCTTCGTCGCCGAGCCACTGGCCCGCGAACGCGGCTATACCAAGGGCACCTTCAGCTTCAACGCGGGCAACGGCCGCTGCCCTACCTGCGGCGGCAACGGCTTCGAGCACGTGGAGATGCAGTTCCTCTCCGACGTCTACCTGCGCTGCCCGGACTGCGACGGCCGGCGCTATCGCGACGAGTTGCTCGAGGTGAAGCTGGCACCATCGAAAGGTGGCGACACCCGGCCACGCTCCATCGCCGAAGTGCTGGAGATGACCGTTACCGAGGCGGTGACGTTCTTCGCCGATTACCCGGATGTGCAGCGTGCGCTGGAGCCCCTGGAAGGCGTGGGTCTCGGCTACCTCAAGCTCGGTCAGCCGGTACCGACGCTCTCCGGCGGCGAGGCGCAACGCCTCAAACTCGCCGGCTATCTGGCCAGGGTGGCCGGCCGCAAGCGCGAGCGCGAGCGGCTGCTGTTCCTGTTCGACGAGCCCACCACCGGCCTGCATTTCGACGATGTGGCGGTACTGCTGCGCGCGTTCCGCCGCTTGATCGCGGCGGGGCACTCCCTGGTGGTCATCGAGCACAATCTCGATGTCATGCAGGCGGCCGACTGGATCGTGGACCTGGGGCCGGAAGGCGGCGACCGGGGCGGCGAAGTGATCGCCACCGGTCCGCCGGAGACGATCATGGCCGAGGGTGCGAGCCATACCGGCCGTGCTCTGCTCGCCTACAGCGACGCTCGGGACATGACGCACCTCGCCGACGCCGGACACAGCGGCGCCGCGGTACGCGACGCCGCCCCGGCCTACGCCCGCCGCGACCAGATCCACGTTCACCACGCCCGCGAGCACAATCTCAAGGGCATCGATGTGGACGTGCCGCGCAACAAGCTGACAGTGATCACCGGAATATCCGGCTCGGGCAAGTCCACGGTGGCCTTCGACATCCTGTTCAACGAGGGGCAGAGGCGTTACCTGGAATCCCTCAACGCTTACGCTCGGCAATTCGTCCAGCCGGCAGCACGCCCGGACGTGGACGCCATCTTCGGCATTCCGCCAACGGTGGCCATCGAGCAGCGCACCAGCCGGGGCGGTCGCAAGAGTACGGTCGCGACCATGACCGAGGTCTACCATTTCCTGCGGCTGCTCTTCGTCAAGCTCGGCACCCAGCACTGCCCGGACTGCGACATTCCCATCGAAGAGCAGACGACCGAGGCCATCGTCGCACGGCTGCTGCGCGACTACCGCGGGCGAGGTATCCGCCTGCTGGCGCCACTGGTCACCGCCCGCAAGGGGTACTACACGGATCTGGCCAAATGGGCAGCGGGCAAAGGGTTCCCGCATCTGCGGGTGGACGGAGACGATCTGCCCACGGATGACTGGCCGCGCCTGGATCGCTACCAGGAGCACGACATCGACCTCCCGGTGGCGGCCATCACGGTGGATGCGGATAACGAGCACGCCCTGCGCTCCGCGCTGGAGCAGGCCCTGGATTACGGCAAGGGCACGGTGAAAGTGGAGCACGATGGCGATGACCTGCTGCTATCCACCGAACGTGCCTGTCCCGGCTGTGGACGCAGCTTCGAAGCGCTGGACCCGCGGCTTTTCTCCTACAACTCCAAGCACGGCTGGTGCCCGGGCTGCTACGGCACCGGTGAAGTGCTACCCGGATTCGACGCCGAGCAGACCGGCGAGGAACGTGCCTGGACACCGGGCGACGCGGACGATGCCGCCCCGGAAACCTGTGCAGCCTGTGACGGGCGGCGCCTCAACCCGGTCGCGCTGGCGGTTCGTCTCGATGGACGCAGCATCGCCGATTTCACGGCGGAATCCGTGGAGCAGGCGGCAACGACGTTCTCCCAGCTCGCTCTCACCGGGCGCGAGGCGGAGATCGCCCGGGACATCATTCCGGAAATCGCCAACCGCTTGGCCTTTCTCCGGGAAGTCGGCCTGGGGTACCTGACGCTGGAACGCGGCGCGCCCACGCTTTCCGGCGGGGAGGCGCAGCGCATCCGGCTCGCGGCACAGCTCGGCTCCAACCTTCAGGGCGTGTGCTACATCATGGACGAGCCCACCATCGGCCTGCACCCCCGGGACAACCGCATGCTGCTGGACACACTCGCGCGCCTGGAAGGCAAGGGCAACACTATCGTGGTGGTGGAGCACGACGAGGACACCATCCGCCGCGCGGAGCACGTGATCGACCTGGGTCCGGGCGCCGGCTTACACGGCGGCCGCGTGGTGGCCGCGGGCGATGTCAACGCCCTGCTCGCCAACCCCAACTCGACAACCGGCCGCTGCCTGGCGGCGCCACTGCGCCATCCCCTGCTCGAACACCGCCGCGCCGAGGCCGACGAGCAGATCCGCATCACCGGTGCCCACCGTCACAATCTGCGCTACGTGGACGCGCGCATTCCTCTGGCACGGCTGGTCTGCGTAACGGGGGTCTCCGGCTCCGGGAAGTCGACACTCGTGCGGGAGGTGGTGCACGGCAATCTAAAGCGTCTCATCGCCGAGCGCCGCAAAAAACAGCGCCCCCCCCTGCGCGGCTGCGATGCCATCGAAGGCTGGCAGAGCGTCGACCGGGTGCTCGAAGTGGACCAGACGCCCATCGGCAAGACACCACGCTCCTGCCCCGCCACCTATGTGGGCTTCTGGGACGACATTCGCCGGCTCTTCGCCCAGACCGAGGAGGCACGTATCCGTGGCTACGGCCCCGGACGCTTCTCGTTCAATACCCGCGACGGCCGCTGCCCCGGCTGCGACGGCCAGGGCGTCAAGCGTATCGAGATGAGCTTCC